>MUNB01000061.1 GCA_002154345.1 Streptomyces griseus
CCTCGGCCGCTGTGCGCGGGCCGGTTCACTTCAGGCCCGCCGGAGTGCGCCCGCGCACAGCGGCCGAGGTGAGGACCGCCAGCGCGCCGAGGACCGCGAGCGCGGCGGCCGGGGCGAGGACGGCCCACGGGGCGCGTTCCGCGTACGGCATGTTCTCCGACAGCATCCGGCCCCACTCCGGCGCGGGCGCCTGCGTGCCGAGGCCGAGGAAGCCGAGGGAGGCCAGGGCGAGCGCGATGGCCGGGATGCGGAGCAAGGCGTGGCGGGCCACCGGTGGCAGGACGCCGGGCAGGACGTGGCGGCGCAGCAGATGGGCCCGGTCCGCACCGAGGGCGACGGCGGCGGCGAGGTGCGGGGCCGCCTTCTCCTGGGCGTACAGCGCGGCGGTGTGCGCGGCGAGCGGGGCCCAGGCGACGGCGGCCACGGCGGCGGCCGCGCCCCAGGGGCCCGGTCCGGCGATGCCCGCGAGGACGAGTCCGGCGAGGACGGCGGGGAGCGCGTTCGCGGTCTCGGTGAGCGCTCCGGCGCGCAGCGCCCCGAGGAGCAGCCCGAGGACGAGGGTGACGGCTCCGACGGCGACGGCGGCGAGCGCGGTGCGGGCCGCGCCGTGACCGAGGCGGGCGAGGACGTCGCGGCCGAGGTTGTCGGTGCCGAAGGGGTGCGCGGCGGAGGGGCCGGCGAGCCGGGCGGCGGTGTCGACGTGGAGGGGGTCGCGCAGGAGGCCCGCGACGGTGACCGCGATCAGCAGGCCGCCGAGGACGAGGGCGGCGACGGTGACCGCGCGGCGGCCGGGCAGCCGGGGCGCGACCAGGGCGGGCAGCGCGCGGTCGGTGAGCGCGGGACCGAGGAGGACGCGGACGGCGAGGCGGGAGAGCAGGCCCGCGGCGACGCCGAGGAGCAGCAGGACGAGGACGGCCGCCTGGAGGACGGGCAGATCCTGGGCGAGGGCGGCGGCCAGGGCCGTACCGCCGAGGCCGGGGATCGCGTACAGCGTCTCGACGGCGACCGCCCCGCCGGTCAGCCCGACCGCGACCAGGCCGAGCTGGGGCAGCAGGCCCGGCAGCGTACGGCGCAGGGCGTGCCGGGCGACGATCCGGCCCGGCAGGCCGCTCGCGGCGGCGGCCTTCGCCCAGGGTTCGGCGAACGCGCCGGGCAGGGCGTCGTCCAGCAGCCGGCCGAGCAGCGCCCCGGCCGGTACGCCCATGGCGAGCGCGGGCAGGACGAGCTGGTCGGGGGCGCCCCAGCCGAGCGCCGGGAACCATCCGAGGTGTACGGCGAACACGGTGGCCAGGACGGCGGCGAGCAGGAACTCCGGCAGCGCGGCGAGCACCGCCGCGCCCGCTCCGGCGCGTACCCGGACGATCCGGCGCGCGGCTCCGCGCCGTAGGGTGGCCGCGCTCAGCGCGAGGGCGAGGAGGACGGCGACGGCGAGCGAGACGCCCATCAGGGTGAGGGAGTTGCCGAGCGCGGCTCTCACATCGGGTCCGACGGGCTGCCCGGAGACCCAGGACGTGCCGAGGTCGCCCCGGAACAGCCCGCCGAGCCAGTCGCCGAGGACGTGCACCGGGCCGCCGTCGAGCCCGGTCTCGGCGCGGATCGCGGCGAGGGTCTCGGGGGTCGGGGCCCGGTCGGCGTAGCGGGCGTGCAGGATCGTGCGGGCCGGGTCGGTCCGGGTCAGCCAGGGCAGCAGCCCGATCACCGCGACGACGGCGAGGAGCGTGCCGAGCCGTCCGGCGAGGTACTTCACGCGGTCACCCGATGCGGGTGTCGGCGGTGATGAGGGTGCGTTCCATCGGGTCGAGGGCGACGCCCTGGACCCGGGCGTCGTCGTAGCCCTGGACGAAGCGTTCGTGGACGAGCGGGACGAGGGCGTCGGAGCCGAGGATCGCGGCCTCGGCGGTCATCTCGGCCTTGTGCCGGGCGTCGGTGTCGGCGAGGGCGGCGGCCTTGTCGACGGCGGTGTCGACGGGCTTCGCGCAGAGCTGGGTGATGTTGAAGCTGCCGTCGCAGGTGAAGTCGGAGGCGAGGTAGGAGACCGGGTCGGCGGTGTCCAGGAGGGTGTTGCGGGCCTGGATGAACCCGTCGTACTTCCCGGCCAGCGCGTCGGCCTCCATCTGCGCGTAGTCGCGGACGACCTGCTTGACGGTGAAGCCGCTCTTCTCCAGCTGCTGCTGGACGACGGTGGCGACCTCGGGCAGTTCGGGCCGGTTGGTGTACGTGGCGAGCACGATCTCGGGCGTCTTCCGCACCTCGGCCGGGGTGGCGGCCTTCGCCCGGCCGGTGGGGGCGGTGCGGAGGTCGGCGGCCCACGGGACGCCGGGGCCGAGCAGCCCCTGGGCGGTGTCGGCGCGGCCTTCGTAGACGCCGTCGACCAGGGCCTTGGGGTCGATGGCCGCGCGGGCGGCGGCGCGCATCGCCGGGTCGGCGAAGACGCCGCGCCCGGTGTTGAGGGAGAGGCCGTTGGTGCGGGCGGAGGGGAACTCGTGGACGAGGCCGTCGCCGAGCAGGGAGGCCTGCGAGATGGGGACGTACTCGGCGACGTCGACGTCCTTCGTCCGCAGCGCGTTGGCGCGGGCGGTGCCGTCGGCGACGAACTTCACGTCGACGCCGGGGGCCTTCGCCTTGGCGCCCCAGTAGGTGTCGTTGCGTTCCAGGGTGGCGCTGACCGCGCCGTTGACCTCGGCGAGGGTGAAGGGGCCGGTGGCGTGCCCGGCGGGGTCGACCTTGGCGCCGCTCTTCGCGTACGCGCCGGCGGACAGGACGCTCAGCGACGGGTTGGCGAGCCGCTGGGGCAGCAGCGGGTCGGCGTCCTTCGTCGTGATCCGTACGGTGTCCGCGCCCTCGGCCGTGGGGGTGAGCGTGGTGTCGGACAGCACCCGGGGCTTCGGGGAGGCCTGCTGCGCGGCGGCCAGCGAGCGGACCACGGCGGCGGCGTCGAGCTTCGTGCCGTCCTGGAAGACGGTGTCCGGCCGGATGGTGAACAGCCAGGCCCGGTCGCCGTCGCGCTTCCAGGAGGTGGCGAGCGCGGGCTCGGCCTCACCGTCGCGGTCGAGCCGGGTGAGCCCTTCGACGACGGCGAGCCGGCTCAGGGTGACGGCGTCGTCGCCGTACGGGGACATGGCCTGGGCGGGCGGGAAGGCCAGGGCCACCTTCAGCCGCTGGTCGCCGCCGGAGCCGCCCGACCCTCCGGAGGAGGTGCAGGCGGTGACGGCGGTGGCGAGGAGCGCGGTCGCGGCGAGCGGCAGCGCGGCGCGGCGGAGGCGACGGGGCGTGGGCATGGGAGCGACCTTATATGAAAACGATTGTCATCTATTGGGCGGGGTTGCCTGGTGAACCCAGGACCGGCATCGGCAGCTCGAAGTGGACGATCCCCTGCCCGCCCCCGGGCAGCGTCCGCTCGTCGCACACCTCACGGGCCAGCGAACGCCAGAAGGGCTCGGCGCCCGGCACGGCGGGGTCGGTGTGCAGATACAGGGCCGTGTAGCCGCCCGCCCGCACCACGAACTCCCCCAGCTCGCGCACCAGCCGCCGGGCCAGCCCGTGCCTGCGGTGCTCGGGGCGCACATAGATCCGGCAGAGCTGCGCGGTGGAGCCGGAGGGGAAGCGGTCGGCGACCCACTGCGGATTGGGCGGCGCCTGCGGTCCCCGGTCGCGTACGGCCCCGGTGGCGACGATCTCGCCGCGGTGCTCGACGACGAGCAGGGTGCAGCGCTCCGGGCGGAGGTAGGCGGCCTCGGGGTCGATGATGTCGGCGTGCCAGCGGGGTACGTAGCCGGACCTCAGGTCGCGGTAGACGGTGTCGAGCATCACGGCCCGCGCCCCGCCGAGATCGTCGGCCGTGGCGGTGCGCAGGACGTATCCGGCGTCCTCGTGACCGCCGTCGGCGCCGGCCCGGACGGTCGCCGCCCCCGTCATCACCGTGGTCGCGCTGGCCACCGGTACCACTCCCGCCTCATGGGACACATCGCTTGCGTCTTCAGCGTACGTGCAAGTGATGTGCAGCAGGCGGCCCGGGACGCCGCTGCGGGTCAGCCGGTCCGGTAGACCAGGGCGGTCGCGATACCGGCGATGCCTTCACCGCGGCCGGTGAAGCCGAGCCCGTCGGAGGTGGCGGCGGAGAGCGAGACCGGGGCGCCGACGGCGGCGGACAGCACCTTCTGGGCCTCGTCGCGGCGCTTGCCGATCTTCGGGCGGAGGCCGACGACCTGGACGGCGACGTTCCCGATCTCGAAGCCGCCGGCGCGGACGATCCGGGCGGCCTCGGTGAGCAGCGTGATGCCCGCGGCCCCGGACCACTCGGGGCGGCCGGTGCCGAAGTGCTGCCCGAGGTCGCCGAGGCCGGCGGCGGAGAAGAGCGCGTTGCAGGCGGCGTGCGCGACGACGTCGGCGTCCGAGTGGCCGGCCAGCCCGGGGCCCTCGCCCTCCCACTTCAGGCCCGCGCACCACAGCTCGCGGCCCTCCTCGAAGGCGTGGATGTCGGTGCCGATGCCGACGAGCGGGATGACGGGGGCGGGCCCCGTCGCAGAGGTGTCAGAAACCATCGTTGGCCCTCCTGCGGGCGAGTACCGCTTCGGCCAGCACCAGATCGAGCGGCCGGGTCACCTTGAACGCCTCCTCGTGGCCGGGCACGACGACCACCGGCTGCCCGAGGCGTTCCACCATGCCGGCGTCGTCCGTGGCGCCCTCGCCGTCGACCGCGACCTCGGCGTGCGCCCGCACCAGCGCGTCCCGGTCGAAGCCCTGCGGCGTCTGCACCGCGCGCAGCCTGGCCCGTACGGGAGTGGCGATCACCGGCTCCGGCTCCCCCGGCGTCCCGGCCGGCTCGACCTCCTTGACGGTGTCCGCGAGGGGCAGCGCGGGAACGACGGCGGGCGCTCCGTCCCGTACGGCGGCGGCCACCGCGTCGACCGTGTCGACCGGCACCAGCGGGCGGGCGGCGTCGTGGACCAGGACGACGGAGACGTCCTCGGGCAGCGCGTCGAGGCCCAGGCCCACCGACTCCTGGCGGGTCTCACCGCCCGGCACCACCAGATAGTCGGTGCGCTCGGGCAGCGCGTGCTCGTCCAGGAGGTGCTTCACCTCGGGCGCGCCGTCCGGCGGGGCGACGACCACGACGAGGGAGACGGCACGGGAGGCGGCCATGGCGCGAACGGCGTGGATCAGCATGGGCGTCCCGCCGAGCGTCCGGAGGGCCTTGGGCGCGCCCGGCCCGAGCCGCACGCCCCGCCCGGCGGCGGGAATCACCGCGGCGGTACGGGGCGGGCGCGGCGCGTCGGCCGGGGGTGTCGTCGATGGCATCGGTTGCACTCCGAAGGTCCGAAGGATCGGCAGGTTTGTTTCCACGACCGACATGGGTAGGGGCCCAGCGAGCCGGGCGTGACGCCCTGACTCGCACCGGGCCCCTTCCGTGACCCCGCCCGGGCGAGGACAGGTCGCATCGGGCGCTCACGCACCACCGGAGGCCGTCACGCACCGACGGTCTCCGCATACGCGGATCGCACCGCGGGCACGGGGGATCACCGGCAGTCGGGCACCGGATACACCGGACGCGGGTCCGAACATGCCGCAGCGCCCGACGACACAGCGTGAAAACGGCTGGTCAGCGGGCACCGCGGCACATTCATACGACCGGTGCGATCCGGTGTCAGGACGCGAGGACCTCGTCGAGCAGAGCCTCGGCCTTGTCCTCGTTCGTGTTCTCCGCGAGAGCGAGCTCGCTCACCAGGATCTGGCGGGCCTTGGCGAGCATGCGCTTCTCTCCGGCGGAGAGACCGCGCTCGCGCTCCCGACGCCACAGGTCACGCACTACTTCGGCGACCTTGATGACATCGCCGGAGGCGAGCTTTTCGAGATTTGCCTTGTAACGCCGGGACCAGTTCGTCGGCTCTTCGGCATACGGTGCGCGCAGCACCTCGAAGACCCGGTCCAGCCCGTCCTGCCCGACTACGTCGCGCACACCCACGAACTCCGCATTGTCCGCCGGCACACGAACCGTCAAGTCGCCCTGGGCGACCTTGAGCACCAAGTAGGTCTTGTCCACGCCTTTGATCTGGCGAGTTTCGATAGCCTCGATCAGCGCGGCCCCGTGATGGGGATAGACCACGGTGTCGCCAACCTTGAACGTCATGTGACAGGTACCCCTTCCGTGGCTATCCAGAGTAACACGAGAACTGCATCTCCTGAATGGCGTTTTCGCAGGTCAGGGCATATCTCGGGGCTTGACAACAGCGACACGAACGTGCTGCGGAAGGCATCCGGAAGACGGTATTCGCAGGTCGGAGCCACTGTGCACCCGGGGCGAAACACCCACGTCACACACCCCGGAAGCCCTGCAGAAGAGGCCGAAAGTCCCGTTTTGTCGGTTTGGAGATGGCGATCATTCCGTACTCCGTTCGGTGACCGCTCACCTGTACGGACGTAACTGCCGGACCGCAATGAAATTGATCAAGCCACATGTCGTGCGGCGCCCTTTCCGCCCCGAAGCGGGGAATGGAGAAGAAGCGACGACACGGCCGGAAGAATTGATCACACGGATTATGTGAACGGCACATGACCTACCGACCGGTAGAACACCATCGCGGCAGCCCGGCCCCGCCCGTGATCGCCGATCGGACCCACCCCCGGCCGACGCGACAGGCCCTAGAGGCGGGTCGGGTGCAGGGCGGGCGGGGCGGCTCGGTAGCCTAAGGCCGCTGACACACCCTTAGGGCGGCTTTACCCCACCGCTCGACGCCCGACGTCCGTAGCCCGCAGTCCGATCGTTCAAGGAGTTGCCGCCGCCGTGAGCCGCAGCCTTCGACACGGCGCCCTCGCCGCCACCGCCACCGTGTTCTCGATCGTCTCGCTGTCCGCCTGCGCGGCGGGCAACAACGCCGAGACGCTCAAGATCAGGCCGGACAACCCGGCCACCTCGGTCGGCAGCATCAAGGTCCAGAACGTGAACGTGATCACGCAGCCCGACGGTGGCGCCGACGGCCCCGCCGTCGTCGCGGCGACGCTGTTCAACGACGGCACCGAGCGCGAGGTGCTGGAGGCGATCACGCTGCCCGGCAGCAACGTCGAGGTGAAGCTCCAGGCCGCCCAGGGCAAGGGCCCGATCGTGGTCCCGGCCGGCGGCCAGGTCATCATCGGCGGCAAGGGCAACGCCGCCGCCGTGATCGAGAACAGCGGCGAGGCCGCGCGCAACGGCGACGTCCAGCAGGTCGTCTTCAAGCTCAGCCGGACCGGCGATGTCGGCCTCGGCGCCAGCGTCTTCCCGGCCGAGGGCTTCTTCAAGGACTTCGGCCCCAGCCCGAAGGCGGAGGCCCCCGCGCCGAAGCCGAGCCCGACGCCCTCGGGCGAGGCGACCGGCAACGGCGAGACCCCCGCCGCGACCGAGGGCGCGACGGGCGGTACGCCGGCGGACGGCGGGGCCACCGAGGGCGCGCAGGGCGAGACCGGCGCGCAGGGCGACGCGGCCGCGCAGGGCACGGGCGACGTGCCCGCGGCCAACTGACGCGGCGGCTTCCGCAGCACGTACGCCGAAGGGCGCTTCCCGGCCGGGAAGCGCCCTTCGGCGTGTACGGACCGTCCGCGGTCTACGGCTCGAACTTGTAGCCCAGGCCGCGCACGGTGACGAGGTAGCGCGGCGCGCCCGGGTCGGGCTCGATCTTGGCGCGCAGCCGCTTCACGTGGACGTCGAGGGTCTTGGTGTCGCCGACATAGTCCGCGCCCCAGACCCGGTCGATGAGCTGCATCCGGGTCAGCACCCGGCCCGCGTTGCGCAGGAGCATCTCCAGCAGGTCGAACTCCTTGAGCGGGAGGTCGACCTTGCCGCCGGAGACGGTGACCACGTGCCGGTCCACGTCCATCCGGACCGGGCCCGCCTCCAGGGCCGCCGGGGTGACCTCCTCCGGCTCGCCGCGGCGGCGCAGGACGGCCCGGATGCGGGCGACGAGCTCGCGGGAGGAGAAGGGCTTGGTGACGTAGTCGTCGGCTCCTATTTCCAGCCCGACGACCTTGTCGATCTCGCTGTCCTTGGCGGTGACCATGATCACCGGCACGTTGGAGCGGCTGCGGAGCTGGCGGCACACCTCGGTGCCGGGCAGTCCGGGCAGCATCAGGTCGAGCAGGACCAGGTCGGCGCCGTTGCGCTCGAACTCGTCGAGCCCGTCGGGGCCGGTCGCCGCGATGGCGACCTCGAAACCTTCCTTGCGCAGCATGTAGGACAGGGCGTCGCTGAAGGATTCCTCATCCTCGACGACAAGCACTCGGGTCACGGAAGAGCCTCCGGGGCAGGGAAGGGGTCAAAGGTATCGGTCTCGTACGGCCCCTCGTCGTCGCCGTTGACGATAAGCGGTCCGCCGGTGGTGCGCTCCCTCGTGACGCCCGATTCGGGCAGCCGGAGGGTGAAGGTGGAGCCCTGTCCCTCGGAGCTCCAGACGGTGACCTCCCCGCCGTGCGAGGCGGCCACGTGTTTGACGATGGCGAGGCCGAGACCGGTGCCACCGGTGGCCCGGGAGCGGGCCGGATCGACGCGGTAGAACCGCTCGAAGACCCGTTCGCGGTCCTTCTCGGAGATGCCGATCCCCTGGTCGGTGACGGCTATCTCGATGAGGTCCCCGCCGGGCGACGCCATCCGGCGCGCGGCGATGCCGACGCGGGTGTGGGCGGGGCTGTAGTTGACGGCGTTCTCGACGAGATTGCCGAGCGCGCCGACGAGCTGGCCGCGGTTGCCCCAGACCGTGAGGCCCTCGGCTCCCGCGGAGGCCATGGTGATCTGCTTGGAGCCGGCCTGCTGGCGGCAGCGGTCGATCGCCTCGGCGACCAGCGTCTCCACCTTGACCGGCTCGGCGTCCTCCAGCGGGTCGTCGTTCTGCACCCGGGAGAGGTCGATGAGCTCCTGGACGAGGTTGGTGAGCCGGGTCGCCTCGATCTGCATCCGCCCGGCGAACCGCTCCACCGCCTCCGGGTCGTCGGAGGCGTCCATGACCGCCTCGGAGAGCAGCGAGAGCGCTCCGGTCGGGGTCTTGAGCTCATGGCTGACGTTGGCGACGAAGTCGCGCCGTACCGCTTCTATCCGGCGTGCCTCGGTGAGGTCCTCGACCAGCAGCAGCACCAGCCGCGAACCCAGCGGGGCGACCCGGGCGGAGACGGCGAGAGTGTCGCCCCGGCCCGTGCCGCGCCGGGGCAGATCCAGCTCGACCTGTCGTATCTCCCCGTCCCGCCGGGTGTCCCGCGCCATGTTGAGCATGGGCTCGACGGCCAGTCGGCCGCCTCTGACCAGGCCCAGGGCGTACGCCGCGGAGCTGGCCTTGACCACGCCGTCGCTCTCGTCGAGGACGACGGCGGAGGAGCTGAGCACGGAGAGGACGGTGTCCACTCCGGGGGGAAGAGCCGCGTTGCTGTCCGGCCGCAGTGACGTACGCGTGGGCCGTTTCAGGTCGCGCTCGCTCCAGCGGAACGCCAGCATGGCGATCACACCGGTCAGGAGACCGGCGATCGCCGCCGCTGCGGCGACCGCCGCGTTCACGTCCATGCTTCAAGGTTATGCGGGTGCGACGACTCCCTCCCAGCCGTCCGAGTGCCATCTCGAACACTCGTCGCCCAGAGTTCACCGAGGGGTAGGAGCCGGTTCACTTAGGGGGTCGGATCCGGACGCGTTGGGCCCCCACCGTGTCACCGTGGGGGTCGGTCCGAGACCCCGGCCTCAGTTTGGAACTGGAGAGGGACTTCCATGCGCGACGCTTACCACGAGGAACTCGATTCGATCGGAGAAGGCCTGGTCGAGATGGCCCGGCTGGTCGGCTCGGCGATCGGACGGGCGACCACGTCCATGCTCGACGCCGACCTGACGCTGGCGGAGAACGTGATCGCCGGCGACCAGAAGGTCGACGACCTCCAGCACGACCTGGAGGCCCGCGCCATCGCGCTCCTGGCCCGCCAGCAGCCGGTGGCGACCGATCTGCGCATCGTGGTGACCTCGCTGCGGATGAGCGCCGACCTGGAGCGCTCGGGCGACCTCGCCCAGCACGTGGCGAAGCTGGCCCGGCTGCGCTTCCCGCAGTCGGCGGTCCCGCACGACCTGCACGCCACCATCCTGGAGATGGGCCAGCTCGCCCAGCGCCTGATGGCGAAGGCGGCCGAGGTCATCATCACCAAGGACGTCGATCTGGCGCTCCAGCTGGAGCAGGACGACGACGAGATGGACCTGCTGCACCGCACGCTGTTCCAGCACCTGATGGACGACCGCTGGAAGCACGGCATCGAGACGGCCGTCGACGTGACGCTGCTGGGCCGCTACTACGAGCGCTTCGCCGACCACGCGGTGTCGGTCGCCAAGCGCGTGGTCTACCTGGTGACGGGCGAGCACGCGGACGACATCCAGGCGGCGGCCCCGGTCGAGGGCGCGTAGCGGCCGCTCGGGTACGGCACGGGGGTGCGGCGGCGGCCCCGGTACGGCGGGGCGGCGCGTCGCCGTACCGGACACGCCGGCGGAGACGGCGCGCTTCACCGGCGTACGCGAGTCGCACATACGTTCCTGCGCGTATGCGCCGTTGATGCGCCCGCCGGGATGGGCATGCAATGGGGCGGGGGCGGTGCACCATGCCGACGGCCGCCCCAGCCGTACGCCCCCGAGGAGGGACCATGGCCGATTCCCCCATGACCGAACCCCAGCAGGAGACCCCGACCGACGTGGTGCACCGTGGCGTGCTCGGCGCCTGCGGCTGCGGCTCGGGCTGCGGGTGCGGCTGCCAGTCCGGCGCCCCGTGCCAGTGCGGCGGCTGCTCCGGCTGAGCCGCGCCGCGCGGTACGCGTACGAAACGGACGGCGCCCGCCCGGATCATCCTCCGGGCGGGCGCCGTCCGCGTACGGGTGCAGAAGCTCCGGGCGGGCAGCCGTCCGCGTACCGCTCAGCAGGCTCGCTCCACCGCATCGGCCGGCACGGGCGCGGGCTCCGGCAGAGCCTCCGCCGCGACCTGCTCCTCGCGCGGCAGGTTGCGCATCAGCAGCCAGTAGCCGAACCCCGCGACGGTGCCGATCACGGCGCAGAGGGCCCAGAGCCAGGACGCGCCGTAGTGGTCGATCACGAAGCCGGACATCAGCGGTGCGACGAGCGCGGCCACCGACCAGGACATCGTGTACATGCCCTGGTAGCGGCCCCGGCCCCGGGCGGGCGACAGCTGTACGACCAGGCCCGTCTGGGTGGGCGCGTTCACGATCTCGGCCAGCGTCCAGACGCACACCGTCAGGGCGTACGCGCCGACCGACCCGGCGAAGGCGGTGAGCCCGTAGCCGTACCCGGCGAGCAGCGAGGAGAGGATCAGCAGCCGGCGCGGGTCGCGGTGCTGGATGAAGCGGGTGACGGGGATCTGGAGGACCACGATCAGCACGCCGTTGACGGCGATGGCGGTGCCGAAGTCGGAGCTGGAGAGCCCGTCCGTGCCCATCGCCACCGGCAGCGCCACGTAGCCCTGCTGGAAGATCAGCGCCACCAGGAACGACAGCCCCACGACGCCCATGAAGCGCCCGTCGCGCAGGACGGTGGTCAGCCGCACCTCGTCCTCGGGCCGCTTGCCGTCGGCGGTCTTCGCGGGTGCTTGCTCGGGCCGTGACTCCGGCACCTTCAGGAAGACGAGGACGGCGCAGACGAGCGTCATCAGGGCCTCGCCGAGGAAGCCGGCGAGGTAGCTGTACTCGGCGATGAACCCGGCGGCGGTGGCGGAGATCGCGAAGCCGAGGTTGATGGCCCAGTAGTTGAGCGAGAAGGCCCGGATCCGGTCCTTCGGGGGCACGATGTCCGCCATCATCGCCTGCACGGCGGGGCGGGAGGCGTTGCTCGCCATGCCGACGAGGAACGCCACGGCGGCGATGGCGAGGGGGTGCTGCATGAACCCGAGCACCGCCACCGACACGGCGGTGGACGTCTGGGCGATCAGCATGGTGGGCCGCCGCCCGAGCCGGTCGGTCATCACGCCCGCACCGAGCGAGGAGATGACCCCGCCCAGCCCGTGGAGGGCGGCGACGAGCCCGGCGTACGAGGCGGAGTAGCCCCGGTCCAGGGTCAGATACAGGGCCATGAAGGTGGCGACGAACGCGCCGAGACGGTTGACCAGGGTGCTGGTCCACAGCCACCAGAACGCGCGGGGCATCCCCGAGACGGTCTCGCGGGCAGCTGTGCGCAGACCGGCGACGGACATAAGGGTTCCCCCCACGGGACGTACGGAACGAGGCCTCGGGTAATACCCCCGACGACGATGGAGACATTACGAAGCCCGGCTCCCCGACCGCCACCGGATTGACGCCGACCGTCAATCCGCCGGTCGGCGGGCCCGTCCGGCCCGCCCCTGTCCGCGTTCCGGGCGGGCGCGCGGAGGCCGCACGGGTTCGATTACGCTCGGACTCATGGCCGACGCACCGTACAAGCTGATCCTCCTCCGCCACGGCGAGAGCGAATGGAACGCGAAGAACCTGTTCACCGGTTGGGTGGACGTCAACCTCACCGAAAAGGGCGAGAAGGAAGCAGTCCGCGGCGGTGAGCTGCTCAAGGACGCCGGTCTGCTCCCCGACGTCCTGCACACCTCCCTCCAGCGCCGCGCGATCCGGACCGCCCAGCTGGCCCTGGAGTCCGCCGACCGCCTCTGGATCCCGGTCCGCCGCTCCTGGCGCCTGAACGAGCGCCACTACGGCGCGCTCCAGGGCAAGGACAAGGCGCAGACGCTCGCCGAGTTCGGCGAGGAGCAGTTCATGCTGTGGCGCCGCTCGTACGACACCCCGCCGCCGCCGCTGGCCCGCGACGACGAGTACAGCCAGTTCGACGACCCGCGCTACGCGACCCTCCCCCCGGAGCTGCGCCCGGACACGGAGTGCCTGAAGGACGTCGTCGTCCGCATGCTCCCGTACTGGTTCGACAGCATCGTCCCGGACCTCCTCACGGGCCGCACGGTCCTGGTCGCCGCCCACGGCAACAGCCTCCGCGGCCTGGTGAAGCACCTGGACGGCATCTCGGACGAGGACATCTCGGGCCTCAACATCCCGACCGGCATCCCGCTCTCGTACGAACTGGACGCCGACTTCAAGCCGCTGAAGCCGGGCGGCACGTACCTCGACCCGGACGCGGCGAAGGCGGCCATCGAGGCTGTGAAGAACCAGGGCAAGAAGAAGTAGCCCGGCCTTCTCCTCATCACCGAGCCCCCTGCCGGCGGTTTTCCCGCGGGCAGGGGGCTCGTCGGTGCTCCGGGGCCGCTGTGCCTCAGGCCACCGGATTGCGCCACACCGAGACGTGCTTGGCCGAGTCCGGGCCGAAGGGCGTCCCGTCCCAGTCCTCGACCCGGCTCTCCAGCTCCAGCCCCGCGATGCGGGCCATCAGGTCCAGCTCGGCCGGCCAGGCGTAGCGCTGGCGGCAGGTGCCTCGGCGGTAGCGGCCGTCGTCGCCGTCGCGGGTGAAGTGGTGCGAGACGAGGGTCTGCTCGACCAGGTCGAAGGTGTCGAAGCCGAGGTGCCGCTCGGACACGTCGAACGGCACCGCGGCCTGGCCGGGCGGCAGGAACCGCAGGGGCGGCACGGTCAGTTCGATGACGAACCGGCCGCCGGGTACCAGATGGCGGGCCGCGTTCTCGAAGCATGCGACCTGTTCGTCCTGGGTGAGCAGGTTCCCGATGGTGTTGTAGACGAGGTAGACCAGGGTGAACTCGCCGGGGACGACCGTGGTGGCCATGTCGCCGATGACCACCGGGAGGGTGTCCTCGTCGGCCTTGCGGCGGAGCACCGCCGCCATCGGCTCGGAGAGTTCGATGCCCGTCACCGGTACGCCGCGTTGCCGCAGCGGCACGCCCACCCGGCCGGTGCCGATGGCGAACTCCAGGGCCCTTCCGTCCCCGGCGAGTTCGGCGAGGAAGTCGAGGGTCGGTCCGAGGGCGGCGGGCGAGGAGTTCTCGACCTCCTCGGCGTCGTAGCGGTCGGCGGTCTCTCGGGTCCACAGTTCGCTGCTGGTCACGGGCGACCACTGTGCCGAACATTCAAGGCTCTGTCGAAGCGTTTAGCAGGCACGGCTCGTGGACGAGAGGACTGACAACTCCACTGCCCTGTGCGACCGTTCGCCCCGAACACCGCGCAGGGAGCCCGCTGCTTACCGTTCGGCTCTGAGCGTGGTGAGCCGAACCGCAAGGTCGTTCAGCGTTTCGGCATAGTCGACCAGCACCGCTGCGAGCTCTCTGAGCTCGGTCGGTCCCATCCGTCGGGACAGACTGCCCATCTCCACCGTGACTCCGACTTCGCGACTGCCGAGTTCGGCGAAGGGGTCTTCAGCAAGGGCAGCGAACGCCAGTTCGTAACCGCAGTACGTCGCCTCCTGAGCTGCTCCCACATGCCCCGTGTCGCAGCGATATTCGGGGCGGGCGTCGACGTGGCCCAGGCACCAATCCGGTTCGGCCGTAGTGACGTCGCCGTGGTCCAGCGTGGAGACGGTGACCATTCTCGACTCGGACTCACTCATACGCTTCCCTTGCTCTGCTCGTCGAACAGATCGGTCTGGCCGGCCACCGGCCGCATCGCTCACCGAGGCCCTGCTCGTCACACCAGGAGAGCCGGACGCACGACGGTTCGGGCTCTTTCGTACAGGGCACCCGCCGAGGCGTTCTTGCGGTGTGGGCGGATCAGCGCGGCCATCGCCTTGATCCGGTCGTCGGCTCGCCCGGACTGCACCATCGGGTAGTCGTCGAGGGCCAGGTTCCAGGTCGCACAGGCCGCCTCCAGATGCCCGATCTCCAACTGCCGTTCGGCGAGCGTGGCACGGTGTCGGACGCGAGCTCGCCGGTACACGCCGTACCGGACCTTGTCCGATTGCTGCATGGCATTCACCGCTCCGTGCACGTCGCCGAGTTCGTAACGCACTTGGCTGATGTGGTAGTTGAGCGACGAAGGGTCATAGGACCCGAACGGCTTGCCCCGTGACTCGGCGCGGTCCATCGCCGCCTCCGCATCACGAATGAGCCGCAGGGCGTTGGTGCGGTCTCCGGTCTGTGCAGCGGTGTGCGCCTGCTGGCCGGCGAGGAAGGCTCGCATGCGAGGGCCGGCCTTGGGTGAAGCAGCCGCTGCGGCATCGGCCAGCTCGCTGGCCTTCGCGCCATGGCGCAGATCCACAGCCTGCACGCTCATGCCTCGCAGTGTCGTGCAGTACGTCAGATGGTCCTCGGCCGCCACTGCCAGCTCCAGCGCCTTCACGTAGTAGCGCTGCGCGAGGCCGTGAAGCCCTTCATCGACGGCCATGTAGCCCGTGAGATAGAGAAGATCCGACGCTGCGGACAGCATGGCCTTTCGGACGCTGTCGGACGCATCGGCGTGCAGATACGACGCCACGGTGTTGACCATGAAGGAGGCCGCCATGGGGCGGGCATGGCGACCACCGAACTGGTCGTCGAGATCCGATACGCGCTCGGTCATCGCGACCACCATGTCCACCTCGTTCATGCCGATACGCGACAGGCGACCGCTCTCTGCGGCTTCGGCACGACCGATGACGTCCGGCCAACCGGGGATCGTGAGGGCCACCGAGAACAGACCGGCCCCCAACACACTGCGTCGAGACGGATCCATGTCCTGCCTCCCCAGGTCGATCAGGGCCTCCACGGTATCCCCGGGGTGCTGTGCCTGGCCTGGAGCCGCAGGTAACGCCGCCTCGGCATGGGTCACCGGGCGCCCCAGCCGTCGCGACAGCGCTTCAAGGATGCACGCCCGCACAGATGGGCGGGGAAGGGTGCCGCTCAGCCAATGACTCACGGCTGACTCGTCGTATCGCAGAGGCGTTCCGTTCTCCGTCCCGACCCTGTTCACAGCACGGGCGAATTGGCGGTGTGTCCAGTTGCCCTCCTCAAGAAGCCGGCCGAGTTCTCTGTTCGGTGCACGCTTGGCCACGATGCTCAACTCCCCCGGCTGACACGGCTTTCAAGGCTTTCAAGTGCCGCCCCCGTTCCTACGGTACCGCTGTGCGTGTTCGCGCGGTTGCGTAGAGAGAGGAAGGCGATGAGCCCTTCCGTCCGAGCACTACCTCAAGGAGTACGTCATGAACGTGGATGAGTTCTTCACCGGCGACCTGATCGTCGGCGTTCCCACCATGGAAGCCGCGCTGATGGACAAGATGCCGGGTGGCGGCGACAACAACGGCGACCACTGCAAGTGATCGACAGCTGAGGTGCGGTGGAGCCGGCCGGTCAGGTCGGCTCCACCGCACGCTTCTCCACCGAGACTTGGGAGATCACGTGCTTTCCCTGCAGCTGAGGCTGTCGGACCTGCTACGGCCCACCTGGCTCAACATCGGAGACCGATGGATGAGCGGAGACAGCTGGGTCGAACCGGCCCGGGTAGCAGCCCTCACCACTGTGTTCCACGACGACGACGCGCCCTTCATACGGCTCACCGTGAAGGAGCGAGCGCCCGAGGAGCCGGACTTCCTGGAACTCCTCATGAAACCCGGTGAGGCTCGAATTACAGCAGGGGTTTTCGGCACAGCCCCGGTGTACGTCGCGACGGTCGACGACGTACTGCACGCATCGTGGGACATCGCGGAACTCCTGCCCCGATTACGCACGCTGCGGCTTGTACCGCGAGTGGTGACTCGCACCTTGAGCAGACAGCACCGCTACACAACCGAAACCCTCTTCGAGGGCGTGTATCGGATCACGGAGCGTGCCACCGCGGTGTTCACCTGTGCCGGGCTCGACGTGCGTTACCCCGAGCCCGCGGAACACGTGCTGATGCCGCGCGCCCTCAGGCCGGGGGCGGAACCGCTCGGCGTACTGAGCAGGCTTCTGCACGATGTCGTCCGCGAGGCGGCCGCTCCCGCCGCGCAGGTGGGAGTGGAGCTCTCCGGCGGAGCCGACTCGGCCAACGTGGCTCTGGCGGTGGCCTCGGCACCGTACCGGGAGGTCCGCAGCTTCGGGCTGCTCATGGACGACAGCACGGGTGTCAGCCAGCGCGAGCGACGGCGATGTCTCGTGCAGCACTGCGGCTTCACCGACACGGCCTTACCGGCACTGCAGTACCCGCCCTTCGTACCGGGAGGAGTACGCGCGACGGGAAGACCCCACGACCCCGCCGGGGCCTTCTACCAGGAAGCCTTCGACGCGGTGCGCACTCAGGCAGCCCTGAGGCGGTGCGAGGTCATGTTCACCGGCACCGGCGGCGACGAGGTCAACGCCCACCATTCCAGAAGCGCCGCGGACCTGCCCGCGCCGCCGACCGTTCCTTGGCTCGGGAGCCAGGCCGAGCCGGCACTCCGTGAGCTCGACGCTCACTTGGCTCCGATGCCCGCACTTCCCGTACCCGCGCTCATGGGCTTCGGACTTCACAACCCTGGCTACCTCCGGGTCGGGGTCTGGCCCGTCAGCCCCCTCGTGCACCCGCGCCTCGTTCGGTTCATGGAGCAACTGCCGTACGAGCTGAAGCGTGGAAAGGCACTGTTCCGGGACCGGATCCGACGGGCCGGTCTGCCGGAGTCCGTGGCTTCGCCTGCCGATCCGGAGAACTTTCTCGGAGTGATGGAGACGGGGCTACGTCACTTCGGACTCCGAACTCTGGACACCATGCTGCAGGACTCGGTCCTCGTCGACCTGGGCTACGTTGACCCGAAAGCACTGGGCCGAGCCCGAGAAGACGCCGAACGCGCCGCCGTGGTCCCTGACCTCCTCTGCGACACGATCGCCCTTGAAGTCGGGCTGAGAAGTCTCATGTGACCATCCCCGACTCGAAACGACACGTATGGAAGCGACGAATCTCTTCTACCGGGACCCGGCGCTGTACGACCTGGTCCAGGCGGACAGTACTTCCGCCGCCGCGTGCAGGAGCCTGATCGAACGCCATGCCCCGGAAGCAGCAAGCCTGATCGACTTCGGGTGCGGCACGGGGCGGGATATGGCGCTCCTCTCGGAGCACTACGCGTGTGTCGGAGTGGATCTGCAACCGGCGATGGTCGAGCACGCTCGCCTCGTACGCCCAGGACTCGATGTCCGCCTGGGAGATATGCGCACAGTCAGGCTCCAGGAGTGCGCGGACGTCGTGGTCTGCCTGGGCAATTCACTCGCGTATGTCCACGACAACAACGGCGTTGCCCAGGTGTTCGACACGTTCGCCGCGCACGTCCGGCCCGGTGGTCTCCTTGTGCTCTGCTCCCCGGTAGCGCCGGTCCTCCGCAAGGAAGCCGTGCGAGCGGAGATCGCTGTCCCGGAGGGTGTCGCTCAGGTCGCTATCACCTACGTATGGGATCTCCGCACGCAGATCAACACCATGCGCCGGGTCTGGTCGCTCCCCTCCGGGATCGAGGTCGAGGACGAAATCCACCGCCGTGTGCTGTTTCCGCTAGAGCTGGAAAGGTACGCCTCCATCGCCGGCTTCGAAGTCGTCACGATGGAGGACGAGACGGGCGGAGAACTGGTCGGCTCCTCCGCCTACACGGTGGCACGGCGCACGCGGTGATGACGGTCCGGGACCGGCCGGGCAAGCGTTGTCAGTGCCCCCTGTCACGATGGCCACCATGACGATCCACCTGCTCACCGACATCGAACAGGCCCTGCGCAGCAGTTGGAGCGCCGAGACCTGCACCCCGGAGTACCGCGACCGCTGGACTCCGGACAATCCGGCGCGCGATCAGTGCGGGGTCACCGCCATGGTGCTCAACGACCTGCTCGGCGGGGAGCTGGTCCGGGGCGAGGTGCATGTCGACGGGGTGCGCACCGACTTTCACTGGTGGAACCGGCTGGGTCTGGGCGTCGAGGTCGATCTGACCCGGGAGCAGTTCGGGCCCGAGGAGGTCGTCGTGGGCGGTGAGGTCGTAGCCCGGCCGCCCGGCGAGCTGCCGCGGCTCCAGGAGGAGTACGCGCTCCTGCGCGACCGGGTCGCGGCGAGGCTCGGGAAGGGCTGAGCGGGAAGTGCCGCGTCCCGCCTGATCCGTGGCCGATCCGTGCCCGTCCGGGTCGGCCGAAACGCCCTTCGTACGCACTACGGTGGGCCCGAACCGTCCGTCTGCTTCCAGGGCAAGGAGATCGAGGAGAGCGATCATGGGTGAGTCTCTGAAGACCTTCGTCGGCGGTACCGAGGTCGACGTGCCCAACAGCATCCCGGACATCCGGGCCGCGCTGCCCGAGGAGAGACGCGAGGAGTTCGACCTCGCGATCAACGAGGCCGGGGTGCACGAGATCCAGGCCGTCATGCGGCACTGGATGCTGGAAGCCGTGCCCGATCCCGAGGCCGAGAAGATCCTGGACCGGCTCGCGCGGGACGAGGCCGAGAGGCGGAGCGTCGCTTGAGCTTCCGCATCTCCTACGCACCGCCCGCCGACGACACCCTGGCCAAGATGCGCGGCGGCGAGTCCTTCCGGGACGAGATGGCCCGCACCCTCGGCAAGGAGCCGTACGGCCACGCCTCGACCGCCGTCAAGAGCGAACGGGACCGGCGCGAGGCGACCGTCTCCGGGGCCATCGTCCTCTACTACGTCTCCCGGTCCGTGCTGACCGTCACCGTCGTCCGGCTCGTGCCCCTGCCCTGAGCGTGCGGCACAGGGCAGCTCAAGGACGCTCAGGGCAGGGGCGTCACGTCCGTCGTCAGGCGAGCTTCTTGTCCTGCGCCGCCACGACCTCCACCGGCACCTCGAACGTCACGCCGCCGCCCGCCGCCGCCAGGTTGAAGGCGAAGAACGTCGCCACGGAGCCCTCCTTGCGCAGCGCCACCAGCTTGAACGGGGCCTGGTCGCCGCCGTCGTCGGAGGTGACCGTCCAGGCCGCGGACTCGTCGCCGCCGGTGACCTTCTCCTCGGTGACCGAGGCGAACTTCGTCGTCGTGCCGGCGACCGTGGCGGTGAAGCCGCCCGCGCAGTCCGCCGCGGCCTTCTTCAGCGCGGCGAAGGCGTCCGGGCCCGCCGTCCCCTCGTACGAGTTCAGCGCGACGAACGTGGACGTCAGGTTGAAGGCGTCCTTGAACGCGTCCTCCGCCCCGCCGTCCTTCAGGTCCTCCAGCGACTTCTTGCCGTCGGTCTTCTTCGGCTCGTCGATCACCTTGCGCTTGGTGGTGGCCACCGAACCCTTCTGCGCCACGCCGTACATGGCGTGGGCGACCGGCAGGCACTCCTTCTTGTCGACGGTCACACCATCGGCCGGAACCTCGTCGTCCGGACCCGCCTCGGTGACCTTGCGGCCCTCCACATCGCCCTGGGCGAGCGTGGCCTTCTCCAGCTCGGCGGCGGTGAGCGCCTTGGCCGGGGTCTTCGGGGCCGAGCTGCCGCCGCCCGCGGTGCCCTTGTCGTCCTTCCCGCCCTTGGCGTCGGCGTCCGACGAGCCGCCGCCGCAGGCGGTGACCAGCAGGGCGAGGGCGGCCGCGGAGGCGGCGAGGGCGGTACGGCGTACGGCAGTGGCGCGCATGGTTCTTCTCTCCGGTTCGGGGAGCGACCGCCCCTCCCCCGCGCGGCACTTCGACGCCGTCTGGGACGGACCGTCGCAGTGATCCACACCTTACGATCGAACCTGTGAGCGATGATCGGCCCGGCGACCTCCTCCCGCGATCGTGATTCTGCTGTGATCATCCTGTGAACGCACTGTGGGGAGCCGCTGTACAACCCTCCGGTTCGCCCTCGATGGGACCGTCCGGCGCGAGCCCGCCGTAGCCGTCGCCGTCGCCGTCGCCGTCGCCGTCGCGAGGAGCGTCATCCTCGTGTCCGGCCGGGCCCGGGAGTTGGCGGCTCCTCAGCGCAGGCGCACGGCTCGCTGCGCCTCGTACAGGTTGACCGGGCGGACCGCCTCCGGGCTCCCGTACGCCTCCAGGCGGGTGTGCAGGTCGCCGGTGAAGTCGGGGACGTCGATCTGGTCGAACTCCCGTACCTCGTTGATGCCCACGGTCGCGCTGTACGGGGCGAGGCCGTCGATCCTCATCAGCCCGGCCCGTTCGTTGGTGACCCGGATGTTCCAGTGCGTGAAGCGCGCCCCGAAGAGCGGGCCCGCGCTGGCGTCGCCGCCGTGCACGCCGTTGTTGTTCACCGTGATGTCGGTGCGCACATTGGCGAACGGCATCCCCCGGTGCGAGTCGAACGTGCCCATCTCCATCCGGCCGCGCGACCAGACGTTGTAGCTGGACAGGCCCTCGACGTTGATGCCGTGGAGCTGGGTGCCGGAGGGCGCGGGGGTGGTGCGGGCCGCGACGGTGAAGTCCTCGATCAGGTTGTCGTGCGAGCCCTCGCGGCAGTAGTACGGGTGGTGCGCCCCGCGCCCCTCCACCGTCGTACGGCGCAGCGTGCAGGCGGACGCGCCGATCAGGCCGAAGCCGTTGTCGACGTGCCGGACGGTGACGTCGTCGGCCCAGCAGTCGTACGCGCACTGGAACGCGAGGCCGTTGTACCCCTGGTCCAGCAGGTGCGGGGCCTGCGGCTGCTCGGCCGCCTCCAGGGTGAGGCCCTCGACGCCGGACCCGGTGAGCGGCGTGACGAGGGTCGTCAGCCGGGGGTCCCACTCGGGGCGCAGATCGAGCGGAAGCGGGCGTTCCAGGGTGATCCGGCGGCCCTGTACGGCGGTGACGCGGACCGGCCATTCATAGGGCACGTACGAGGTCAGCTTGGTCTTGTCGGCCCAGACGTAGGTCCGCGCACCCTCGCCGTCGCCCGCCATGTGCTGGAGCAGCGTGTGTCCGGGGTCGTCGGCGAGGCGGAGGAGGACGAGCTGTCGGGGCCGAAGATTCCGGGCGTCGGCGGCGGGGACGGTGATCGTGCGGTCGCCCCGGCGGGCGGGGGCCGGGGTGGCGAGGGTGCGCCAGGCGTCGCGGCGGTTGCCGGTCCAGCCCTCGAAGGGCCATTCCCGGGCGCGGATCGCGTCGGTCAGTGAGGCCCAACGGCCCTTCGGACAGAGCCAGATCAGCCCGCCGGCCCAGGACCAGCTGGACTTGTCGCCGCCGTACCGGCTGCCGTACGCGCCGATCAGCTCGGTGAGACTGCGGGTCGCGTACAGCGTCGTCGCGCCGCTGCCCGCGCCGCGCACCACGACGTCGCTGTGGCCGATGCGGATGATGTCGTCGATGCGGTACGTCCCGGCCGGGACG
>MUNB01000610.1 GCA_002154345.1 Streptomyces griseus
GCGCAACACGACGCGTTCGGGCGGGAAGGGCGGGAAGCGGCAGGGCGTTCCGGCCGGGACGAACGGGCGGCCCGGGACGCGTTCCGGGGGCCGCACGACCTCGGCGGGGCGGCGTCCGGCCAATCCGCGGCTGCTGCGGCAGCGGCTGGTGGTGTTCGTCGTGGTGACCCTGCTGGTGGCGCTGGGCATCGCGGCGGCGCAGGGCTGCCAGGGGCCGGCGCGAGGTCTGGGCGGGAGCGAGCAGCGGGAGCGGGCGCCGCGGGCACTGGTCACGCAGGGCGTGGAGGGTACGCAGGCCGTGGGGGCGGTTCAGACCGCGCGGACCGCGCAGGGCGCGGCTACGCCGTTCTGACGCCGGGCCCCCGGGCACGGGCGGTTCGGGCTCAGTTCTCCGGTCGGCCCGTGGCCACCGCGTAGAAGGCGACCGCCGCCGCCGCGCCCACGTTCAGCGAGTCGACGCCGTGCGCCATCGGGATACGGACCCATTCGTCGGCGGCCATCAACGCCCGCGTGGACAGCCCGTCGCCCTCCGCGCCGAGCATCAGCGCCACCCGCTCCAACCGGTGCGGGGCCGCCTCGTCGATGCTGGTGGCCTTGGCGTCCGGGGTGAGGGCGAGGAGCCGGAAGCCGGCCTCCCGTACCGTTTCCAATGACTTGGGCCAGGCTTCGAGCCGGGCGTAGGGGACGGAGAAGACCGCGCCCATGGAGACCTTGACCGAGCGCCGGTAGAGCGGGTCGGCGCAGTCCGGGGAGAGCAGGACGGCGTCCATGCCGAGCGCGGCCGCGCTGCGGAAGATGGCTCCGATGTTGGTGTGGTCGTTCACCGATTCCATGACCACCACCCGGCGTGCGGTGGCGAGCAGTTCGTCGGCGGCCGGCAGCGGCTTGCGCTGCATGGAGGCGAGCGCCCCGCGGTGGACGTGGTAGCCGGTGACGCGTTCGGCGAGCTCGGGGGCGACGGCGTACACCGGGGCCGGGACCTCGTCGATGACGTCGCGCATGACGTCGACCCACTTGGCGGAGAGCAGCATGGACCGCATCTCGTACCCGGTCTGCCGGGCGCGCCGGATCACCTTCTCGCCCTCGGCGATGAAGAGGCCCTCGGCGGGTTCGCGTCGTCGGCGCAGCTCGACGTCGGTCAGGCCGATGTAGTCGCTCAGCCGCGGGTCGTCGGGGTCGTCGACGGTGATGATGTCTGCCACAGGGTGATACTGCCTTGTCCGGTGTGTGGTGCCAACGTCTGGGATCGAGATCCCTGTAACCGCGGGTTACTTCGCCGTGGTCACTCGGCCCGGTCCGGGGCGGTCCTCGGTGCGGAGTCGGGGCCGACCGCGACGACCTCGCCGATCACGATCACGGCGGGCGGGCGCACGTCCTCGGCGACCGCGCGTTCGCCGACGTCCGCGAGGGTCGCGTCGACCCGGCGCTGGGCGGCGGTGGTGCCCTCCTGGACGAGGGCGACCGGGGTGGCCGGGTCCTTGCCGTGGGCGATCAGGGCGGCGGCGATGGCGCCGATCTTGTCGACGGCCATCAGCAGGACGAGGGTTCCGCGCAGCCGGGCGATGGCCTCCCAGTCGACCAAGGAGCGCGGGTCCTCGGGGGCGACATGCCCGCTGACCACGGTGAACTCATGCGCGACGCCTCGGTGGGTGACCGGGATGCCGGCCGCTCCGGGCACGGAGATGGTGCTGGAGATGCCGGGGACGACCGTGCAGGGGATGCCTTCGGCGGCCAGCGCCTGGGCCTCCTCCATGCCCCGGCCGAAGACGAACGGGTCGCCGCCCTTGAGCCGGACCACGGACTTGCCCGCCTTGGCGTGCTCGATGAGCGCCTGGTTGATCGCCTCCTGGGCCATGAACCGCCCGTACGGAATCTTCGCGGCGTCGATCACCTCGACGTGCGGCGGGAGTTCGTCGAGCAGGTCGCGGGGGCCGAGGCGGTCGGCGATGACCACGTCGGCCTCGGCGAGGAGGCGGCGGCCGCGCACGGTGATCAGGTCCGGGTCGCCGGGGCCGCCGCCGACGAGGGCGACACCGGGCGTACGGGTGCGGTGGTGCGGAGCGGCGAGGGTGCCGTCGCGCAGGCCTTCGACGATGGCGTCGCGGATGGCGGCGGAGTGCCGGGGGTCGCGGCCCTGGGAGGTGGTGGTGAGGACGGCGACGGTCACGTTCTCACTGCGGCCGGTGGCCGGGGTCCAGGCGGTGGCGGCCTCGGCGTCGTCGGACCGGACGCACCAGGTGCGGGTGCGCTCGGCCTCGGCGGACGCGGCGTCGTTGGCCGAGGTGTCGGAGGAGGCGATCAGGGCGTACCAGGTGTCGGCGAGGTCGCCGTC
>MUNB01000611.1 GCA_002154345.1 Streptomyces griseus
GACATCGACGCCGAGGGCGTCCCGCAGCCCGTCCCGGACGGCCCGCGCGGAGGCGTCGGAGTCCTCGGGCAGCAGCAGCACGGTCCCGGCCGGGGTGTTCGAGGCGTCGACCCCGGCGGCGGCCATGACCAGGCCCTGCCGGTTCTCCACGATCCGCAGCGGCCCGCGCCGGGCCACCACCCGTACGGTCTCCGCGTCGATCGCGGCCTCCCGGTCGGCGGCCTCGACGATCCGGCCCTCCGCCTTGGAGACGATTTTCGAGGTGACGAGCAGCACGTCTCCGTCGACCAGCCCCGGTTCGGCCGCGGCGATCAGCTTGGCGAGATCGTCACCGGCCCGCACCTCGGGAATCCCGCCCAGCGCCCACACCCGAAAGGAAGGCGCAGAGGAAGCCCCAGAAGACGAGGTCACAGAAGACGAGGTCACAGAGGGCGAGGCCACATCGGAGGAAGCCGCATCGGAGGAAGCCGCATCGGAGGAAGCCGCATCGGAGGAAGCCGCATCGGAGGAAGCCGCATCGGAGGAAGCCGCATCGGAGGAACCACTCACGCCCGGACCTCCTCGGCCAGATCCAGCGCCTGCCGGGCCATCTCGGCGGTCGTGTCCACGTCCGTCATCATCAGCGGCACCGCCCGGCAGCGGATCCCCGCCGCCTCGACGTCACCGACCGCACCCGCGTCCACCGTGTCCACCAGCCACCCGTCCAGCAGCCCCGACCCGTAGTGCTGGGCCACGGCGGCCGCCGTCGACTCGACGCCCACGGCCGCGAGCACCTTGTCCGCCATCCCGCGCACGGGCGCGTCCCCGACGATGGGGGAGAGGCCGACCACCGGCACCCCGGCCTCGGCGATGGCCTCGCGGATTCCGGGCACGGCGAGGATCGTGCCGATGGACACCACCGGGTTCGACGGCGGGAAGACGATGACATCGGCGGAACCGATGGCCTCCAGCACCCCCGGAGCCGGCTTGGCCTGCTCCGCCCCGACCGGCACGATCGCCTGCGCCTCGACGGAGGCGCGCAGCTTCACCCAGTACTCCTGGAAGTGGATCGCCTTGCTCTCGCCGTCCATCTCGACGGCGACGTGCGTCTCGACCCGGTCGTCCGACATGGGGAGCAGCCGCACTCCGGGCTGCCAGCGGGCGCAGAGCGCCTCGGTGACCGCGCTCAGCGGATAGCCGGCGCCCAGCATCTGCGTACGGACGATATGGGTCGCGAAGTCGCGGTCGCCGAGCCCGAACCATTCCGGCCCCACGCCGTAGGCCGCGAGCTCCGCCTTGACCTGGAAGGTCTCGTCGGTACGCCCCCAGCCCTGCTCCTCGTTGATGCCACCGCCGAGGGTGTACATCACGGTGTCGAGGTCGGGACAGACCTTCAGCCCGAACAGATGGATGTCATCACCCGTGTTGCCGATCACCGTGATGTCCGCGTCGGGCGCGGCCTGCTTGAGGCCGCGCAGAAAACGGGCACCGCCGATACCACCGGCCAGAACAACAATGCGCATGCACAGCAGTTTGTCAGGCGGGTACGACGTCCACGGCCGTCGGGGCGCTTTGGGTGGGGTGCATCGGCATCTCGGTCAGACCCGGGTAGTAGATGTGCAGACTGACGGCCGGTTCGAGCGAGTCGTTGACCACTTCGTGGACGTACCCGGGGCCGAAGGCGCGCTGCGCGCCCGCGCCGAGGGACCGCGTCCCGTTCTCCGTGTGCTCGGTCAACTCGCCTTCCAGGACGGTCAGTACGCCGGCGGAGAGGCCGTGGTCATGACGCCCGCTGCCCTGCCCTGGCACCCAGCTGAGCAGCCACACCTCGTAGCCGGGGCCCTGGTGCAGGCGGTGGTACCAGCGGGAGGCGGAGTCGTACTGGACGATTCCGGCCCACTGTGCGCGGTCGGCCGCGATGGAGCGCGCGAGGCCGACGAATTCGGAGACGGTGGAGGGGTGCTCGCGGGCGGGCTGCAGGAGGTGCTGGACCTCAAGGATGTCGCCGGCGATCTGAAGGTCGCTGTCGCTGTTCATGGCTGCGGTGGTTCCTCGGCATGGGGGGTGCACGTGCGGAGAGTCGCGGTGAATGCAGGGAGGAGCGGAAACGAAGAAAGCCGCTCGACCGGAGATCCGGAGAGGCTGGATCAGAGCTGGAGCGCTACGGCATCAACAGCTGTGACAGCTGGAACAGCAACAGCGGGCCTGGACAGCGCTACGGAACCCACGGACGTGGGCGACGTGCATGGCTGTGGTCGCTGGCATGAAGTCAAGGAGACCGGCTCGGCCGTCCGCTGTCAACCCAATGCCCGATATGGGGGCAATGTTTCACTCCTTCCGGTCGCCGGATCAGGAGAAAGGTTTATGCGCCCAGGGGCGAGGACATGTGGCGCATCATCCGCGCTCCCAAACGCGGCTGACGCTCCGTGACCTGACTGTGATCTTGATCGCTTCAGTGATCGAATCGCAACACAAGGGCGTCCTCACTCGTCTCTCTCATGGGAGGGCGTGAGTCTGTGGAGCCTGTGGCATATGTCAGGTTTTTGCTGATTTGAACACTTTCCGCATACGCTTGGTTCCGCAGAGTGAATCCCTGGGCCAATAGCAGATCCTCGCTTGACTGGCCTGGAGCTACACACTTGTAATTTCACTCGTGTCGTTCAGCCGCAAACGGCTGCAACACGGGACGCAAGAGACAGACGAGGGGCGCACATGACCGAGCTGTTCCAGCAACTGCTGGTCGAGGACGCGGACGAGGAACTCGGCTGGCAGGAGCGCGCACTGTGCGCCCAGACCGATCCCGAGTCCTTCTTTCCCGAAAAGGGCGGATCCACCCGCGAGGCCAAGAAGGTCTGCCTCGCCTGCGAGGTGCGCTCGGAATGCCTTGAGTACGCCCTCTCCAACGACGAACGCTTCGGCATCTGGGGCGGACTCTCCGAGCGGGAGCGACGGCGCCTCAAGAAGGCCGCCATCTGACGTAGGTCCCCGGGAACCTCCTCCGGCCGCTCCACCCGAGAGCCCGGAGCCGCAGAGCCGCAGAGCCACAGCACGACACAGCACGACGCAGCACCACACAGAGCCACGCAGAGCCGCAGAGCGGCAGGGTCACAAGCCGCTGAGCCGCCCAGAC
>MUNB01000612.1 GCA_002154345.1 Streptomyces griseus
CGGCTACGGCTACGGCTACGGGGTCAGGGCGTCGACGTGGCTCCGTCGGTCGCCGTCGACGTCGTCGACTCGGACGTCGGCGGCGGCTTCGTCGCGGTCGGACTCGTGCCCGTTGGCGCACCCGTGCCCGTACCCGTGGGCAGACCGCCCGGCAGCGTGGTGCTCGGCGAGGGCGGCGGCGACGACTGCTCGGTCGACAGGCCCTCCGACGGTACGGGCGAGGGGTAGCTCGGTGACGGACTCGTCGCCGGGGCGACCGGTTCCGGCCGTACCGGCAGCAGGCCCACCGCGACCGCCCCGCCCCCGCCGACGACCAGGCAGACGCCCACCGCGACCACGGCCATCCGGCGGCGTTGCGCGCGCATGCCGCGTTCGGTGATGCTCGACGCCGGGTCCGTCACCGAGCGGACCTGCCCGAAGTCACCGGCCTCCCGGAACAGAGACCGCAATGGATCCCGTGGTTCAGACATCAGGAGCCTCCTCGATGGTGGGGTCGTGCAGACGGTGCGCGAGCGCGGCCCGTCCACGGACCAGATGCGTCTTGATCGTGCTGGTGGAAAGCCCGGTCTCCCCGGCGATCTGCTCGACCGTGAGGTCGCACAGGTAGTGCAGGGTCAGCGTCCGCCGCTGCTGGGCGGGCAGTTCCCGGAGCGCGTCGACCAGCACCACATGGCCCGGGTCCGGCGGCTCCACGTGCTCGGGCGCGCCGCTCCCCCGGCCCCAGGCGTCCGCCGAACGCCGCCGGAAGCGCCAACGGCTCACCGCCAGCCGCCAGGCGACCGTACGGATCCACGCCTCCGGCTGCCCGTCCCGCTCCAGCCGGCCGCGCCGGACCCACGCCTTGACGAAGGCCTCCTGCACGACGTCCTGCGCCTCCTGGAGGTCGCCGGTCATCACGTACAGCTGGCCCGTGAGACGCGCGACCGCCCGGGCGTAGAACTCTTCGAACTCCTCGACGGTCAAAAGTTGCTCCCGGATCTTTCGCTTCACCGGGTATACGCCCGGCGCGCGCCATCCGGTCGACACCACCGGCCATATTTCCGAGGTGACGGTCGTCACAGGACCCGAACGGCCCAGGCCCTCCCCTCGCCCCCGCCGCTCACCACGCGTCTCCCGGAGCTCAAGCGGCGAGATCCGAGCGCTCTTAACAGTGATGGGGTGGATGGGTCAGT
>MUNB01000613.1 GCA_002154345.1 Streptomyces griseus
CGCCCACCCCGGCCCCGGACGCGTCGATCGCCGGTCCGGGGAACGGCCGGTCGGTGACGATCCGGATGCCGAAGTTCTCCGGCCGCGTCTACTTCTCGTACGGACAGAAGCTCGTCTTCAAGGTCACCACCGGCGGTCTCGTCCAGCCCGCGGTGCAGAACCCGAGCGACCCGAACAGGAACATCCTGTTCAACTGGACCGAGTACACGCTCAACGACGCGGGTCTGTGGATCAACAGCACCCAGGTCGACATGTTCTCCGCCCCCTACTCCGTCGGCGTCAAGGCGCCGGGCGGGGCCGTCAAGAGCACCGGCAAGCTCAAGCCGGGCGGCTACAACGCCGTCTTCAACAACCTCAGGAACCAGTCCGGCGGCTGGTCCGGCCTCATCCAGACCCGGTCCGACGGAACGGTGCTGCGCGCCCTGTCCCCGGGGCACGGCGTCGGGAGCGGCAGCCTGCCGTCCGGGATCATGGACGACTACATCAACCGGGTCTGGAGCCGCTACAGCAGCTCCGTGCTGACGGTGACGCCGTTCGCGCACGAGCCGAACACCAAGTACTACGGCCGGGTCTCCGGCAACGTCATGAACTTCACCAACGGCTCGGGCGCCGTCGTGACCTCGTTCCAGAAGCCGGACTCGGACAGCGTCTTCGGCTGCTACAAGCACCTGGACGCGCCGAACGACCAGGTGCGCGGCCCGATCTCCCGCACCCTGTGCGCGGGCTTCAACCGCTCGACCCTGCTGACCAGCGCGAACCAGCCCGACAACAACGCGGCGAACTTCTACAAGGACTCCGTGACCAACCACTACTCCCGCCTCATCCACGCGCAGATGGTGGACGGCAAGGCGTACGGCTTCGCCTTCGACGACGTGGGCGCCCACGAGTCGCTCGTCCACGACGGCAACCCGCAGGAGGCGCTGATCACGCTCGACCGCTTCAGCTGACCGCCCCGCTCTCCGGCCCGGCGGGCCGCGTTCCGCAGCATCCCGCCGGGCCGGTGCCGTCCGTGCCCCCCGCACTGCTCCGCGCTGCTCCGTTCTCACTCGTCCAAGAGATGGTCAAGGTCCGGCCAAGGGTTGTCCGGCGTCAACTTCCCACCTGGGCAGGGGGGTTAGCGTCCGCGCGTGAGAATCACCCGAACCCCCCGCACGGCGCCGACCACGCGCCGCACCCTGCTCCGCGCCTCCGCCGCCACCGCCGCGGCGGGCGTGCTCGCCGCGGGCTCCTCGCCCGTGGGCGCCGCCCCGCGCACCCGGTCCGCGACCGCGGCGAGGCCCGCGACCCCGGCCGCGGCCCTGAAGGCACTCGCCGCCGGGAACCGCCGCTGGCGCACGCTCCACCAAAGGCATCCCCACGAGGCCGCCGGGGTGCGCACCGCTCTCGTGTCCGGCCAGTCGCCGTTCGCGCTGATACTCGGCTGCATCGACTCCCGCGTCCCGCCGGAGCTGGTCTTCGACCAGGGACTCGGCGACCTGATGACCGTCCGCTCGGCCGGCGAGGTACTGGACGAGGCGGTGCTCGGCAGCATCGCCTACGGCGTCCTCGAACTGGGCATCCCGCTGGTCGTGGTCCTGGGACACCAGTCGTGCGGCGCGGTCGCCGCCGCGGTCCACGCGGAGGAGACCGGGGAGCACCTGCCCGCGCACATCCAGTACGTGGCCGACCAGATCAGGCCCGCGATCGTGCACGGGCAGCACGGCGACGCCCGGGTGGACGCCACGGTCAGCGCCCAGGTCCGGCTGGTCCGGTCCCGCCTGGCGCGCGAGGCCGATCTCGCGGCGAAGGTGGCCGCCGGGGAGCTGGCGATCGTGGGGGCGCGGTACGAACTGAGCACCCAGCTGGTCCACCGGGTCGGCTGACCGCCACAGAGGGCGTCGGGTCGCGGTGCTTCGGCCGGAGAGGGCATCGGCCGGCCGGGGCATCGAGCACCGGCGACTAGGATCGGCACCCTGATGACTGCCACTCTCGTCGCCAAGGACCTCGCCGCCGGACACGGTGACCGCACGCTCTTCGCCGGGCTCGACCTCGTCGTCGCCCCCGGTGACGTGATCGGTCTCGTCGGAGTCAACGGCGCCGGAAAATCCTCCCTGCTCCGCCTCCTCGCCGGGCTCGACCGCCCGGAGGAGGGCGAGCTGCGCCTCTCGCCGCCCACCGCCACCGTCGGCCACCTCCCGCAGGAGCCCGAGCGCCGCGACGGCGAGACCGTGGCCGCCTTCCTGGCCCGCCGCACCGGCGTCGCCGATGCCCAGCGCATCATGGACGAGGCGACCGAGGCCCTGGTCGCGGGAGCGCCCGGCGCGGACGACGCGTACTCCGACGCCCTGGAGCGCTGGCTCGCCCTCGGCGGCGCGGACCTGGACGAGCGGGCCGAGCAGGTCGCCGCCGAGCTCGGGCTGACCGTGGGCCTCGACCGGCCCATGACCGCGCTCTCCGGCGGCCAGGCGGCCCGCGCCGGACTCGCCTCGCTGCTCCTCTCCCGCTACGACGTCTTCCTGCTCGACGAGCCCACCAACGACCTCGACCTCGACGGTCTGGAGCGTCTGGAGCGCTTCGTGTCCGGCCTGCGCGCGGGAACGGTCGTCATCAGCCACGACCGTGAGTTCCTGATGCGCACGGTCACCAAGGTGCTGGAGCTGGACCTCGCCCAGCAGCAGATCAATCTGTACGGCGGTGGCTACGCGGCCTATCTGGAGGAGCGGGAGACCGCCCGCCGGCACGCCCGCGAGGGCTATGAGGAGTACGCCGACAAGAAGGCGTCCCTCGAAGCGCGCGGCCATATGCAGCGCTCCTGGATGGACAAGGGCGTCAAGAACGCCCGCCGCAAGGCCACCGACGGCGACAAGCTCGGCCGTAACGCCCGCAGCGAGGCCAGCGAGAAGCAGGCCGCGAAGGCCCGGCAGACCCAGCGCATGATCGAGCGTCTCGACGTGGTCGAGGAGCCGCGCAAGGAGTGGGAGCTGCGGATGGAGATCGCCTCCGCCCCGCGCTCCGGATCCGTCGTCGCCACCCTGCGCGACGCCCGGGTGGCGCACGGCGACTTCACCTTCGGCCCCGCCTCGCTCCAGATCGACTGGGCGGACCGGGTCGCCATCACCGGGGCCAACGGCGCGGGCAAGTCCACACTGCTGGCGGCCCTGTTGGAGCGGCTGCCGCTGGACTCCGGCGACGCCACGCTCGGTTCGGGCGTCGTCGTCGGCGAAGTGGACCAGGCCCGCAAGCTGTTCCTCGGCGCACAGTCGCTGCTGGACGCGTTCTGCGCGGCCGTGCCGGACACCGAACCGGCCGAAGTCCGCACGCTGCTCGCCAAGTTCGGCCTGCGCGCCGACCATGTGATGCGACCGGCCACCAGCCTCTCCCCGGGCGAGCGCACCCGCGCGGCCCTCGCCCTGCTCCAGGGCCGGGGCGTCAACCTCCTGGTGCTCGACGAGCCGACGAACCACCTCGACCTGCCCGCCATCGAGCAGTTGGAGGCGGCCCTGGAGACGTACACGGGCACCCTGCTGCTGGTCACGCACGACCGGCGGATGCTGGAGGCGGTCCGGACGACCCGCCGCATCGAAGTGACGGACGGTCAGGTCAAGGAAGTCTGAGCGGAGTTACGGGGGTCGGGGTGCGGCCCGCACCCCGACCCCCGTAACCCCGCGAGGCGGTGAGAGGCGGGCCGCACCCGGCGACCCGCC
>MUNB01000614.1 GCA_002154345.1 Streptomyces griseus
GGGGCTGCCGCCCGCGAGGTCGAACCGGACGTCGGCGTCGTCGCCGCGGCCGAGAGCCGTGAGGTGGACGGCGGGGTCGGCCAGCAGACGGTCGGCGACGAAGCGGCCGAGGAATCCGTTGGCTCCGAGCAGCAGCACCCTCATCGCGCACCGCCTCGGTGCCGACGGCGGGCTGCCGGTGCGGGGGATTGGGGGGTCATGGCGGGGTTCTCCTAGGTCAGTCAGTCGGTCGTACGGTGCTGGGGCAGGGCCCGCGGCGTCGGCTCCGCGGGAGTGGTGCGGTGGTACGTCGGTGGGGCGGCGTGGGTTCTCGGGTCTCTCAGCTCCGGGTGTGGGCGGAGGCCCGGGAGAGCGCGAGGGCCGCGTGCAGCAGCAGTCCGATGGCGGCCCCGCCGCAGGCCAGCGCGGACACGGCGCCCGTCCCGCCTGCCGAGACGAGGGCGTCCACGGGCCGGGCGAGGGGTTCGAGTCCGGGCAGCCGGGCGGCGAGGACGAGGGCCGGGGCGCCGGCCTCGACGGCACACGCGCCGGCCAGCGCGACGGTGCCCGGCTCGGGCAGTCCGTGGGCGGCGAGCAGCCGGGCCACGAAGAACAGCACTCCGAGGGCGACCGCCGCGACGGGCGTGCCGCTCCCGCCGAGGCCGAGGTCGGCCAGATACAGCAGGGGCAGCAGCGCGGCGAGGAAGAGGGTGACGGCCGCCAGCAGCAGGGGGCGCACGCCCGCGCCGAACTCCTCCAGGGCGCGGCTGCCGGCCAGTTTGCGGTGGGCCCGGACGGTGAAGAGGTGGGCGCACCAGGCGGCCGGGGCGACGGCGGCGGCGAGTCCGAGCAGCGGGCCGGGGGTGCCGACCCAGGGACCGTCCGGGCCGCCGGTCATCACCTGGGCGAGCAGCCCCTCGCCGTACACCGCGTAGCTGAGCAGCCAGCAGGCGTACATCCCGGCCCGGCCCGCTCCTTCGGGGGCGCGCAGGGGCCCCCGGCCGAGACAGGCCCGGAGCGCCAGGCAGGCCAGGACGGCGCCGACGACGGTGACCAGGGCCCGGGTGCCGTCGCCGAGGACGCCCTCGGTGACCCGGAGCACCCCGGCGGTGGCCAGCGCGGCGGCCCCGGGCAACAGGGCGAGGAGCGTCCAGGCGGCCCGGGCCTCGGTGTCGGGGCCGGGGCCGGGCGGCCCGCCGGCGGCGGGCTCCCGCGTACGGGGTGGCATCCGGGCGTACAGCTCCTCGGCGAGGGCGAAGACGTCCCGGTGGCGGTAGCGGGCGGCGGTGCGGTCGGTGAGGCCGTGCGCCTCCAGACCGGCGGCGATCTCCAGCGGGTCCACGGCCCGTTCGCACAGGTCGCGGTGGTCGTGCAGCAGGGACTTCACCGGGTCGGCCGGACCGCGGCGGGTGGTGCCGGACGGCGCCCGGCGCGCTGTGGAGCGGGGCGGGATCTCGGCGGGCCGCTCCGGGACGGAGGCGAAGGGCGCCGGGTCGCCCGGGAGGGTCGCCGGGTCGTCCGGACGGGTCATCGGGTGGTCTCCGTGGTCGTGGCGGGTCGGGTGGTCACGCATCGCCGTCCCCCGCGGGTCCCGCCGCGACCGCGCAGACACCCTCGGGCTCCGGCTCCCGGGCGTGCTGCGGCTCGGGCTCGCCCGGCCGGTCCGGCAGCCGGGCCCCTGGCACGACGGCCCAGCCCGGCGCGGCGACGCCTGCGACGGCATCGGCACCGGCGTCAGCACCGACACCGGCACCGGCATCAGCGCCGGGAAGCCCCGGACCGTCCGGGTCCGCCGCCGGCCGCAGGTGCGCCGCGGGCTGGGTCCAGTGGCCGAGGAGGCGGGCCTCCGGCGGGGTGGCGAAGGGCAGCGGGTCGCCGTGGGCGTCCACCGTGTCGGCCTCCCGGCGCACCGGGGTGTGCGACATCAGCTCCAGGTAAATGCCGCGAAATGCCGCGAGGTTCTGTTCGACGGTGAAGAGTTCGAGCGCGCGGGCCCGTGCGGCGGCGCCCAGCCTGGCCCGGCGCTCGGGGTCGCGCAGCAGCGCGACGCAGGCGTCGGCGAGCGCCTTGGGGTTGCGCGGGGGCACCACCAGGCCGGTGCCGCCGATGACCTCGACGACCGCGCCCACGTCGGTGGAGACGGTGGCCCGGCCGCAGAACATGGCCTCGACGAGGCTGACCGGGAAGCCCTCGACGACGCTGGAGAGCACGATCACGCCGCCCGCGCCGTAGGCCTCGGCGAGGTCGGGGATCTCGGGGCCGCCGATCTCCTCGAAGGTGACCGGGCTGACGCCCTCGGTGTGCGCGCCGGTGGCCTCGTCCGGGAAGAGCTGGGCGGCCAGGGCCTTGCAGTGGGCGAGGTAGGTGGTGGCCTCCTCGCTCTCGGCCGGTGCGCCGAAGACCCGCAGCCGGGCGGCGGGCTCGGCGCGGCGGACCTCGGCGAAGGCGTGGAGGAGGGCGATCAGGTCCTTGGCGGGCTCGATCCGGCCGACCCAGACCAGGGTGCCGGGGCCGCCCGGACCGTCGTCCTCGCCCGCCGCGCCGAGCCGTTCGGCTTCCTCGCCGACCGGGCCGAAGCGCTCGGCGGCCATGCCCGGGTAGACCGTGCGCTGCCTGGCGGGGTCGGCTCCGCAGCGCTGCTGCCAGCGGCGGACGTGGGTGTTGCCGGGGGTGACGAGGGCGGCCTGGCGGTAGACCTCGGTGGCGAGGCGGCCGTGGAAGCCGGCGAGGAGGGCGCGCACGGAGGTGCCGTACGGGGCGTCGGAGGCCGCCAGGAAGTGCGCGCGCAGCGGGACGCCGTGCTCGGTGACCAGCAGCGGCACCCCGAAGAAGCGTTTGGCCAGGAGCCCCGGAAGCGCGGCCGCCCCGCCGGAGGCCGCGTGGCAGAGGTCGACCGCGCCGAGACTCTCCTGGTCGTACCAGTCCAGCGAGAGCGGGCGCAGCGCGCGCTCCAGCTCGGCGGCGAGGGCGAGGTGGTCGGGGACGGTGGCGCTCTGCACGGTGCGGCCGGTGCCGTGGGCGCGGCAGGCGGCCTCCAGGATCCGCACCGTCGTCTCGGAGCGCAGGGCGAGGTGGAGTCCGCCGCGTTCGCGGGCGAGCTCGGCGAGACCGTAGAGCCCTTCGGCGAAGAGCTCGGCGCCGGGGCCGGCGCCCGCTTCCGTACCGGCCTCGTCGGGGGTGCAGATCGCGGTGGCGAGGGCGGTGAAGTGTTCGGTGAAGCGTCGGCGGTCGCGTCGTCCGTAGGACTGTTCGCCGCCGGTCACCAGCCGGGCCAGCAGGCCGCGTTCGCCGCTGCCGCGCAGGGTGCCGTCCTCGGGGGTCCACAGCGGTGCGGTGCGCACCCGGCTGACCTGGCGCGGCAGCCGGACCCAGCCCTGGTCCTCCTGGTGGGCGGAGCGGCTCAGGGCGAACAGGTCGAACTCGTGCTGCGGCAACCCGCGCACCAGTCGGTCGCACCAGAGTCTGGACTCACCGGTCGCATACGGATAACCACCGTCGGTGAGCAGTCCGATCCGCACGAGTGCACCCCCGATCTCCCTTGTGGGCGGCCGCCGTTGAAACGGCGACTCACAGCGGGACGACCGTAAGCGGATACGCCGGTGGCGCGACGGACGGTTGTCCGTCGCGCCACCGAAAGGGGTGAACCGTCGTAACTTTCCCGCCCCCGTCGCGTTCCGTCGCGATACAGCGGTCGGTTGTTACGGAGGGTCAGGCCCGGGCCAGCTCCTTGCGGGCCGTCCTGCGGGCCTCCGCGAGGCCGGGATCGAGGGCGGGAACGGCCGCCAGCAGCTGCCGGGTGTACGGGTCCCGCGGTTGTCCGTAGACCTCGTCGGCGCCGCCCTGCTCCACGATCACGCCCCGGCGCATCACCGCGACCTCGTCGCTGACCTGCCGGACCACGGCGAGGTCATGGGCGATGAAGACCAGGCCGATGCCCAGCTCCCGCTGGAGTTCCGAGAGCAGTTCGATGACCTGGGCCTGGGTGGTGACGTCCAGTGCGGAGACCGGTTCGTCGCAGACGATCAGCTTCGGTTCGGCGGCCAGGGCGCGGGCGATCCCGATGCGCTGGCGCTGTCCGCCGCTGAACTCGTGCGGGTAGCGTTCGAAGTGCGCCGGGTCCAGACCGACGCGCTCCAGGAGCGCGCCCACCCGGTCCCGGATGCGCCCCTCGTCGCTCTCCCCCGCCGCCCGCAGCGGATCGGCGACGGACTCCCCGACCGAGCGACGCGGGTTGAGCGAGGCCACCGGGTCCTGGAAGACCATCTGGAGGTCGCGGCGGAAGGACCGCAGCTCCTTCTCGGGCAGCGAGCCGATCTCCGTACCCCCGTAACGGAGGCGGCCCGCCGTCGGGTCGAGCAGCCGGACCAGCATCCGGCCGAGCGTGGTCTTGCCGCTGCCGCTCTCGCCGACGATGCCGAGCGTGCGCCCGGCGTGCACGGTGAGCGAGACCCCGTCCACGGCGGCGACCCGCCCGCTCCCCCGGCCGAACTCGCGCCGCAGACCGACGGCTTCGAGCAGCGGTACGGAGGTCTCCTCCGCCCGGGGCGAGGGCACCGGCACGACCCTGCGGGTCTCCACCCTCGGCACCGCGGCCAGCAGCTCCTTGGTGTACGGCTCGCGCGGCGCGCCGAGCACCCGGGCGACCGGGCCGCGCTCCACCTCCTTGCCGTGCCGCATCACCAGCACCTCGTCCACGCTCTCCGCCGCGACGCCCACGTCATGGGTGACCAGCAGGAGCCCCATGCCGGTCTCGTGGCGCAGGTCGTGCAGCAGGTCGAGGATCTGGGCCTGGACGGTGACGTCGAGCGCGGTGGTCGGCTCGTCCGCGATCAGCAGGAGCGGTTCGCAGGCGAGCGCCATCGCGATGAGGGCCCGTTGCCGCATGCCGCCGGAGAACTCGTGCGGGCGCAGCCGGGAGCGGCGGGCCGCGTCCGGGATGCCGACCCGGTCCAGCACCTCGACGGCGCGGGCGCGGGCGGCCTTGCGGGAGACGGGGCGGTGGACCCGGTACACCTCGGCGATCTGGTCGCCGACCGGGTAGTACGGGTCGAGCGAGGACAGCGGGTCCTGGAAGACCATGGCGGCCTTCGCGCCCCGCAGCGCCCGCAGGTCACGGTCGTCGGCCGCGTTCACGTCCGTGCCGGCGACGCGGACCAGGCCGCCGACCCGGGCACCGGTGCCCCGGTGCAGGCCGAGCAGGGCGTAGGCGGAGGCGCTCTTGCCGGAGCCGGACTCCCCCACCACGCCGAGCGCGCCGCCCGCCTCCAGGGTGAAGGAGAGCCCGTCGACGGCCCGGACGGAGCCGAAGTCGACGGTGAGGCCGGTGACCTCGACCAGGGGTTCGTGCGGTGTCATGACAGGACCACCCGTCGGTCGGCCAGCGCGTACAGCAGGTCCGCGACGGCATTGGCGAGGACGACGAAGAAGCCGGTCACCAGCACCATGCCGACCACGACGGGCAGGTCGACGACCTTGACCGCGTGGACCAGCTCGCGGCCGATGCCGGGGATGCCGAAGAGCGACTCGGTGAGCACCGCGCCGCCGAACATCGAGCCGAAGTCGAGGGCGCTGAGCGCGATGACGGGCGCCACCGCGCCCCGGAGCGCGTGCCGGCCGATGATGGCCCGCTCGCCGACCCCGTACGCGCGGAAGGTGCGCACATGGTCCTCGGCGAGGGTCTCCAGCATGGCGCTGCGGGTGAGGCGGGCGTACTTCGCGGACTCGATGAGCGCGAGTGACGTCCAGGGCAGCAGCAGTCCCCAGGCCCACTGTTCGGGGTTCTCGGTGAACGGTACGTAGGAGGGGGCGGGCAGCCACTGGAGGGTGGAGCAGAACACGATGATGAGCAGCAGCCCGATGACGAAGACCGGGGTGGCGGAGCCGGCCAGGGTCAGCCAGGTCAGCACCCGTTCGGTGATCCGGCCGCGCCGCCAGGCGGAGAGCACGCCGGTGCCGACGCCGAGCAGCAGCCAGCCGGCGAACGCGCCGATCACCAGCGAGCCGGTGACCGGAAGCTTGGCCAGGATGAGCTGGGTGACCTGCTGGTCGGACTGGTAGGAGACGCCGAGGCAGGGCATCGCGCAGTGCTCGGTGCCGGTGCCGGTGGAGAAGTCGCGGCCGGCGACGATGCCCTGGAGGAAGTGTCCGTACTGCACGTACACCGGGTCGTCCAGGCGCAGTTGCTCGGTGACCTGGGCGACCTGGGCGGGCGAGCAGCGGGGTCCGCAGGCGATCTGGGCGACGTCGCCGGGGGCCACGTAGAAGATCGCGTAGAGGAGGGCGGTCAGGGCGAGCAGGACGAGGGCGGCCCCGCCGAGCCGCCGGAGCAGGAAGCCGGTCATGCCGCTTCCCCCTTCCTGGTCGTGCCCACCCGGAGCCGGGACGCGGCGCGCGGGTCGAGTGCGGTGCGGATGCCCTCGCCGAGGACGGTGAGCGCGAGCACGGTGATGAACAGCAGCCCGGCGGGGATCAGCAGATACGTGGGGGCCGCCTGGTACCAGGTGTCGGCCTCGGTGAGCATCTGCCCCCAGGACGGGGTGGGCGGTTTGATGCCGACGCCGAGGAAGGACAGGGCCGCCTCGACGATGATGTTGGTGGGGAAGGCGAGCGCCGCGTAGGTGATGACGGGCGCGGCCAGCGAGGGCAGCAGCTCGCGGCGGGCGATGGACCACTTTCCGCGCCCGCTGAGCCGGGCCGCCGAGACGAAGTCGAGGGACTTCAGGGTGAGCGCCTGGGCCCGCACGAGCTTCGACGTACCGGACCAGCCGATGCCCCCGATGACCAGGGCGATCAGGACGGGCCGGGGGAAGGACTCGGGCACGATCGCCAGGAGCGCCAGCGCGATGACCATGACCGGCAGGGCCACGTTGACGTCGGTGATCCGGCCGAGGAGCTGGTCGACCCAGCGGCTGCCGAGGGCGGCGGCGAGCCCGATGACCAGGCCGAGGGCGATCTGGAGGACGGTGGCGCCGAGGGCGACGCCGAGCGAGACCCGGGCGCCGTACACGACCCGGGCGAACAGGTCGCGGCCGGTCTGCGGTTCGACGCCGAGCCAGTGCTCGGCGCTGATGCCGCCGAAGGAGCCGATGGGGACGCCGCCGGCCGCCGAGTCGACGAGGTCGGGGTGGTAGGCGTTGGGGTCCTGGCCCGCCAGTGCGGTGAGCAGTGGTGCGGCGAGCGCGACCAGGACGAGCAGGAGGACGACGAGGGCCGCGGCGCAGGCCGCGCGCTGAGCGCGCAGCCTGCGCAGGAACAGCCGGGCCCCGGAGGCGGGGGCGACGGCCGGCGCCGCTCCCGCCTCCTGGACCAACAGTGCTTCGGACATGGTTACTTGACCGCGACCTGGGAGACGTCGAGGACGCCGGTCCAGTCGCTGATGACGATGTTCTTGACGTCCTCGCCGTACAGCCGCTTGTAGACCGGGTGGAACAGCGGGACGGTCAGGGCCTTCTCGCCGATCTTCTGGTCGAGCGCGCCCCAGCGGGTGGCGGCGGCCTTCAGGTCGGTGATCTTGTTGATCTCGTCGATCTCCTTGTTGACCTCGGGGTCGTTCAGGAAACCGGTGTTGAAGTTGGCGCCGTCCTTCACGATCTGCCGGCCGTCGAAGATCGGGGCGAGGAAGGGACCGCCGGAGGGCCAGTCGGCGCCCCAGTGGGCGAGGAAGAAGCCGGGCTCCTTCTTCGCGCTGTGGATGGTGTCGGAGTAGTCGTTGCTCTCCAGGCCCTGGAGTTTGACGGTGATGCCGGCCTTCTTCAGCGCGGCCTGGATCGCGGTGGCGATCTCCGGGCTGGTCTCGAAGTCCTTGTCGTTGGAGTGGGTGAGGGTGATGGTCAGGCCCTGGTCGTGCCCGGCCTCCTTCAGCAGCTCCTTCGCCTTCGCCGCGTCACCGGTCTCGCCCGCCGGGAAGTGGTCGTAGGGCGTGTGGCCGAAGGAGTCCCGCTCGGGCAGGAAGGTGGTGGCGGGCTCGGCGAGCGAGGAGCCGCCGGCCGCGTTGACGATCGAGGAGCGGTCGATGGCGTACGAGATCGCCTGGCGCACCTTCGGGTCGTCGAAGGGCTTCACCTTCGGGTTGAAGGCGAGGTAGTTGGTGTAGCCGAAGTGGCCGGTGCCGACGCGGGCGGCGAGCTTCTTGTCGCTGCCGACCTTGGCGAGTTCGGCCGGGCCGAGGTTGGTGTCGGTGGTGACGGCGGCGGCGTCCGCGCCCTGGGAGGCGGAGAGGCGCTGGTTGATGACGGCGGAGTCGAGGCCGGAGCGGACGTCGATCCGGTCGGGGTAGGCCTTGCGCTCCTCGTCGGTCTTCGCCGACCAGTGCGGGTTGCGCTCCAGGACGAGGCGCTCGCCGTCGTTCTCGTTGGTGACGACCTTGTACGGGCCCGAGGCGAGCGGGTGCTCCTCGTACTTGGTGCCGGTGTCCTTGGCCTGCGGGACCGGGGTCGTCTGGGTCTGGGTGGCGAGGTAGGGGAACTCGCCGACGGGCTTGTTGAGGTGGAAGACGATCGTCTTCCCGTCGGGCACCTCGATGGAGTCGAGGCCCTTCTTGTCCTTGTACGGGCCCTGGTAGTCGGCCCCGCCGATGAGCCAGTCGCGCAGGTAGGGCGCGCCGCCGGAGAGTTCGGCGGCGAAGGAGCGCTCGATGCCGTACTTGATGTCGGCGGAGGTGATCGCGGTGCCGTCCTCGTACGTGAGGCCGTCCTTGAGGGTGTACGTCCACACGGTGGCGCCTCTGCTGGGCGTGCCCAGGTCGGTGGCCAGGTCGGGGACGACCTTCGCGCCCTCGGCCCCGTCCTCGCGGTTGCGGGTGGTGAGGGTGCGGAAGACGAGGGAGGGGACGTTGCCGCCGCCGGAGGTGTAGAGCCGGGCGGGGTCGAAGTCCTGCTGCGCGTTGCTGTTCAGGATGGTGAGGGTGCCGCCCTTCTGCGGCTTGCCATCGGCCCCGGAGGCACCGGAGGCGTTCTTGCTGTCCTCGGGGCCGCAGGCCGCGAGGCCCGCGGCCAGGACGAGTACGGCGGTGGACGCTGCCACGCGGCGGGATATGAGCGACGGTTGACGCATCGGAAGATGACCTCTCGGAATGCTGCGAGCGAAAGAAGCGAAAGAAGCGGAGGAAAGCGAAGGAACGGCAAGGCGGCATCCGCGCAGGCGACGACGAGAAGACGGACCGGACCCCGGCACCGGGGAACGAAAAGGAAAAGGCCGCGCCTGCGGACGGAAATACGTCCGGGCGCGGCAGTCATGGGGGCCCGCCGGAGCCGGAGAAAGGGCTCACGGGGAAAGGTGAGGAAGAAAGGGCCGACGCGCGCTCGGACAGGCGTCAGCGACAGAGAATGTCGGCTACGCAGTGCCCGGTCACGCCGAGAAGCGCCAGCTCAAGGGCGGCGATCTCGGAAGGTGCGGGGCTGCGCGACATGCCGAGAAATATGAACGACCGCCCTGACCGCTGTCAAAGCGGAACAAGACGGCCGTCTCATCATGCGGACGTACGGGGGGTCAGCCGGTGGGGTGCACCCAGGGGTTGGGCTTGCACTTGATGCCTTCCAGCTCAAGGGTCTTGGTCTGCTGCTGCATGACCGGAGCCAGAGCGCCGGGAGTGCGGCAGCTCACATGGTTGTGACCCAGCCGGTGGCCGACCTCGTGATTGATGAGCATCTGACGGTAGGCCAGCAATTGGTCCGGGCCGAAGGTGGCGGCGCCCTGGGCCCAGCGATAGGCGTTGATCATGACGCGGTCGGTCGAGGCGGAATCGCAGGAGACATTGTCGATCGTGGTGTCCAGACCGGATTTGGCACACCAGTCGCCGGTGGTCCCGGGACTGGCGAGCGTGATCACGAAGTCCGGGGTGCCCGACGAGATCCGCTCGAAGGTCATCGCGCCGTTGTGCGCCCAACTCCGGTTGTCGTTGAGCGTCTTCTGCACGGCTTCGGCGAAAAGTCCGGCGTCGAGACCGAGGCCCTTCTCCACATCGATGCGATAGCGGTGTTTCTGCCCCTTTCCGGGGGCCTTCGCCAGACCGGGCACGGCCTCGAACGTGCCGCTCGCCTTCAGATCCGCGGCGAGCGGATACGGCTGCGCCATCTTGGCGGCGTACGAGAGGGGCTTGACCTCGGGCTTGGCCGAGGGCTGCTCCGGGGTCGGGCGGGCGTCGGAGCGGGAGGCCTCCTCGCCCTGGCCCTGCCGCTCCACCTCGGCGGCGCGGGCGGCGGCGGCACGGTCGCCGGAGTCCTCGGCGACCTGTCCGGCCACCACGACCGCGAGCACGGTGGTCACCGCGGCGGCGGCGATCCCGGTGAACGTACGGCCCTTGGAGCCCCGGGCCGCGGGGCGTTCGTCCGGCTCACCGGCCTCGGCGTCGTCCGCGCCGTCGGAGGGCCCGGCGGGCGGCGCGACGGGGGCGGTGTCGGGGGCCCCGGTGTCGAAGGCGTCCAGGAACTCCCGGCGCGGGCCCGGCACCGGGGAGCCGTCGAGCGTCGGCTGCTGGGCCGCCCGGCCGTCCGCGGCGCGCTGGGCCGCGCGCTGG
>MUNB01000615.1 GCA_002154345.1 Streptomyces griseus
CCCCCTGGACGCCCCACGGCATCCGCGACCGCTTCCGGATCCCCGCGCGGCGCAAGGAGGCGGCCCGCGTCGCCGCCAAGAAGCGGGCGGTCGGCCGGCTCTCGGAGATCTTCGCGACCGCCCGCCCCGGCGCGGTCGTCATCGTCACCCAGGTCTGGGCGATGGAGTGGGTCGGGGAGGCCGACACCACCGGGCTGCGGGTCATCGGCATGAGCCACGAGTCCTACGGCTACTCCCGCGCGAGCCACCGCTACCGCTGGATCAAGAACCACTACAGGGACCTCGACCACTGGCTGGTCCTCACCGAGGAGGACGCCGACCGGTGGGCCGGGGACGGCATGAACAACGTCGGCTTCCTGCCCAACGCCCTCTCCCGCCTCCCCGCCGTGCCCTCCCCGCGCACCGAGCGGACCGTCGCCAGCATCGGCCGGCTCAGCGACCAGAAGGGCATCGACCTGCTCCTGGACACCTGGGCCCTGGTCGCGCCGTTCCGCCCGGACTGGCGGCTGCGGGTGTACGGGGCGGGGGAGGACGAGGCCGCGCTGAAGGCCCAGTGCACCGGACTCGGTCTCGACGGGTCCGTGGAGTGGATGGGCCGCACCGACGACGTCGAGCGGGCCCTCGCGGAGGCCTCCGTTTTCGTCCAGTCCTCCCGGGGCGAGGGCTTCCCGCTCGCGCTCCTGGAGGCGATGGCCAGCGGTGTGCCCTGCGCCGCCTTCGACTGCGCGCCCGGGGTGCGGGAGATCGTCCGGGACGGCGAGGACGGGCTCCTGGCCCCCGCCGGGGACGTCGCCGCCCTCGCCGACCGGCTGCTGCGGCTCACCGGCAACCCCCGGCTGCGCGACTCCATGGGCGCGCGGGCCCGGTCCGGCGTCCAGCGGTTCTCCGAGCCGGAGACCCTGCGCCGCTGGGAGGAGCTGTTCGCGTTCCTGGAACGCTGAGCGGACCCGGGGTACGGGCCCGGGGGCCTGGGGTACGGGCCCGGGTCAGCCTCCGACGGCTGCCCCGGCCCCGTCCTGCGCGGGCAGGGCCGCGGGCGTCCGGCGGGCGGCGGGCGGCACCGGCAGCGGCAGCCCGTCCGTCTCCCCGAGGAACACCCGCCGCACCACCCGCTCGGCGGCGTACCCGTCGTCGTACGGGCAGAACCGGTCCCGGAACGCGGCCCGCAGCTGCGCCGAGCGGGAGCCCCGCCAGTGGTCCGTGGCGAAGATGTCGAACAGCTCGTCCTGGCTCCGGGCCACGATGCCGGGCGGGAACGCCGTGATGTCGAAGTACGTGCCCCGGGCCGCCTCGTACGCCTCGATGTCGTCCAGGTGCAGCACCACCGGGCGGTCCAGGTTCACGTAGTCGAACATCAGTGACGCGTAGTCCGTGATCAGGGCGTCCGAGGCGAGCGCCAGCGTCTCCACCGACCGGTGCGCGCTGACATCGATGATCCGCGGATGCGGCGCACGGCGGACGCCGCCGGGCCCCGGCGGGCGGGGCGCGCGGGCCAGGATCACGAACTGCGGGCCCAGGATCCGGACCAGCCGCTCCAGGTCCAGGGCGGGCCGCTGGACCCGCCGGTAGTCGCGGTGCGTCGGGGCGTACAGCAGGGCCGTACTGCCCGCCGGAATGCCCAGCGTCTCGCGCAGCCGCGCCACCTCGGCCGGGCCGGTGCGGTGGTACACGTCGTTGCGCGGCGAGCCGTACTCCAGCGTCGTGTACGCGGACGGATAGGCCCGCTCCCGTACGAGGGTGGAGTGCGGGTTGGCCGAGAGCGAGAAGTCCCAGGTGTCGACCGAGCGCAGCAGCTGCTCGAAGTCCGTGCCCCGGGCGGCGGCGGGCCGGTCCAGCAGATCGGTGCCCACCGACCGCAGCGGCGTGCCCTCGTGCGTCTGCACCAGCACCTGGCCGCGCCGCTTCACCAGCCCCCGGTCGAAGGAGGAGTCGTTCACCAGATACGTGGAACGGGCCAGCGCCGTCCCGTGGGCGAAGGTGCCGGGCGCGAGGTGCCGGCTGCCGGTCGGCACGGTGTGGGCGTCGACGGCCCGGCAGATCCAGTACGTCCGCGCCCCCGGGACCAGCTCGCGGACCTTCGCCTCGATCGCCGCCGGGCTGCCCCCGTACCCCCGGCCGCCCCGGGCGGTGAACACCGCGTCCCGGGGGCGCAGCGGCAGCAGCAGCTGGATCCGGTAGTGCGCCCGCAGCGCCGCGCCCCGCACCGCCCGGCGCACGGCCTCCGCCGCCCTGCGCAGCCGGCCGCCGAGGCGCTGGGCCACCGACAGGGCCCGGTAGGTGCGGCGCGCCCCGAGATGCATCAGGCCGTGCCGCAGCAGCGCCCGGCGCGGGACCGGGGCGCCGGGGGTGTGATAGCGGCGGCAGGACGCGGTCGCCCGGCGGAAGAACGCGGTGCGGCTGTGCGGTGGCAGCCGGTCCCGGGAGGCGAACAGCGCCGAGAAGTGGTCCAGCATCCGGCGGAACATCACCGGCCGCCACAGCGCGAGTTCGGGGCGGGAGTCGATGAACGCGAAGACCCGGTCGTACTGGTCGAAGACGTCGAAGTGCTTCTCGCTGGTGGTGGAGAGGATGTTGCCGCGCCGCCGCTGCCGGTAGGAGACGCAGACCGCGTCCAGCACCGCGATCGAATCGGCCGCCATCAGCACCGGGTAGGTCCAGGGCGTGTCCTCGTAGTAGCCCGGCGGGAACGCGAACCCCTCGGCCTCGACGAACGCCCGGCGGTACGCCTTGTTCCAGACGACCATGAGGAGTTGCAGCAGCTCGGGGCGGTCGGTGAGCCGGAAACGGGCCGGGCCGCCCTCGTCGAGATGGGCGGCCAGGACATTGCGGACGCTGCGGCCCGTCCAGTACGTACGGGCGTAGTCGTACATCAGGACATCGGGCTCGCCGGTCGCGTCGATCCGGTCGGCGATGGTCCGGAGCGCGTCCGGCAGCAGGGTGTCGTCGCCGTCGAGGAAGACCAGGTAGTCGCCGCCCGCCCGGGCCATCCCGGCGTTACGGGCCGGGCCCAGGCCGATGTTGCGGGGCAGGTGCAGCGCGGTGACGCGGGGGTCCCGGCGGGCGTACTCGTCGGCGATCGGGCCGCAGGCGTCGGGGGAGCAGTCGTCGACCACGATGATCTCGTAGTCCTTGAAGGACTGACTCAGCACGGAATCCAGACACGCGTGCAGATACGCCTGGACCCGGAATGCGGGCACGATGACAGTGAACCGGGGCACTACACATCCATGGGTCGTTCGCGGGAACCAGGTGGCCCGCAAACGTCGGATGGAATGACAGGGTTACGCCGGACGTGGCATTCGGGGGACGCGCACGGCGAAGCGGCCCGGTTCCGGGGAGCCGGGCCGCTCCGTGTTGACGTACGTGTGTGCAGGTGTACAGCCGTACGGCCTTGCGGCAGGGGCTACTTGACCGCGCCCGCCATCACGCCGGAGACGAACTGCCGCTGGAAGGCGAAGAACACCGCCAGCGGGATCACCATCGACACGAACGCGCCGGGCGCGAGCACATCGATGTTGTTGCCGAACTGGCGTACCTGCTGCTGGAGCGCCACGGTGATCGGCGGCGACTCGGAGTCCGCGAAGATCAGCGCGACCAGCATGTCGTTCCACACCCACAGGAACTGGAAGATGCCGAGCGAGGCGATCGCCGGACCGCCCAGCGGCATCACGACCCGGGTGAACAGCCGGATCTCGCCCGCCCCGTCGAGCCGGGCGGCCTCCAGCAGCTCACGGGGGATCTCCGCGAAGAAGTTCCGCAGCAGGAAGATCGCGAACGGCAGGCCGAACGCCGTGTGGAACAGCACCACCCCGAGCGTCGTCTCGAAGATCCCGATGGTGCCGAAGAGTTCGGAGACCGGGATCAGCGCGACCTGCACCGGAACCACCAGCAACCCGACGACCAGCAGGAACCACCAGTCCCGGCCCGGGAAGTCCATCCACGCGAAGGCGTATCCGGCGAGCGAGCCGATCACCACCACCAGCACCGTGGAGGGCACGGTGATCATGATCGTGCTGACGAGCGAGCCGGTGATCGTCGAATTGTCCAGCAGCCGCTGGTAATTCTCGAAGGTCAGCTCGGACGGGGCGGTGAAGATCTTCCACCAGCCGGTCGCCGCGATGTCCTGCGGACCGCGCAGCGAGGACAGCAGCAGGCCGATCGTGGGCATCAGCCAGAACAGGGCGACCAGGATCAGGAAGACCCGCATCGCGCCGCCGCCGGCCCGGGCGGCGATCCGCGCGCCGAGCGACGGTCTGGCCCTGGGCGCCTCGGGAGCGCCCGGCTGCCGGGTGACCGCCTTCTGGCGGCCGATGCGCGCGGTGTTCACGTCCGGTGCGCTGCTCATCGGCGTCCCTCCTTCCGGATCCGGCGGATGTTGATCAGCATCACCGGGATCACCAGCAGCAGCAGAAGCACCGCGATGGCGCTGCCGATGCCGAGGTCCGCGTCCGTGCCGAACGAGGACCGGTAGAGCTGGAGCGCCAGCACGTTCGCGTCGTCCTGCGAGGAGCCCGGCGCGATGATGAACACCAGGTCGAACACCTTCAGTACGTTGATCATCAGCGTCACCAGGACCACCGCCAGCACCGGCGCCAGCATCGGCACCGTGATCCGGCGGAACACCTGCCACTCGTTGGCCCCGTCCACCCGGGCCGCCTCCAGCAGCTCGCGCGGCAGGCCGGCCAGGCCCGCCGCGATCAGCACCATCGCGAACCCGGCCCACATCCACACGTAACTGCCGATGATCCCGGGCGTCACCAGGGACGGACCGAGCCAGTCGACGCCGTTGTACGGCTCGCGGAAGTTGTCGGCGGGCAGGCGCAGTTGGGCCCCGTCCGCCGATGCGGGCAGGGTGAACACCCCGTCCGCCCCCGCTGTGGCGGTGGCGACGACCTTGCCGTCCTTCACCGCCTCGACCTTCAGGCCCTTCAGCCCCAGCTCCTTCGGGTCGACGACATTCGGCTTGCCGCCGCCGCCCCGGGTGAAGTCCAGCCAGGCGGTTCCGGAGATCGTGTCCCCGGAGGCCGCCGGTGCGCCCTCCGCGGGCTTCGCTTCGCCCGGCATCTTCGCCGGAGCCACCCCGACCAGCGGCACCCGCAGCGGCTGACCCGCCCGGATCGGCTCCTTGGAAACGAACGTCCCGCCCTCACCCTTCTCCAGCGGGTGCACGGGCAGCGGGCGGGCCTTCGGGAAGCCGGCGGACTCGTTGAACGTGTCGTGCACGCTCACCGCCACCGCGTTGGCGACCCCGCGCTCCGGAGCCTGGTCGTACACCAGCCGGAAGATGATGCCCGCCGCCAGCATCGAGATCGCCATCGGCATGAAGACGATCAGCTTGAACGCGGTGCCCCAGCGGATCCGTTCGGTCAGCACCGCGAAGATCAGCCCGAGCGCGGTGGCGACCGTCGGGGCGAAGACCACCCAGATCGCGTTGTTCTTCACCGCCGTGAGGATGGTGGCGTCGGTGAACAGCGCCTTGTAGTTGTCGAACCCGGCGAAGCCCGTACCGGCCTGGTCGAAGAACGACCGGTAGACCGAGTACCCGATCGGATACAGCACCAGCGCACCCAGCAGCACCAGCGCGGGCAGCAGGAACGCCGCCGCGATGACCTTGCGGGTGCCGGTCACGCTCCGGCCGGGCTTCTTCGGATCCGGCGGCGGGGACGGGCGCGGACTCGTCTCGTCGGCGGGGGGCGCCGCACCGGCGCCCCCCGCGGTCGCTGTCGTCACGGCGTCAGCTCTTGTACGCCTTGACCGCTTCGGACTCCAGCTGTTTCTGGGTCCCCGCGATGTCCTTCGGGTTCTTCAGGAAGTCCTGGAGGATCTTCCACTCGCCCTTCCCGGGCGTCCCGCCGAACGACTGCGGGGCCTGGTCGGACATGTCGAACCGGACGTCGTCACCGGCGTCGATCAGCGCCTGGGCCATCGTGCGCTGCACGTCGTTCGGGTACGCCTTCAGGTCCAGGCTCTTGTTCGGGGAGATGAACCCGCCCGCCTCGGCCCAGATCTTCGCCGCGTCCGACGACGCCAGCCAGGTCAGCAGCGCCTGCGCGCCCTTGGTGTCCTTCAGCGCCACCGCCGCGTCGCCGCCGGTCACCACGGGGGAGTCCGCGCCGACCGCCGGGAACGGGAAGACCTTGGCGTCCGTACCGATCTTCGCCTCGGTCTGCGCGATGTTGACCGAGACGAAGTCGCCCTCGAAGACCATCGCGCCCTTGGGCTGGTCGCCCCCGGTGAAGGTCTGCGTCACCGAGGCCGGGAACTCCGTCTGGAGCGCCCCGTCCGCGCCGCCCGCGATCAGCTCCGGCTTCCCGAACAGCTCGGCCAGCGTGGTCAGCGCGTCCTTCACGGACGGGTCGGTCCACGGGATCTCGTGCTTCGCCAGCTGGTCGTACTTCTCCGGACCCGCCTGGGAGAGATAGACGTTCTCGAACCAGTCGGTCAGGGTCCAGCCGTCCGCGCCGCCCACCGAGACCGGGGTGACGCCGGAGGCGGAGATGGTCTCCGCGGTCGTCAGGAAGTCCTTCCAGGTCTTCGGCTCACTCGCCCCCGCGTTGTCGAACGCGGCGGCGTTGTACCAGATCAGCGACTTGTTGGCGGCCTTGAAGTAGACGCCGTACTGGGTGCCGTCCACCTTGCCGAGCTCCTGCCAGACCTCGGCGTAGTTCTGGCCGAGCTGGGCCCGCGCCTCGGGTCCGACCGGCTTGGCCCACTTCTTCGCGGCCGCCTGCTGGATCGCGCCGACCTGCGGGATCATCGCCACGTCCGGCGGCTGCTTGCCCGCGATCTTCGTGCCCAGGAAGTTGATGATCGGGTCCTGCGCCGGGACGAACGTGACGCTCGCGCCCGTGCGCTTCTCGAACTCGTCCAGCACCTTGGTGAAGTTGGCCTGCTCGGGTCCGGTCCAGACCGCGGCGACGGAGACGTTCTCCCCGTCCAGCTTCGGCAGGTCGACCGTGGACGCGCTGTCCGTGCCCTTGCCGGAGTCGTCGCCCGACTTCTTCTTGCCGTCTCCGTCGCCCCCGCAGCCGGTCAGCGCCAGAGCGCCGACCGCCGCGAACACGAGTGCGGCCCTGCGTATCGAGAAGGTTGTGCGCATTCCTGCCCCGTCTCTTCTTTACGCGCCCGGCCACGTCGCATGCCCGGACCACGTCGTCCGTGCGCACAGTCCTACGCCCGGCGCTCGGGCCCCGCAATACCGCCGTAGGGCCCAACATGGCGATCGTGATCGCCTCGTGACGTCGTGTCAGGGCATGCCGGACACGGCCCCGGGCAGGGGCAGGGAGGAGCGGCAGGCGTACGCCGGGGCGGTGGCCGGGTGCGAGCGCCGGAGGCGGGTCGTGCCGGTGCCGGTGACCGGGCCTGCGCGCGTGCCCGAGTGTGCCGGGGCGCGCCGGTGCCTGTGCCCGTGCCGGTGAACCGGGCCTGTGTGCGTGCCGGCGCCTGTGTCCTGCGCCGGTGGTCGCCTCAGGCCGTGAACGGGACCAGGGCGGGCAGCCGTTCGGCGTTCACCGAACGGGCCGCGCGCTCCAGAGCGCTGGCGAGCAGCGCCAGGTCGGTCGGCCCGTTGCCCAGCTCCCGGACCGGGCGGCGGGTCGGCGGATCGCCCATCCGCTCCCACTCCAGCGGGACCACGGTGGGACGCAGCGTCGCCGTCCGCGGGATGCGGCCGGTGACCCGGCCCCCCTGGAAGGGCGTCACCCGGCCGTCCGGATGCCCCAACCGGCCCCGGCCGGGGGCCGGTTCGTCCGGGGACGGCGGCAGCACCGGGGCGTCCAGCACGATGCGCAGCCGGGCGCCGCGGGCCAGTTCGGTGTCCTCGGTACGGTCGGGGCGCGCGGAGGTGGCGACCAGATGCACGCCGAGCCGTCCGCCGTCCCGGGCCACGGCCTCCAGCGCCCGCACCACCGAACCGGCGGCGGGTCGGCCCGGGCTGCCGAGGGCCGGGGCGACCAGGGCGTCGAAGTCGTCGGCGAGGACGACGAGCCGGGGCAGGGGGGACGGGCCCGGGTCCGCGGACCGGGCGGCGGCGGGGCGCAGCCGCAGGGTGCCGCTGGCCGGGGAGTCCAGATCGCCCCGCCGCTCGGCACCGCTCGGCGGCCGCTGGCCCACGACGCGGGGCGAGGCCTCCTGCTGAGCCTCCTGCTGGGCGTACCGCTCGTGCCAGGCGGCGAAGTCCAGGTCGCCGAGCAGCTCGGCGCGCCGCTTCAGCTCGCCGCCCAGGGCCTGCGCGAACTCCCGCATCCGGACCGGGTCGCACGCCACGAGGTGGGTGAAGACATGCGGCAGCTCCGTACAGGGCAGCAGGCCCTCGCCGCGCTCGCCCTGCTCGCCGCCGGCGCCGTCGACCAGCAGGATGCCGAGCCGGTCGGGCCGGGCCGCGGAGGCGAGCGAGGCGGCGACGGCCCGGAGCAGTTCCGTACGGCCGCTGCCCGACGGCCCCTCGATCAGCAGATGCGGTCCCTCGTCGGCGAGATCGACGCTGAGGGGGCCGCGGGGGCCCGCCCCGAGCACGAGGACCGGCCGGCCGGAGTGCACGGTGGGCCGGTCCGCGACCGCGTCGCCCTGTTCACCGGCCCCGGAACCCTGGCCCGGCCCGGAGCGCTGGGCGCCGAGGTAGGGCGTGCGCTCGGAGTCACGGGTGTCGCGGGCGTCGAGCGGTGG
>MUNB01000616.1 GCA_002154345.1 Streptomyces griseus
GGAGCGCATCGCCTGCGGCAGGACGATCCGCCGCAGCTGCCGGACCTTGGGTATGCCGAGGGCGGCCGCGGCCTCCAACTGGCCCGCGCCGACGGCCAGTACGCCGCCGCGCACGATCTCCGCCGCGTACGCCGCCTGGTGCAGGGCGAGACCGAGGACGGCCGCGCTCGTCGCCCCGACGAGGTTCATCGTGTCGAAGGAGAAGAAGCCGGGCCCGAACGGGATGCCGAACTGCAACTCCTTGTAGAGATAGGCGAGGTTGAACCAGAACAGCAGTTGCACGATGAGCGGGATCGAGCGGAACGCCCAGATGTAGCCGTACGCGACCGTCCTCAGGAACACACTCGCCGACAGCCGCATGAAGGCCAGGACGACACCGAGCGCGAAGCCGATCGCCGTTCCGTAGACGGTCAGTTGGAGCGTGACCCAGACGGCCTTGAGGATGGTCGGCGCGGTGAAGAACTGCGCGAAGACGTCCCATTCCCAGCCAGGGTTGGTGATCAGCCCGTTGAGGAACTGCGCCACCAGGACGGCCGTCG
>MUNB01000617.1 GCA_002154345.1 Streptomyces griseus
CGCCCACCACCACCGTCGTCCTGGACGACGGTGGTGGTGGGCGGCACGACCATCCGGCGGCGGCGCGCGATGCTCATGTAGACGAAGACCCCGACGAGGCCGACGAGCATCATGATCCAGCCGACCAGGTCCACATTGACCGAGTCCAGCTTCCAGTCCGTGGCGAACGCCAGGATCGCGCCGCCGCCGATCAGGAGAATGCATCCTCCGAGTCCCATGAATTCCGCCTCCTCGACCGCCCGGTGAATCCGGGCCGGTGTACGGGTCGCGTACCCGGCCCGGCAACAAGCATGTGCGCGGCGGCGGTTGGGCGGCGGATCAGCCCGCGAGGAACGAGGCGAGCGCGTTCGCCAGCAGATACGGGTCGTCGGCGCCGCACAGCTCCCGCGCGCTGTGCATCGAGAGGATCGCCACGCCGATGTCCACGGTCTGGATGCCGTGCCGTGCCGCGGTGATCGGACCGATCGTGGTGCCGCAGGGCATCGCGTTGTTGGACACGAAGCTCTGCCACGGCACGCCCGCCTTCTCGCAGGCCGCGGCGAACACGGCCCGGCCGCTGCCGTCGGTGGCGTACCGCATGTTGACGTTGACCTTGAGGATCGGCCCGCCGTTGGCGACCGGGTGGTGCGTCGGGTCGTGCCGCTCCGCGTAGTTGGGGTGCACGGCGTGGCCGGTGTCGGAGGAGAGACAGACCGTGCCGGCGAAGGCGCGGGCGCGGTCCTCGTACGTGCCGCCGCGCGCGAACACCGAGCGCTCCAGCACCGATCCGAGCAGCGGCCCGTCGGCCCCGGTGTCGGACTGCGAGCCGTTCTCCTCGTGGTCGAAGGCGGCGAGCACCGGGATGTACGGGAGGTCGGCGTCGGGCAGTGCGGAGACGGCGGCCAGGGCGGCGGTCGCGGCGTGCACCGAGAGGAGGTTGTCCATCCGGGGCCCGGCCACCAGCTCCCGGTCGCGGCCCAGGTAGGAGGGCGGCTCGATGGCGTGCGGCATCAGGTCCCAGCCGGTGACGTCCTCCGCGTCGACGCCCGCCTCCTCGGCGACGAAGCGGATCAGGTCGCCCTCCTCGACGTCGCCGAGCCCCCAGATCGGCTGCATGTGCTTCTGCCGGTCGAGCTTGAGCCCCTCGGTGTTGGCCGACCGGTCCAGGTGCACGGCCAGCTGCGGCACCCGCAGCAGCGCCCGGTCGATGTTGACCAGCCGGTGGGTGCCGTCGCGCAGCGAGATCCGCCCGGCCAGGCCCAGGTCCCGGTCGAGCCAGGTGTTGAGCAGGGTGCCGCCGTAGACCTCGACCGCGATCTGGCGCCAGCCGTGCGCCCCGGTGTCGGGCAGCGGCTTCACCCGGAGGTTGGGGGAGTCGGTGTGCGCCCCGGCGATCCGGAACGGGGTGTGCGCCTCGGCGCCCTCCGGCACGTACCAGGCGACGATCGCCCCGCCGCGCAGCACGTACTTCCCGCCGGCCGACGCGTCCCAGGCGGCGGTCTCCTCGACCTGCCGGAAGCCGGCCTCCGCCAGCAGCGCGGCGGCGTTCGCCACCGCGTGGTACGGGGACGGGCTGGCCGCCAGGAAGGACATCAGGTCATCGGTGTGGGCGCGGTCGAACCGGAGAGGGGAACTCATGTTCTTCACTGTAACGAGGACGCGCGGTCCGGTATCCGGTGACCGGGCATCCGGCACGACAGCGCCGCCGCACGGAGGATTCCGGGCGGCGGCGCTGTCGACGGTCCGAGCAGGTCGGGCGAGGTTCTGGGGGGTGTCTCCCTAGAACGCGGCCTCGTCCAGCTCCATCAGCGAGTTGTCGATCGCCTCGGCGAGCGCGCGCTCGGTCGAGACGCCCGGCAGGACGTTCGCGGCGAAGAACTTCGCGGCGGCGATCTTGCCCTGGTAGAAGGCGACGTCCTTGGCGGCGGCGGTCGGCAGCTTCTCGGCGGCCACGGCCGCGCCCTTGAGGAGCAGGTAGCCGACGACGACATCGCCGGAGGCCATCAGCAGGCGGGTCGTGTTGAGACCGACCTTGTAGATGTTCTTGACGTCCTCGCCGGTCGAGGTGAGGTCGGTGATCATCGTGCCGACGATCGCCTCCAGGTCCACGGCGGCCTTGGCGAGCGAGTCCAGCGCGGGGGCCAGCTCCTCGTTGCCCTGGTTGCCCGCGAGGAACTTCTTGATCTCCTCGGAGAGCGTGTTGAGCGAGGCGCCCTGGTCGCGGACGATCTTCCGGAAGAAGAAGTCCTGGCCCTGGATCGCCGTGGTGCCCTCGTAGAGGGTGTCGATCTTGGCGTCCCGGATGTACTGCTCGACCGGGTACTCCTGGAGGTAGCCGGAGCCGCCGAAGGTCTGGAGCGACTGCGCGAGCTGCTCGTAGGACTTCTCGGAGCCGTAGCCCTTCACGATCGGCAGCAGCAGGTCGTTGAGGCCGTTCAGCGCCTTGGCGTCCTCGCCCGCGGCCTCCAGCTCCTGGATCGCGTCCTGGACGGAGGCGGTGTACAGCACGAGGGAGCGCATGCCCTCGGCGTACGCCTTCTGCGTCATGAGCGAGCGGCGCACGTCGGGGTGGTGCGTGATGGTGACCTTGGGCGCCGTCTTGTCCATGAAGTTCGCCAGGTCCGGACCCTGGACGCGCTCCTTGGCGTACTCCAGGGCGTTCAGGTAGCCCGTGGAGAGCGCGGCGATGGCCTTCGTGCCGACCATCATGCGGGCGAACTCGATGATGCGGAACATCTGGCGGATGCCGTCGTGCTTGTCACCGATCAGCCAGCCCTTGGCGGGGTGCTGGTCGCCGAACGTCATCTCGCAGGTGTTGGACGCCTTGAGGCCCATCTTGTGCTCGACGTTCGTCGCGTACACGCCGTTGCGCTCGCCCAGCTCGCCGGTGGTCCAGTCGAAGTGGAACTTCGGGACCATGAAGAGCGAGAGGCCCTTGGTGCCGGGTCCGGCGCCCTCGGGGCGGGCCAGCACGTAGTGGATGATGTTCTCGGACATGTCGTGCTCACCCGAGGTGATGAAGCGCTTCACACCCTCGATGTGCCAGGAGCCGTCGTCCTGCTGCACGGCCTTCGTCCGGCCGGCGCCGACGTCGGAGCCGGCGTCCGGCTCGGTCAGCACCATCGTCGAGCCCCACTGCTTCTCGACGGCGATCTCCGCGATCTTCTTCTGCTCCTCGTTGCCCTCGTCGAAGAGGATGCCGGCGAAGGCCGGGCCGGAGGAGTACATCCACACGGCCGGGTTCGCGCCGAGCAGCAGCTCCGCGTAGCCCCAGATCAGGGAGCGGGGCGAGGTGGTGCCGCCGATCTCCTCGGGGAGGCCCAGGCGCCAGTACTCGGAGTCCATGAAGGCCTGGTACGACTTCTTGAAGCTCGCCGGGACCGGGGCCGTCTTGGTCTCCGGGTCGAAGACCGGCGGGTTGCGGTCGGCGTCGGCGTAGGAGTCGGCGAGCTCGTTCTCCGCGAGGCGGGTGAGCTCGTCCAGGATGCTCTTCGCGGTGTCGACGTCCATCTCAGCGAACGGACCGGTGCCGTACACCTTGTCGCGCCCGAGGACCTCGAAGAGGTTGAACTCGATGTCGCGGAGATTCGACTTGTAGTGCCCCATGGGAAGGCTCCGTAATCAATAGCAGTGGCGCACAGCGCCCCGGGGAGTGATGCGGGTCGGGCGACAGGCAGGCGTAGGTCTATCAGCTGACCTCTCCGATGATGCTACCCGTCAGTAATAAGGCGCAACCCCTCAAGCCGTAGATGTGTCCGATTACTCTTTGCAGCATGTACGGCTACGACCAGAACCCTGGTGCTCAGCAGCAGATGGGTCAGATGGGCCAGATGGGTCAGATGGGCGGCGGCTACGGGGAGCAGCCGCTGTATCCGGAACCGTCGCCGCCCTCCCTGGCCGACGCGGTACGGGCCTTCACCACCGGCTCCCTCTCCGCCGAGGACTTCCAGCAGATCTTCGCCACCTCGAAGGTCTACTGCCCGCGCGGTGACAACCCCGGCTTCCTGGCGCTGCACAACACGCAGCAGCCGGTGATCCCGATGTTCACCACGCTCAAGGAGCTGCGGCGGTACGCGGGCAAGGAGTCGAAGTACTTCGTGATCACCGGGGCCGAGGTGATCGACCTGCTGCCGACGGGCTACGGCTTCGTCCTGGACATGGAGGGCGACCACCGGATGGTCTTCGACGCCAAGGCGGTCGAGCAGATGGTCGACTTCGCGATGCGCCGGATGTACGGGTAGGGCCGAGGCTTCAGCACGCCTCCGGCCTGCTGTTTCATCGTTCGGGCGAGGGTCCGTGCCGGGATGGGCACGGGCCCTTCTCGCTGTCGGGACGCCTTTGGCGCGGTCCGGGAATGCGCGACGCCTTGCGAGATGTTCATCATTCAACTAAATTGATTCCAGAACACTCGCCCGGAGGTGGCTTCCATGCCCGCAGTGACCGTCGACAACCCGCTGACCCTGCCCAAGGTCGCCGCTTCCGGCGATGCCGCGGCCCGCCCCGTGGTCGCCGTCACGACCGCGCCGAGCGGATTCGAGGGCGAGGGCTTCCCGGTGCGCCGGGCGTTCGCCGGGATCAACTACCGGCACCTCGACCCGTTCATCATGATGGACCAGATGGGTGAGGTGGAGTACGCCGCCGGAGAGCCGAAGGGCACCCCCTGGCACCCGCACCGCGGCTTCGAGACCGTCACGTACCTGATCGACGGGACCTTCATCCACCAGGACTCCAACGGTGGCGGCGGCACCATCGAGAACGGCGACACCCAGTGGATGACCGCCGGGTCGGGCCTGCTGCACATCGAGGCCCCGCCGGAGTCGCTCGTCATGTCCGGCGGGCTCTTCCACGGCCTCCAGCTCTGGGTGAACCTGCCCAAGGCCGACAAGATGATGAACCCGCGCTACCAGGACATCCGCGGCGGCGAGGTCCAGCTCCTGGCCTCTCCCGACGGCGGCGCGCTGCTCCGGGTCATCGCCGGTGAGCTCGACGGCCACGAGGGCCCCGGCATCACCCACACCCCGATCACGATGATCCACGCCACCGTCCGGCCCGGCGCCGAGGTGACCCTGCCCTGGCGCGAGGACTTCAACGGTCTCGCGTACGTCCTGGCCGGCCGCGGCACGGTCGGCGCGGAGCGCCGCCCCATCACGATGGGCCAGACCGCGGTGTTCGGCGCCGGCGGCTCGCTGACCGTCCGCGCCGACGAGCGGCAGGACGGCAACACCCCGGACCTGGAGGTCGTCCTCCTCGGCGGCCGCCCGATCCGGGAGCCGATGGCGCACTACGGACCGTTCGTGATGAACAGTCAGGCCGAGCTGAAGCAGGCCTTCGAGGACTTCCAGGCCGGCCGCCTGGGCACGGTCCCGGCGGTCCACGGCATGTGATCCGCCCCGCCGCTCCCGCCGGGTGACGCCCCGTCACCCGTACGGGGGCGGCGGACGGGACAGCGGGCGTGCGCCGTGATCGGGTGGGGAGGGTGCCCGCACCCAAGCCCCTGCTGCCCGAGAGCGCCCGCCGCGCGGCCGCCTGGTGCGGAGTCGTCCTGCTCGTCGTGGGCGTCGCCGCCGTCGCGGTCTGGCTGGTCGTCGCCCTCAAGACCGCGGTCACCCCGGTGCTGCTGGCCCTGCTCGGCACCGCGCTGCTCGGCCCCGTGCACCGCCGGCTCATCGCGCTCCGCCTCAACCGCTCGCTGGCCGCGGGCCTCACCTGCGCGGCCCTCGTCGCGGTGGTCGGCGGCGCCGGATACATCGTGGTCACCGCCCTCGTCGACTCCGGCGACCAGATCGTCGCCTCGCTGAAGGACGCCGGCCAGTGGGTCGTCGACCATCTGGACATCGCCGGGGCCACGGACGTCGACGACCTGGCCGACAACGCGAAGAACCTGGTCGAGAAGTTCGGGGCGAGCGCGGCGGGCGGGCTGCTCAGCGGCATCAGCCTGATCGGTTCGCTGGTGGCGACCAGCGTGCTGGCCCTGCTGCTCACCTTCTTCTTCCTGCGCGACTCGGACCGGGCCGTGAGCCTGGCCCACGCGGTGGCCCCGCGCGGCACCGGCGACCTGGTGGAGGCCATGGGCCGCCGGGCGTTCGAGGCCGTCGAGGGCTTCATGCGCGGCACCACGTTCATCGCCCTGATCGACGCCGTGTGCATCACGGTGGGCCTGCTGATCCTGGACGTCCCGGGGGCGGTGGGGCTCGGCGCGCTGGTCTTCGTCGGCGCGTACATCCCCTACCTCGGGGCGTTCCTCTCCGGCGCGGTGGCGGTGCTGGTCGCCCTGGCCGACCGGGGGTTCGTGATCGCGCTGTGGGCCCTGGGGGTGGTCCTCGCGGTCCAGGTGCTGGAGGGCCATGTGCTCCAGCCGATGATCCAGAGCCGTACGGTCCAGATACACCCCGCCATGATCATGATCGCCCTGACGGCGGGCGCGAGCGTGGCGGGCCTGCTGGGCATGCTCCTGGCCGTCCCCCTGTGCGCGGCGGCCTTCGGCGTCCTGGGCGAACTACGCAGACCCAGCCCGTCCGGCGCTTGAGGACGGAACC
>MUNB01000618.1 GCA_002154345.1 Streptomyces griseus
TCCCCGCCCGCCCCCGGCCCGTTCGGATTCGGGCCGGGGGCGGGCGGGGACAACCCGTTCGCCGCAATGTTCGGCTCGATGAATCCGAACGATCTCGGCGCGGCCTTCCAGCAGCTCGGCCAGATGTTGAGCTACGAGGGCGGTCCCGTGAACTGGGACATGGCCAAGCAGATCGCCCGCCAGACGGTCTCGCAGGGCACCCCGGACGGCACCAAGGACGCCAGCGTCGGCCCGTCCGAGCGCACGGCGGTCGACGAGGCGCTGCGGCTGGCGGACCTCTGGCTGGACGGCGTCACCTCGCTGCCCTCCGGTTCGGTCTCCACCGTGGCGTGGAGCCGCGCGGAGTGGGTCGAGGCCTCGCTGCCGGCCTGGCAGCAGCTGGTCGACCCGGTGGCCGAGCGGGTGGGCCTGGCGATGGGCGATGTGCTGCCCGAGGAGATGCAGGCCATGGCGGGCCCGCTGATCGGCATGATGCGGTCGATGGGCGGCGCCATGTTCGGCCAGCAGATCGGTCAGGCCGTGGGCACGCTGGCCGGTGAGGTCGTGGGCTCCACCGACATCGGGCTGCCGCTGGGCCCGGCGGGCAAGGCCGCGCTGCTCCCGCTGAACGTGGAGCGGTTCGGCAAGGACCTCAGCGTCCCGCAGGACGAGGTCCGGCTGTATCTGGCCCTGCGCGAGGCCGCTCACCAGCGGCTCTTCGCCCATGTGCCGTGGCTGCGGTCGCATCTGTTCGGCGCGGTCGAGGCGTACGCCCGGGGCATCAAGGTCGACACCAGCAAGCTGGAGGACGTCGTCGGCCAGTTCGACCCCTCGCAGCCGGAGCAGCTGCAGGACGCCCTTCAGCAGGGCATGTTCCAGCCCGAGGACACGCCCGAGCAGAAGGCGTCCCTGGCGCGGCTGGAGACGGCTCTCGCACTGGTGGAGGGCTGGGTGGACGCGGTGGTCCACGAGGCCGCGAAGTCCCGGCTGACCTCGTCCGACGCGCTGCGCGAGACGATGCGCAGGCGCCGGGCGTCCGGCGGGCCCGCCGAGCAGACGTTCGCCACGCTCATCGGTCTCCAGCTGCGTCCGCGCCGGCTGCGGGACGCCTCGCGCCTGTGGGCCTCGCTCACGGACGCCCGGGGTCTGGAGGGCCGGGACGCGCTCTGGTCCCACCCGGACATGCTGCCGACCGCCCATGACCTGGACGATCCGGACGGCTTCGTCCACCACGAGCAGGCCGACTTCTCCGAGCTGGACAAGATGCTCGGCGAGGCGGCGAAGGGCTCCGGGAAGCCGAAGGCCCCCGAGGCCGAGGCCGACACCGACGCCGACAAGGACGACGAGGACGGCAAGGGCGGCCCCGACCAGTGAGCCTGCACGACGACGCCACCCTCGTACTGAAGGGGTACGCCCCCGACGGCCCCGAGGACACGCACGGCGACCAGGCGGAGCTGCGTCGGGCCTACCTGGACCATCTGGCACGCCACGACGACGGCATGTGGAAGGCGTGCGGGGCCGGGCACGTGACGGCCAGCGCCCTGGTGATCGATCCGGAGCGCGGCAAGGTGCTGCTGACCCTGCACCGCAAGCTCCGGATGTGGCTCCAGATGGGCGGCCACTGCGAGGAGCAGGACGCCACCCTGGCGGCGGCGGCGCTCCGTGAGGCGACGGAGGAGTCCGGCATCACGGGGCTCACCCTGCTGCCCGGCGGTCCGGTCCGGCTGGACCGGCACCCGATTCCGTCCCCGTGCAACTGGCACCTCGACGTGCAGTACGCCGCCCTGGCCCCGGCCGGTGCGGCGGAGCGGATCAGCGAGGAGTCGCTGGAGCTGCGCTGGTTCGACTACGCGGACGTACCCGGGGTCGCCGACACCTCGGTCGTACGGCTGATGGAGGCGACGCGGGCCCGGCTGTAGCAACGGCCGAACGGTCATGTGTAAGGGGCGGCCTCCAGAGAGGCCGCCCCTTACCGCTGTCCACCGCAGTGCTCTGTGGGTGCCGGTCAGTTCCAGGCGTTGTTCTGGTTCTGGCCGTGCGCGCCCTGCTGGCCCATGCCGAACTGGGCGCGGGCGCCCTGGCCGATCTGGGCGTTCTGCGGCGGCATGACCTCGCTCGGCTGGACCAGCGCGAAGCCCTGGCCGAGGAAGCTCAGCTCCCAGCCCTCGCCGGTGTTGCCGCGCCGCCGGAAGACACCGGAGGAGTGCGTCTGGGCCTGCATCTGCACCCGCAGGGAGCTGGACCAGGCGACGATCGCGTCCGCGTCGGCGTTGACGTACTTCTCGGGCGTGACCTGCATCATCAGCGGCTGGCCCGAGGTCATGAGGGCGACCTTGCCCGAGCCGGAGATGTTGAGCTGGTACTTGCCACTGCCGGAGATCCCGTACTGGCTGTCCACCGCGATGACCTCGGTGTGCAGCGAGGAGTCGAGCGCGAGGACGTAGGAGCTGTCCACGGTCATCCCCTCGCGGTCGACGTCCACGACGTGGATGTACTGCGCGAGGTTGGCGAGATAGACGGTGCCCTGTCCGGACACCCGCATCAGGTCCAGGCCCTCGCCGGTGTGCGCGCGGGCGCGCCGCTGGCCCTGGGACTGGTACTCCCCGTCGAAGTCCATCAGGCCCTGGTAGGCGACCATCGCGCCCTTACGGGCGAGGACGTCGTCCTGGCCGGTCAGCGAGACCCGCAGGAGCTGCGGGTTCTGGACCGCGTACCGGTCCTGGGTCTGCTGCTCGGTGTGGCTGAAAAGCGGACTCTGCATGATGTGTTCCCCCTCCCCCTCAGTTCCGGATCCGCAGGCGGTCCGTGCTGTCCTCGCTCGGCTGGACGACGACGATGCCCTGGCCGGAGAAGGCCATCTGGTACGCCTCGCCGCTGCCGCGACCGATCAGCGAGCCGGCCTTGAAGCTGCGCTTGCCCTTCACCTTGAGGTTCGGGGACCAGGCGACGAGCGCGTCCGGGTCGACGTACGTCTCGTCCTCGCCGCGTCCGCAGTCGACGACGATCGGGGTGCCCCGGGAGGTGATGGCCACCCATCCGGTGCCCTGGACGACGACGTTCCACAGGCCCTGCCCGGCGAACTTCGCCATCCCCTTGACCTTCTCGACGCCCCAGGTGAGGTGGGCGTCGAAGGCGAGGAGGTTGGTGCCGTTGACGGAGAGCGAGTCGTTGTTGAGATTGATGACGACCACGTCGGCGCCGTAGTCGGCGAGATAGAGCAGCCCGTCGCCGGAGCACTTCATGACGGGCGCGCCCTCACCGGTGATCCACTGGGAGGCGATCTGCCGGACGGCGGGCGGGTTGGGCTCGTACTGGATGAAGCCCTCGTACGCCACCATCGAGCCGGTGCGCGCGAAGAGGTCCTGCCCGGAGGCCATGGCGACCTTGAGCATGGTCTTGCCGTGGTTCTCCATCCGGGCCGTGACGGGGGTCGGGGCGTAGCCCGCGAGTTGCTGGTTCATGACGGGCTCCCTCAGACCTCGTAGGGCTGGACGACGATGAAGTTGCCGGGGGCGCCCCGGAACTGGAGGTTCACGGTCTCCCCGCTGTGTCCGGGGTACGCGTTGCGGCGCAGCCGGACCTGGCTGGAGACGATCACCTGGGAGGCGGCCGACCAGGCGACGACGGCGTTGCAGTCGGCGAACGTGGTGGGCGTGACCGGCAGGACGACCGGGGTGCCGTGGGTCTTCACGATCACGGTGCCGGTGCCCTGGAAGAGCATGGTGAACAGGGCGCCGCCCGGGATGCCGTGCCCTTCGACCCGGCGGACCTCGTACTGGAGGGACTCGTCGAAGGCGAGGACGCTCTCGGCGGAGACGCAGATGCCGTCGCCCTGCAGTTCGATCGGGTGCAGGTGCGAGCCCTCCTCGGCGAGGAGGCGCTCGCCGTCGGCGATGGTGATGTCCCCGCCGGCCGTCAGATAGTCGGAACCGTCCGGCGGCGGCACCCGTGAACCGACGCCCGCGATACCGACGTTGTAGATCTGCGAGACCCCGTCCCGCTTGTCCATGTCGAACCGGCCGAGGGTGACGACCTTGCCCTCCGCCTCGGCCGCAGCCACCCGGACCAGGAAATCCCCGCCGACGAAGACGTTGATGTTGCTGTCGAAGTACTCGACCGGATCGTTGTTGGGGTCGTTCCAGCTGGGCGGGCAGGAGCTGCCGAGGCAGGGTCCCAGTCCACCCGGCAGCGGATCGGCACCCGCGGCCGGGGCCAGCACGCCCACCATCGCCGCGGCCGTGGCCACTGTCACTGCTGCCCGGATTGCGTTGCCGCGCCTGCGCGCCTTCTGTTCCATGCCGCGCAATATGCATGGTCATCACTTAGTCGTTTTGTATGACACGCCGCTCGTGCCCCCTTGCGTAGGCCTATAGGAGGGTTCTTCGTCGCGACACGCATGCGGAAGCGGTGCGTCAGAGGGCCAGCAGCTTCGCCTCCAGACGAGGGTCGAGGCCGACGGCCGGGCGGTCGGGGCGCCGGGGCGCGACCCCGCCCAGCGTGCGCAGCCAGGACCAGGTGTCCGCGACGGTCTCCCCGACCGGTCGGCAGCGCAGCCCCGCGGCGTACGCCTTGGTGTGGTCGCCCCGGTGGAGCGTGTCGTACAGCTCGCCCGGCGGAAGCCAGACCGGCAGATCGGTCCAGGGCTCGACCCCGGCGGCCAGCAGGACCTCCGGATCGGTCCAGCGCAGCTCGGCGTCGGAACCGGTGGCGCGCACGCAGGCCGTCAGCAGCTCGCCCATGGTGGCGTGGCCGGGGCGGCTGACCGTGTTGTACGCGCCGTGCAGGCCGTTCGCCGCCGCGTCCAGGAGCCACGCGGCCAGGTCCCGGGCGTCGATGTACTGGAGCTCCGTTCCGGGCGGGCCGGGGGCGATCACCGGTCCGCCCCGGGCGATCCGCGACAGCCACCAGGGCAGCCGGCCGATGTTCTCCCCGGGCCCGATGATCAGCCCGGCCCGGGCCAGCAGCGCCCGGTCCCCGAAGGCGTCGAGGGCGGCCAGCTCACCGCCGCGCTTGGCCCGGTCGTACGGCACGTCCCCGCCGTCGTCGGGCGAGGCGCCGGCCACCGGCGGGCCGTCCTCGTCGAGTCCGGCGGCTGCCGGGTAGGCGTACACCGAGCGGCTGGAGACGTAACCGAAGTGCCCGGCGCGGTCGCACAGCAGCCGGGCGGCGTCCCGGACGGCGGACGGCGCACCGCTCCAGGTGTCGACGACCAGGTCCCAGTCCGGCCCGCCCTCCGTGAGGGCCGCGAGTCCGGCAGGACCCGCGGTCCGGTCCCCGGTCAGCGCTCTCACGCCGGGCGGCGGCGCGTGACGGCCGCGGTGGAACACCGTGACGTCCCAGCCCCTCGCGAGCGCCGCATCGGTGACGGCCCGCCCGACGAACTCCGTACCACCCAGCATCAGAAGCCTCATGGGACGACCCTGCCCACCGGACGGGGGCGGGGGAACACGACCACGCTGTCAGCGGAACGGGGAACTTCCCGGCCGGGGAGGCGGAGCGGCCAGAAGCCAGAAGCCAGAAGCCAGAAGCCAGAGGTCAGGGCGTGCAGGCCAGCGGGGAGCGGTGGCGCAGCAACCACTCGTGGTAGCCGCTCGCCCGGCGCGCCGCGTCCCGGTAGGCGTCCTCCAACTGCGCGTACACCACCTCGACGTCCGTGCCGGGCCGCGAGACCAGGAGCAGCCGCACCGCGAGCGGGTCGCCCAGCAGCGGGCGGATCACCATGTCGTCGCGCGGGCCCGACGTCGGCTGGCAGGGGGCGACGGCCTCGCCGAGCACGACGAGGGAGGCGGCGGTGAGGTAATCGCCGTGCAGGACCGGCGGGTTCAGTCCGGCGGCGCCGAGCACCCGGCGTACCCCGTCCCACTCGCCGTCCACCGTCGGGTCGACCATCCACGGGTCGCCCGCCAGGTCGCCGAGCTCCACCACCCGGCGGCGGGCGGCCGGATGGTCCCGCGAGAGCGAGATGAACTGCGGTTCCCGGTCCACGAGTACGCGCTGCTCCAGACCGTCCGGCACGGCGAGCGGGCAGCCCTCCACCTCGTGCACGAAGGCGACGTCCAGACGGCCCGCCTCGACCGAGCGCAGCAGTGCGTGGGCGGAGACGTCGACCCGCAGGGAGATGTCGGCGCCGGGCAGCGCGACCCGCAGCCGACGCAGCCAGCCGCCGATGACCCGGCTCGCGGTGGAGCCGATGCGCAGCCGGGAGCCGCGGGGCCGGGCGGCCTCGGCCTCCGCCAGCGCCTCGGCGACCAGTTCGCTCATGCCGTCGACGAGGGGCCGGGCCCGGCCGAGGACGGCCCGGCCCAGGGAGGTCGGCCGGCAGCCGGTGCGTTCACGGCGGAAGAGTTCGGCGCCGAGCACGTTCTCGATCCGCCGGAGTTGGGTGGTCAGGGAGGGCTGGCTCACGCCGAGGCGACGGGCCGCCTGATGCAGGCTGCCCGCGTCGGCGATGGCGACCAGCGCCCTGAGGTGCCTCACCTCCAGCTCCATGCAGCGGAGACTATGACCGCCGGCCACCGCGCACCAGACGTCGCAACCCCACCAAACAGCGGCAATTCAGGGAGTGTTGGGCCCGGATGCCTGTGACGATGCCGTGCGCATGACGTGACCATGGCATGTTGATGAGCGGCTGACGTGCGCGAAGAGCGGGGCGGGGTGGCGATAGGGCGGCGTTATCGCCGTTCGGCATCATCCCCGGCGACTGTGCGCTGCACCACACTCTTCCCCGTACCGCCCCACGCCTTGTCCGTTCAGCGGACACCCCCACGGCGTGGGTTCGTTCGGACAGGTAGGAGAAATCCCCCCATGAGACACCTCAAGAACGCCGTCGCCACCGCCGCCGCCGGCCTCGGTCTCGTCGCCGCGCTGGGCACCGCACCGGTCGCCGTCGCCGCTCCGGCCCCTGCCGCCCCTTCCGCCTCCTCCACCATCGCCGCGTACAACGGCTCCGGCGAGAACGCCGAGGCGAACCGCGCCTTCCTCGACGCGGTCATGAAGTCCGTCGCCGAGAAGCGCGCCGCCAACCCGGGCATCAAGGCCGTCACGGTGACCTACAGCGCGTCGAGCGCACCGTCCTTCCGCAGCCAGATAGCCAACAGCACGCGGATCTGGAACAGCTCGGTCTCCAACGTCCAGCTCCAGGAAGGCTCCAACGCGGACTTCACGTACCGCGAGGGCAACGACCCGCGCGGCTCCTACGCGAGCACCGACGGGCACGGCCGCGGCTACATCTTCCTGGACTACGCCCAGAACCAGCAGTACGACTCGACCCGCGTCACCACGCACGAGACCGGCCATGTGCTCGGTCTGCCGGACAACTACTCCGGCCCGTGCAGCGAGTTGATGTCCGGTGGCGGCCCCGGCCCGTCCTGCACCAACGCCCAGCCGGACGCCAACGAGCGGGCGCGGGTGAACCAGCTCTGGCAGAACGGCCTGGCCGCGCTCGCCCGCTCCGCCTCCTGACACCGGGGCGTACGCACCGGCGGCAACGGCAGCGACCAGCGGCTGTGGCCGGCCGGTCCCGTGTCCCGGGACCGGCCGGCACCCCCCACACGACAGAGGACCGTTCCGCTCGCGGAACGGTCCTCTGCGCGGCACGCCCCGCCGAACCCCGTCAGGCGTCGAGTTCACCGCGGACGAGGGCCAGCAGCTCGTCCTCGGTCATGCCCAGGTCCCGGGCGTCCGCGACCGCCTCGCGGACCCGCTCCAGCAGCCGGGCCCGCTGCGGCGACGCACCCGCGGTGATCGCCGCGCCCCGGCCGCGCCGCAGCTCGATCAGCCCTTCCTCGCGCAGCCGCTGGTAGCCGCGCAGCACGGTGTGGACGTTCACGCCGAGGGACTCGGCGAGCACCCGGGCGGCGGGCAGCCGCTCGCCCGGGGTCACCGCACCCTCGGCGACAGCGCGCCGGACCGAGGCGGCGATCTGGTCCCCGAGCGGCACGGTGGAGGTCGGGTCGACCCGGAAGAGCATGGTCAGCGCCCCGCCCGCTGCCGGTCGAGCAGCGTGTTGAGGAGCGCCGCGCCGGTGGCCGAGTCGTCGACGGTGACGGCGAACTCACGGCCGCTCGTCAGGCTGACGACGATGGCCTCGCCCGAGCGGGTGATGACCCCGCTGCGCTCGGGGCGGATGCGGTAGCCCCATCCGCCGTACTCCGCGAGGGCGTTGACGCGGCGGCTCTCGGCCCCCGCCATCCGCTCCAGCGACACCCGCACCCGGGGCCGGGGCAGCAGACCGGAGACGGTGATGCCGCGCCGGTCCACGGTGACGTGGGGGCGGCAGAAGGTGGCCATCACCAGGGCCAGAAGGATCAGCGGCACCCCGACGAACCAGTTCAGCTCGCGGCCGACGGTGACACCGGCCGCCAGGAGCAGCAGCACGGCGATCGGCGCCCACCACGCGCCGATCCCGCGCGCCCAGCCGGCCACCTCGCCGTCGGCGAGCGTCAGCCGCTCGCGGACCGCCGGTTCCCCGTCGCGCGGGTCGTCGGGTACGGGGACGAGCCGGGCCAGCAACAGACCGAGGGCTCCGGCGGCGACGGCCGCCCCGAGGGCCACGGCGATGTGCCACAGAGGGAAGCCGTCGGGCGAGCCGCCTTCCGGGGCGTCCACGTTGACGTACAGGACGGCGATCTGCAGATAGCCGAGGAACGCGGCGACGGCGAAGCCTCCGCCGGCGTACCAGTGGTGGAAGCGGCCGTAGAGCCTGCCGGCGACCGCGATGAGGGCCCACACGGCGCCGAGCACGAGCAGCGACGAGACCGTGTAGAGGAGATACGCGGTGGAGCTCAGGTGCCCGTTGGCGGTGCCGCCGGCGTCGAAGTGGACGGCCAGCCGGTCGGGCAGGCGGTCCGCGATGGCGGCGTAGAGGATGAGATCGACGAGGAGAGCGAGGACAAAGGGCAGGGCGGCGAACGTTACGCGGCCAAGGTTCTTGCGTGTCATGGAAAACCTCCGTTGTTCGCATGCTAGTAGAACAATGAGGAAGCGGCAACGGGGTAACGCGTCCGCCCCGTACCGGAGTGCGGTACGGGGCGGAGGCTGATGCGGTACGGGGCAGAGGCTGGTGAGCGGTGGGGCGGCGGGCGGGGCGGATCAGGCGTGTTCCAGCGGGAAGGCTCCCCGGTGGCCGGTGCCCGCGCCGTCGGCCGGGCGCAGCTCGAACTCGCGGCAGCTCCAGATCTCCTGGACGAACCCGGACCGCCGGTCCCACAGCCCCAGGACATCGCCTTCTCCCGCCGAGCCCCGGTAGGCGTCCTTGGCGCCGCGGAAGCAGGCGAGACCTCCGGAGAGGCCGCGGCCGGGGGCCGGGAAGTAGTCGGAGAAGGCGCAGGCGATACAGGTCTGGATCCGGACGCCGTCCGGAAGGATCCGCTGGACGGCCGCCAGGGCCACGGCGAAGTCGCGTTCGGCGCGGGCCGATTCGTACACCGCACCGTCCAGATGGAGGGCGAGGTGGAGGTCCGGGTCGGTCCGGCGCAGGGAGAGCAGACAGCTGAGCGTGGCGTGGCGGAGCGTGCCCGCGACGAGGACGGGCAGCGGCAGGTCCCACTCCAGTACGCAGTCGGTGAGCGCGCCGTCCGCGAGGGCGAACGTCCCGCTCTCCGGAGGTGTGCCGGCGACCGGCCCCAGGCCGTCGAAGCTCTCGCCCTCGAAGTCGACGCCTCGGATCCGGATCCGGAGCTGCTGTCCGTCCGTGGTGAGAACGACGGCGTCGGAACCCTTGGCGTCCCGGTACCAGCCGGACCACGACTCATCTGTCATGAGCAGGGACTGTAGCCCCTGCCCGGGGCGGCCTCCGTACCACCCTCCGCGGTGGCTCAACCAGCGTGCGGTTCACGCCACATGGGGTACATCGGCGGGCCGTCCGGCAGCTCGACGGCGCGGCCGAGGAAGCGGAATCCGAGCCGCTCGTAGAGCGTCCGGCTCCGGGCGCTGCTGGCCTCCAGATAGGCAGGCAGCCCTTCCCGGTCGCAGCGCTCCAGCTCCGCCCCGATCAGCTCCGCCCCGATGCCCTCGCCCTGACGGTCGGGGGTGACGCCGATCATCAGCAGGTAGGCGTGCGCACGGTCGTGCGGGTGGATCGCTCCGGTGAGCCTGCCCACCAGTTCGCAGCGCTCGTTGTCGGGGTCGGCCGTCCGCCGCATCAGGGCGGGCGTCGGGTCCTCCTCCTCGGGGGCGCCGGCGGGCACCGGCAGCCACAGGGCCACCGCGGCCCCGTCCTCGGCGATGTCGATACGGCCTTCGGCGAGGGCCACGTCGACGAAGACGCCGAGGAACCTTCCGTGCACCGCGCGCCGGTGCTCCTCGTCGGGGAACACCCAGCTGCTGACCGGGTCGTGGTGGAACGCCTCTTCCATGACCGAGACGACCAGCCCCCGGTCCCGCTGCTCCGCCCGCTGAATCCGTATGCCCATGACCGGCCGCCGCCTCTCTGCTGCTTTCCTGTCAACCAACCTCCGGAATACTAGAGTTGAGAGGTCGGAGCCGGTCACGCGAGGTGGCTCAGCTGGTCCTGCGGGTGACGAACTCGGCCAGCGCCAGCAGGTCGCCCGCCGCGCTCGGGTCGGGAACCGCCCGGGAGAGGTGGTGGACCGCGCGGGCCATCCGGTCGGCCGCGCAGACCTGCGCCCAGTCCCGGCCGCCGGCCCGGTCCACCGCGTCGGCCGCCCGGCTCACCTCGGCGGCGCTGTTCATGGGGCCCCGGTAGAGCGCGGCGAGCTCCGCGGCGGCCGGGGTGCCCGAGGTGAGGGCGGCGACCACGGGCAGCGACTTCTTGTGGGCGGCCAGGTCGGCCCCGACGGGCTTGCCGGTGCGGTCCGGGTCGCCCCAGATGCCGA
>MUNB01000619.1 GCA_002154345.1 Streptomyces griseus
GATCCGGCCGGGGCGACGACGTCGGCGGTGGCGGGGGCCCTGTGGTGGCCGTACCGGATCGAGCCGGCCGAGCGGGTGGGCGACTGGTCGCTGGAGACGCTGGCGGTCTACGAGGAGCTGTCGGGCGCGCCGGAGGAGACCGGGGTACGGCGGGTGGCGGGGCTGCACGCCGGTGAGCGGTTCGCGGCGCTGGGCGACTGGGCGGCGGGGCTGAAGGACGCGGTGGAGGTGCCCGATGGGCTGCGGGTGACGCTGCCGCTGCTGGACATGCCGGTCCATCTGGCCTGGCTGGAGCAGCGGCTCGTGGCGGCGGGCGGTGCGGTGGAGCGGCGGACGGTGCAGGGGTTCGACGAAGCGGCGGAGCTCGGCGCCGTGGTGGTGAACTGCACGGGACTCGGGGCGCGCGAGCTGGTGCCCGACGCCGGGGTGCGGCCGGTGCGGGGGCAGCTGGTCGCGGTGGAGAACCCGGGGATCGAGGAGTGGTACACCGCGGCGGATCCGGCGTCGGCCGCGACGACGTACTTCTTCCCGCAGCCGGGCCGGCTGGTGCTGGGCGGTACGGCCGAGGCGGACGATCGGCGCACCGAGCCCGACCCGGAGACGGCTCGGGAGATCGTGGCGCGGTGCGCCCGGATCCGGCCGGAGATCGCCGGCGCCCCGGTACTCGGGCACCGGGTGGGGCTGCGGCCGGCGCGGGAGGCCGGGGTGCGGATCGAGGCGGAGGCGCTGCCGGGCGGCGGACTGCTGGTGCACAACTACGGGCACGGTGGCGCGGGCGTCACCGTCGCCTGGGGGTGTGCGCGGGCGGCGGCGGCGCTGGTGGACTGACCGCGACCGGAATCCGGCTCCACAACGGCCGCGGAGCCCGCGACCGGTCGATGGTCGCGGGCTCCGGAGCCGTTGTGCGGTTCTGCGGTCACCGGGTCAGTCGGATGGCCGCTTCTCGGTGGAGGTGGACGTGGCCGTCGAGCCCGATCCGCCGGACTCGTGCTTGTGGCGCTCGTCCGAGACCGGAGTCGTCCCGGGGCCGATCCGGATCTCGAAGTCGCCGTCGTACTTGGCGTGCCCCTCGATCACCGCGGACTCGACCGCCTCCACGCCGAACTCCTGGCGGACGATCTGGGGGTCCTTGCGCAGGTCCCGCATCAGGGCCACGCACATACCGATCATCACGATGGTGAAGGGCGCCGCCACCAGGATGGTGAGGTTCTGGAGCCCTTGGAGGGCGTTCTCCTTGCCCTCCCCGATCAGCAGCATGATCGCGGCCACGGCCCCGGTCACGACGCCCCAGAAGATGACGACCCACCTGCCCGGTTCGAGGACGCCCTTCTGCGAGAGGGTTCCCATGACGATCGAGGCCGCGTCGGCTCCGGAGACGAAGAAGATGCCGACCAGGATCATCACGAGGATGGAGGTGACCGTGGCGATCGGGAACTCCTGGAGGACGCCGAACAGCTGCGCCTCGGGGGTGTCGGCGCCCTGGAGCTTGCCGGCCTCGTCCAGCTTCATGGCCGAGCCGCCGAAGACGGCGAACCAGATCAGGCTGACGGTGCTGGGCACCAGGATGACGCCGCCGACGAACTGACGGATCGTCCGGCCGCGGCTGATCCGGGCGATGAACATGCCGACGAAGGGCGTCCAGGAGATCCACCAGGCCCAGTAGAAGACCGTCCAGCTGCCGAGCCAGTCCGCGACGCCCTCGCCGCTGGACGCCTCGGTGCGCCCGACGAGCTGCCCGAGGTCGCTGAGGTAGGCGCCCAAGGAGGTGGGCATCAGATCGAGCACGATGATCGTGGGACCGGCGATGAAGACGAACGCCACCAGGAGCAGCGCCAGCACCATGTTGGTGTTGGACAGCCACTGGATGCCCTTCTCGACGCCGGAGACCGCGGAGAGGACGAAGCAGACGGTCAGCACGGCGATGATCGCGACGAGGAGACCGGTTCCGGTCTTCTCCATCCAGTCCAGCTCCTGGAAACCGCTGCCGATCTGGAGCGCGCCCAGACCGAGCGAGGCCGCGGAGCCGAACAGCGTGGCGAAGATGGCCAGGATGTCGATGAAGCGGCCGAAGCCGCCGTAGGCGTGCCGCTTGCCGATCAGCGGCTCGAAGACCGCGCTGATCGTCTGCCGCCTGCGCATTCGGTACGCACTGTAGGCGATGGCGAGGCCGACCACCGCGTAGATCGCCCAGGGATGCAGCGTCCAGTGGAAGAGGGTCGTGGCCATCGCCGTTCCCATGGCGTCGGCCGCGTCCGCGGGGTCGGTGCCCGGCGGCGGGGTACGGAAGTGGGCGAGCGGTTCGCTCACGCCGTAGAACATCAGCCCGATGCCCATACCGGCGCTGAACATCATGGCGACCCAGGAGATGGTCCGGAACTCCGGCTCCTCACCCTCCTGACCGAGGCAGATCTTGCCGTACCGGCTGACGGCCAGCCACAGCGCGAAGACGACGAACCCGGAGGCGGCCAGCATGAAGGCCCAGCCGCCGTTGTGGATCAGCCCGTCGAGCAGCTTGCTGGACACGCTCTCCAGGGAGTCGGTGGCGGTGGCTCCCCACACGACGAAGGCGAGGGTGAGGACCGCCGTGACGCCGAACACCACCCGGTCGGTGGTCGGAGTCCTGGTACTGACCGGCTCGGGGGGAAGGTCCGCCGTGACCGACAGCCCCTCCCGCCCGTCCGCGGTCTGGTCGTCCTGGGACACAAATGGCACCTTTCACCGAGTCTGAAAAACGCTCTCCGTAGGCAGTACCACACCTGCCCCGGATCTCGAAGGATCAACAAGCAGTTCTGGCTTGACCGTTTGTGAGGTGATATGTCGCCCGCTGATCGAGAAGCAACGGAATCAGGCTTCTGGCCGACTGACGCAGGGACACAAACGCGCCATCTCCGTCCGGCCGGGCCCTGACGCCGTGCAGGGCCAGCTCGTCCTTCACCCGCGCGTACTGGGCCGCGTCCAGCCGGTAGCCGCACGGCGGGTCGGCGAGGATCTCGGCGGGTTCGGCCGGGTCGTTGTCGGCACCGCCGAGGTACACGGGCCCCCGGTCGGCCAGGCCGGTCAGCCGTGAGAGGGCGGTGGCCGTCCGGAGCCGGGCGCGCTGCTCGTCGGTGAAGGCGAAGAGTCCGCCGAGCGCGGTCCGCTGGGAATGCACCCTGCGCCGGTGGTTGAGCGCCGGATCGTCCTTCTCCGCGTCGCTCAGCGCGTCGACCCGGGATTCGATGAGCAGGCCCACCGCGTGCTTGAGGCCGGAGGTGTTGCGCAGGATGCGTTCCTGGCCGTCGCCCGCGACCTGCTTGATCGGGTCCCCGGTGGCCGGATCGGTCCAGATGCCGTAGTGGCCGCTGCTGTAGCCGCCCGCCGTCGCGGCGGGACGGACATAGCGTTCGGAGAGGGTGCGCGAGGCGTCGTGGACCCGGTCGTCAACGTTGAGGTTGCGCGGCCACAGGGCGAACAGGTCCTTGTCGTAGTACGGCGGGGTCGCGCCGTACTCGTGCAAGTCGTAGATCACCTGCGGTCGTTCGTCGCGTACGACGGCGGCGATCGCCCGTGCCTCGGCGGTCTCCAGGGCGATGTGGTCGCGGTTGATGTCGACCCCGTCCGCGTTGCCGCGGGTGTCGGCGGCGCGTCCGTCGGGGTTGGCGGTGGGCAGCACCAGCAGAGTCGTTCGGGCCAGGAAGGCGCGGGTCGCCCGGTCCTCGGCGAACGCCAGGTCACGGACCGTGGTCAGACAGGCCTCGCGCCCGGCGGGCTCGTCGCCGTGCTGACTGCAGATCAGCAGGACCGTGGTGGCGTCGGGGCGCTCCTGGCCGACGCGTACGAGGCGGAGCGGGCGGCCCTGTTCCGTCGTGCCGATCCGGTCCACGGAGACCCGGTCGCTCCCCCGGTCCACCGCGGTGAGGAAGGCCCGCTCCTCCGCCTCGCCGGTCCAGCGGGCCCCGTCGCTCGTCTCGAACCCGGTGCGCGGCGGGCGGTGCGCGGCCTCGGCGGGTGCGATGGCGAACGGCAGGGCCAGCGCGGCGAGCGTCGCCGCCACGGCCGTGCGGCGCATCGCCCTGGCGCCCCGGCGCGGCGGCTCCGACTCCGGCCGGGCGGGTCCGGTGACCGGCGCGAGCCACGGGTGCGGGCTGAGCATGCGGAGTGCACGAGCGACGCGATGGGTCATCGGCGGCTGCCTCCCGGGCATGTGGGG
>MUNB01000062.1 GCA_002154345.1 Streptomyces griseus
ACCCCTGGCCCGCGGGCCGGCCGCCGGCCCGCGGGCCAGGGGTTCGACCGACAACTCCTGCTCCGCAGGTCAGGGGGGAGGTCGGCAGCAGGCTGCTGTCCCGCAGGCCGGGGGTTCGACCGTCGGCCGCTGCCCCACAGGGCAGGGTTCAGCGGTAACCGTGGCCCGCAGGTCAGCGGTTCGGGCGGCGGTCCGTGCCCCGCGAGCCAGGGGTTCCGTCTCCGACCGCTGTCCCGCAGGTCACAGGAGCGGCCCCGTCTCCCGGACCGGCCCGGTCGGTATGCTCGCCGCCATGCCCGATTCCGCCCCCTCGCCCCTTTCCGCGGGCGGCGTCTCCCCCCGCAGCGGCGGCGACGCCTGCCCGGGAACGCTGCGGCTGCACCGGGCGGACGACGGTGCGCTGGCCCGCGTACGCATCCCCGGCGGGGTGCTGAGCGCTGAGCGGGCGGACGCGCTGCTCGCGGTGGCGGACCGGTTCGGGGACGGTGAGCTGCATCTCACCTCGCGGGGCAACGTCCAGCTGCGCGGCCTCGACGCGCGGTGCGGCGGTGAGCTCGCCGGGCTGCTCACGGCCGCCGGGCTCCTGCCCTCCGCCGCGCACGAGCGGGCCCGCAACATCGTGGCCTCGCCGCTCGCCGGAGTGGACGGTTCGCCCGCGCTCGGCCCCTGGCTGACCGGGCTGGACGGCCTGGTGTGCGGATCGGCCGCCGCCGCGTCGCTCTCCGGCCGCTTCCTCTTCGCCCTCGACGACGGACGGGGTGACGTGGACGCGTTGGGCGCTGACGTGACCCTGATCGCGGAGGGGCCGGACGCCCTGCTGCGGATCGGCGCGGAGGACACGGTGTTCCGGGTGCCCGCCGCCGACGCCCCGCGCGCCGCGCTCCTGGCCGCCGAGGCGTTCCTCCGCGCCGCCGCGGACTCCGGCGCCTGGCGCGTGAAGGATCTGCCCGACGACGTACGGGCGGAGCTCGTCCACGCCATCGGGTCGACGGCGGGCGAGCCCGTGCACCGCCCCCGCCCCCGTACGGCGAAGGCTCCGGCCCCGGGCCTCGTCACCGGACCGCACGGCAACGCGGCAGCAGCAACGGCCACCACCACCACGACCGTGACCGCGCTCTGTGTCGACGTACCGCTCGGACAGCTCACCCCCACTCAGTGGCGGCTGCTGACCGGCACGGCCCGGCGGTACGGGAACGAGCTGCGGCTCACCCCGTGGCGCGGCATCGTCGTCCCCGGCCCCTTCGACGAAGGTGGCGCGGCGGAGGCGCTGCGCACCCTGGCGGCGGCCGGGCTGATCACCGCCCCCGAGTCCCCGTGGACGGGCGTCGGCGCCTGCATCGGCCACCCCGGCTGCGCGAAGTCGCTGTCCGACGTACGGGCCGAAGCGGGGGCCGCTGTCGGACCGGTCGGGCGGCTCCCTGTGTACTGGTCCGGGTGCGAACGCCGCTGCGGCCACCCCCACGGGGAGTGGATCGACGTGGTCGTCACGCCCGAAGGCCACCGGATCTCACACGTACGGGGCGACCGCCGGGACCCCCCGGCGACGGTCCGGAACGACCCGGCGGCACTCGCGGCGACGGTGGCCGCGGCCCGCGCCTGAGCACGCTCCCCTCCCACCCCCATAACGGCAGAAGAAAGCGACAGCACTGTGCATCAGTACGAGAAGGACGGACCGGCGATCTACCGCCAGTCCTTCGCCACCATCCGCGCGGAGGCGGATCTGGCCGGGCTGCCCGCCGATGTGAGCCAGGTCGCCGTCCGGATGATCCACGCCTGCGGCATGGTCGACCTCGTACGCGATCTCGCCTTCTCGCCGAACGCCGTGGCCGACGCCCGCGCGGCCCTGCGCTCCGGCGCGCCGATCCTCTGCGATGTGGCGATGGTGGCCAGCGGGGTCACCCGCAAGCGGCTGCCCGCGGACAACGACGTGGTGTGCACGCTCTCCGACCCGTCCGTGCCGGAGCTGGCCGCGAAGATGGGCACGACCCGCAGCGCGGCGGCCCTGGAGCTGTGGCGGGACCGGATGGAGGGGGCGGTGGTCGCGGTGGGCAACGCCCCGACCGCGCTGTTCCGGCTGCTGGAGATGATCGAGGAGGGCGCCCCGCGCCCGGCCGCCGTGATCGGCGTCCCGGTCGGCTTCGTCGGCGCGATGGAGTCCAAGGAGGCCCTGGCCGAGCACGCGTCGGGCCTGGAGCACCTGATCGTGCGCGGCCGGCGCGGCGGCAGCGCGATAGCGGCAGCGGCGCTCAACGCCATCGCGAGCGAGGAGGAGTAGCCGTGACCTCTCCGGTGAAGGACACCCGTACCGGCACGCTCTACGGCGTCGGACTCGGCCCCGGCGACCCGAACCTGATGACCCTGCGGGCCGTTCAGGCGATCGGTGATGCGGACGTCGTCGCGTACCACAGCGCCCGCCACGGCCGCTCGATCGCCCGCTCCATCGCCGCCGCGCACCTGCGGCCCGACCACATCGAGGAGGCCCTGGTCTACCCCGTCACGACGGAGACCACGGACCACCCGGGCGGCTACCGGGGCGCGCTGGAGGAGTTCTACGAGAAGGCCGCGGCCCGCCTCGCGGCGCATCTGGACGCGGGCCTGACCGTCGCGGTCCTCGCCGAGGGCGACCCGATGTTCTACGGCTCGTACATGCACATGCACAAGCGGCTGGCCGACCGCTACCCCACCGAGGTCATCCCCGGCGTGACGTCCGTCAGCGCTGCGGCGGCCCGGCTCGGCACCCCGCTGGTCGAGGGCGAGGAGATCCTGACGATCCTCCCCGGCACCCTGCCGGAGGAGGAGCTGACGGCCCGTCTCGCCGCCACGGACACCGCGGTGGTGATGAAGCTGGGCCGTACGTTCCCGGCGGTGCGCGGGGCGTTCGAGGCGTCCGGGCGGCTGGCGGAGGCCCGGTACGTGGAGCGGGCGACGATGGCCGGGGAGCGCACGGGCGAGCTGGCGGACATCGACCCGGCGTCGGTGCCGTACTTCTCGGTGGCGGTGCTGCCGAGCCGTGTCGACGCGCCGCGCCCTTCGCCCTCGGCCTCGCCCTCGGCCTCGCCCTCGGCCTCGGCCTCCGGAGACGTGGTCGTGGTCGGCACCGGCCCGGCGGGCCCGCTGTGGCTGACTCCGGAGACGCGGGGCGCGCTGGCGGCGGCGGACGACGTGGTCGGCTACACCACGTACCTGGACCGCGTCCCGGTCCGCCCGGGCCAGGCGCGGCACGGCTCGGACAACAAGGTGGAGTCGGAGCGGGCGGAGTTCGCGCTGGACCTGGCCCGGCGGGGCCGCCGCGTCGCGGTGGTCTCCGGCGGCGACCCCGGGGTCTTCGCGATGGCGACGGCGGTGCTGGAGGTCGCCTCGCAGGAGGAGTACGCGGACATCCCCGTACAGGTCCTGCCCGGGGTCACGGCGGCCAACGCGGCGGCGGCCCGCGCGGGTGCGCCGCTGGGCCACGACTACGCCACGATCTCCCTCTCGGACCGGCTCAAGCCGTGGGAGGTCATCGCGGAACGCCTGCGCGCGGCCGCCTCGGCCGACCTGGTCCTCGCCCTCTACAACCCGGGCTCCATGTCCCGTACGTGGCAGGTCGGCAAGGCCCGCGACCTGCTCCTGGAACACCGCTCGCCGGACACCCCGGTCGTCCTGGCGCGGGATGTGGGCGGCCCGACGGAGTCCGTACGCACGGTGCGGCTGGCCGACGTCGACCCGACGGAGGTGGACATGCGGACGCTGCTGATCGTGGGCTCGTCGCAGACGCGGTGGATACGGCGGGGCGGGGCCGGAGCGGACCGGTCCGTCGTCTGGACGCCGCGCCGCTACCCGGAGGCGTAGAGCTCGCGCCGCTACCCGGAGGCGTGGAGCCTCCGTACGACCCACTCAACGGCTTCCTCGGGCGTACGGGCCACCGGCACCCCTTCCGGCACCGGTGGCCGCCGCACCACGACGACGGGAATCCCGGCCTCACGGGCGGCGGCGAGCTTGGGCGCGGTGGCGTCCCCGCCGCTGTCCTTGGTGACGAGGACGTCGATGCGATGGCGCCGGATGATCTCCCGCTCGCCCTCCAACGTGAACGGACCCCGGTCGAGCAGCACCTCCGTCCGGGCCGGGCAGGGCGGCTCGGGTGCGTCGACGGACCGCACGAGGAACCACAGGTCGTCGAGTGCGGCTCCGGCGAAGGCGGCGAGCCCCATCCGCCCGGTGGTGAGGAAGACCCGCTCGCCGAGTGCGGGCAGCAGCTCGGCGGCCGCGGCGAGCGATCCGGCGGAGTGCCAGCGGTCACCGTCCTGGGCGACCCAGCCGGGCCGGCGGAGGGCGAGGAGGGGAACATGGGCCTGCGCGGCGGCCTCGGCCGCGTTCCGGCTCATGGTCGCGGCGAAGGGGTGGGTGGCATCGACGAGAGCGTCCACACCGTGCTCACGCACCCAGGCGGCGAGTCCCTCGGGGCCGCCGAACCCGCCGACGCGGACCTCGCCGGGCGGGAGCCGGGGGGCGGCGACGCGTCCGGCGAGCGAGGTGGTGACCCGGACCCGCCGGTCACCGGCGAGGCGCTCGGCCAGCCGGCGGGCTTCGGTCGTCCCACCCAGAACAAGCACATGCACGGGCACGGGCACGGGCACAGACATCGGAACGGACTCTTCTCGTGAACGCTGCTGAGGCGCGGGGCGGTCGCAGTGCCCAACTCAAGCACACCGGTCTGCGCCCCGGCTGGACGACCGGAGCCTGTGCGACGGCGGCGACGACGGCCGCGTACACGGCACTGCTGACCGGCGACTTCCCGGACCCGGTGTCCATCACGCTGCCGAAGGGCCAGACCCCGGCCTTCGCGCTGGCGGTGGAGGAGCTGGCGGAAGGGCGGGCGAGCGCCGGGGTGGTGAAGGACGCGGGCGACGACCCGGACGTGACGCACGGGGCGCTGGTGAGGTCGACGGTACGGAGGCTGCCGCCCGGCTCCGGCGTGGTGTTCCGGGCCGGCCCGGGCGTCGGTACGGTGACGCTCCCCGGCCTGCCGCTGGACGTCGGGGAGCCCGCGGTGAACCCGGTCCCGCGCCGGCTGATGCGCGAACACGTGGAGCGGGTGGCGGCGGAGCACGGTGACGCGGGGGACGTGGAGATCACGGTCTCGGTGGACCACGGCGAGGAGATCGCCCGCTCCACGTGGAACGGCCGCCTCGGCATCCTGGGCGGCCTGTCGATCCTGGGCACGACGGGCGTGGTCGTCCCCTACTCCTGCTCGGCCTGGATCGACTCGATCCGCCGGGGCGTGGACGTGGCACGGGCGGCGGGCCTGACCCATGTGGCGGGCTGCACGGGCTCGACGTCGGAGAAGACGGTGGTCGCGGAGTACGGCCTGCCGGACATAGCCCTCCTGGACATGGGCGACTTCGCGGGCGCGGTCCTCAAATACGTACGCCGCCACCCGGTCGACCGCCTCACGATCTGCGGCGGCTTCGCCAAACTGTCCAAACTCGCGGCCGGCCACCTGGACCTCCACTCGGCCCGCTCCCAGGTGAACAAGCCTTTCCTCGCCGACCTGGCCCGCACGGGCGGCGCGAACGATGACCTGGCCTCCCGGATCGCCACCGCCAACACGGGCCTGGAGGCCCTGCGCCTGTGCGAGGCGGCGGGCGTCCCCCTGGGCGACCTGGTGGCGGCCCGCGCCCGCGACGAGGCCCTGACGGTCCTGCGCGGCGCCCCGGTCGCGGTGGACGTGATCTGCATCGACCGGGCGGGGGTGGTGGTGGGGCGGGGGTGACTCCCCAGACGTCAGGACCGAGGATCTCGGCGAGTTCGCCGACGTCGGCACCCACGGCCTCGCAGACCTCGCCCATCGCGTCGATGAACGAGATCTTCGTGGCGA
>MUNB01000620.1 GCA_002154345.1 Streptomyces griseus
CGCCCAGGCCGGCGGCCGTCGCGTCCCCACCGCGGGCAGCAGCGAGATCCCGGCCGTGCCCGGCTCCGACGTCGAGCTGACCATCGACCGCGACATCCAGTGGGCCGCCCAGAAGGCCATCAGCGACCAGGTCGCCAAGTCCAAGGCCGACCGCGGCTACGTCATCGTGCAGAACACGAGGACCGGCGAACTGCTGGCCATGGCCAACGCCCCCGGCTACGACCCCAACGACCTCTCCCAGGCCACCTCGGCGTCCCTCGGCAACGCGGCCCTCCAGGACGTGTACGAGCCCGGCTCCACCAGCAAGGTCATGTCCATGGCCGCCGTGCTGGAGGAGGGGGCCGCCACACCCGGCACCCACGTCACCGTCCCCAACCGGCTGCACCGCGGCGACCGGCTCTTCAAGGACGACGTCGACCACCCCACCTGGTACCTCACGCTCAACGGGGTCCTCGCCAAGTCCAGCAACATCGGCACCATCCTGGCGACCGGTCAGCTCGGCAAGACCCAGGCGGAGTCCAACCAGGTCCTCTACGACTACCTGCGGAAGTTCGGCCTCGGCAAGAAGACCGGGCTCGGCTACCCCGGCGAGTCGCCCGGCCTGCTGGCCCACCCGAAGGACTGGTCGACCTCGCAGCAGTACACGATCCCCTTCGGCCAGGGCCTCTCCATCAACGCCGTCCAGGCCGCCTCGGTCTACTCCACGGTCGCCAACGGAGGCGTACGGGTCGCCCCCACCCTCGTACGCGGAACCAAGGGCTCCGACGGCCGCTTCACCCCGGCCGAGGCGCCCGAGGAGAACCGGGTGGTCAGCGAGAAGACCGCCAAGACCCTGGCGACCATGCTGGAGTCCGTCGTCGACGACCGCGAAGGCACCGGCACCAAGGCCGCCATCCCCGGCTACCGGGTCGCCGGCAAGACCGGCACCGCCAACCGGGTCGACCCCGTCCGCGGTGTCTACAAGGGCTACACCGCCTCCTTCGCGGGCTTCGCCCCCGCCGACAATCCGCAGGTCACCGTCTACTGCGCGATCCAGAACCCCACCAAGGGCAGCTACTTCGGCGGCCAGATCTGCGGCCCGATCTACAAGCAGGTCATGGAGTTCGCGCTCAAGACGCTCCAGACCCCTCCGTCCGGCAGCGAGCCGCCCCGGCTGCCGGTGTCCTTCAAGCCCGGCGAGTGAACACGGGGATGCGCGAGCATCTCCTCCAAGGGAACCCTCAGTGACAACCATCACCCCCGATCCCGGGAACCGGAACGAGAACCGCCGGAACCAGGGTGCCTCGCTTCGCGAGAGCCCGCACCGGCCCGGTACGCTCACCGCCGTGCCCCACGCTGATCAGTCCCAAACCTCTCAGAAGGACGCGCCTGTGACCTACCCGGGAGCGCCCCGACCGGACCGGCTCCGGCCCACCCCTCTCGGCGAGCTGGCCGGCCGGCTCGGCGTCGAAACGGCCGGGTCCGGTGAGATCACCGGCATCACGCACGACTCGCGGGCCGTGCGCCCCGGCGATGTGTACGCGGCCCTGCCCGGCGCCCGCCTCCACGGCGCCGACTTCGCCGCCCAGGCCGCCGGCCTCGGCGCCGCCGCCGTCCTCACCGACCCCGCCGGCGCCGAACGCGCCGCCGCCACCGGCCTGCCGGTCCTGGTCACCGAGAACCCGCGCGCCGTGATGGGCGAGCTGGCCGCCGACATCTACGGGCGGCCCGGCATCGGCCTCCTCCAGATCGGCATCACCGGAACCTCCGGCAAGACCACCACCGCGTACCTCGTCGAGGGCGGACTGCGCGCCGCCGGACGGCCCACCGGGCTGATCGGCACCGTCGAGATGCGGATCGGCGACGAGCGCATCAAGTCCGAGCGCACCACCCCCGAAGCCACCGACCTCCAGGCCCTGTTCGCCGTCATGCGCGAACGCGGCGTCGAGGCCGTCGCAATGGAGGTCTCCAGCCACGCCCTGGTGCTCGGCCGGGTCGACGGCTGCGTCTTCGACGTCGCCGTCTTCAACAACCTCAGCCCGGAGCACATGGAGTTCCACTCCGGCATGGAGGACTACTTCCAGGCCAAGGCCCGGCTCTTCACCCCCGAGCGCAGCCACCGCGGCGTCGTGAACTTCGACGACGAGTACGGCCGCAGGCTCATCACCGAGTCCGGGGTGCCGGTCACCAGCTTCTCCGCCGAGGGCCACCCGGACGCCGACTGGCACGCCGAGGACGTCGAGGTCGGACCGCAGGACAGCACCTTCACCGCCGTCGGCCCCAAGGGCGAGCGGATCACCGCCCGCGCCCCGCTGCCCGGCCCGTTCAACGTCGCCAACACCCTCGCCGCGATCGTCACACTGGCCGTCGCGGGCGTCGACCCGCAGATCGCCGCCGACGGCGTCGCCGCCGTCCCCGGAGTGCCGGGCCGCCTGGAGCGGGTGGACGCCGGACAGCCCTACCTCGCCGTCGTCGACTACGCGCACAAGACCGACGCCGTCGAGTCCGTCCTGCGCTCCCTGCGCAAGGTCACCGAGGGCCGGGTGCACATCGTCCTCGGCTGCGGCGGCGACCGCGACACCACCAAACGCGGCCCGATGGGCGCCGCCGCGGCCCGGCTCGCCGACACCGCCGTACTGACCTCCGACAACCCCCGCTCCGAGGACCCCCTCGCGATCCTCGCCGCGATGCTCTCCGGCGCCGCCGAAGTGCCCGTCCACGAGCGCGGCGACGTGCTGGTCGACGCCGACCGCGCCTCGGCCGTCGCCGCCGCCGTCGCCCGCGCCGAACCGGGCGACACCGTCCTCGTCGCGGGCAAGGGGCACGAACAGGGCCAGGACATCCACGGGGTGGTACGCCCCTTCGACGACCGCAAGGTCCTGCACGCAGCCATCGAGCGGTCCCTGACGCGCCCCGGCGCCGCGGACCGTGCCCCTCACCACGAGAACAACAGTCAGGGATGACCAAGTGATCACCCTTTCCCTCGCCGAGATCGCCGAAATCGTCGGCGGGCAGCCGCACGACATACCGGATCCGGCAGTCACCGTGACCGGACCCGTCGTCATCGACTCCCGCGAGGTCGTGCCCGGCAGCCTGTTCGCCGCGTTCGCCGGCGAACGGGTCGACGGCCACGACTACGCCCGGCGCGCCGTCGAGGCGGGCGCGGCAGCCGTCCTGGCGGCCCGGCCCGTCGGCGTTCCGGCGATCGTCGTGGACGACGTCGTCGGCGCGCTCGGAGCCCTCGCCCGCGCCGTCGTCGAACGCCTCGGCACCTCCGTCGTCGCGCTCACCGGCTCGGCGGGCAAGACGTCCACCAAGGACCTGATCGCGCAGCTCCTCCAGCGCCACGGCCCGACCGTCTGGACGCCCGGCTCCCTCAACAACGAGATCGGGCTGCCGCTCACCGCCCTGAGCGCCACCGCCGAGACCGAGCACCTGGTCCTGGAGATGGGCGCCCGCGGCATCGGCCACATCAGCTACCTCACCGAGCTGACCCCGCCCCGGGTCGGCCTGGTCCTCAACGTCGGCTCCGCGCACCTCGGCGAGTTCGGCAGCCGGGAGGCCATCGCCCAGGCCAAGGGCGAGATGGTCGAGGGCCTGCCCGAGGACGGCTGCGCCGTGCTCAACGCGGACGACCCGCTCGTCCGCGCCATGGCCTCGCGCACCAAGGCCCGCGTCCTGCTCTTCGGAGAAGCCCCGGAAGCGGACGTACGGGGCGAGAAGGTCCGGATGACCCCCGACGGGCGGCCCGCGTTCGAGCTCCACACACCCACCGGGTGCAGCGACGTGACCATGCGCCTGTACGGTGAGCACCACGTGTCGAACGCGCTCGCCGCGGCCGCCGTCGCCCATGAGTTGGGCATGTCCGTGACCGAGATCGCCGAGGCGCTCTCGGAGGCGGGCACCCTCTCCCGCTGGCGCATGGAGGTCACCGAGCGCGGGGACGGTGTGACGGTTGTCAACGACGCCTACAACGCGAACCCCGAATCCATGAGAGCCGCACTGCGTGCGCTGGCTGCCATGGGCCAGGCCCGAGGGGCCGACGGGGGGCGCACCTGGGCGGTGCTCGGTCAGATGGCCGAGCTCGGTGACGCGTCGCTCGCCGAGCACGACGCGGTCGGACGGCTCGCCGTCCGGCTCAACGTCAGCAAGCTCGTCGCTGTCGGGGGGAGAGAAGCCTCCTGGCTGCAACTGGGCGCATATAACGAGGGTTCGTGGGGTGAGGAGTCGGTGCACGTGTCCGACGCACAGGCGGCCGTCGACCTGTTGCGCAGTGAACTGCGCCCGGGAGACGTCGTGCTGGTGAAGGCGTCCCGGTCGGTCGGCCTGGAGAAGGTCGCCCTGGCACTGCTGGAGAACTCGACCGAGGGCGAGGTCGCCGGCCGATGAGGCAGATCCTCTTCGCGGGGGCCATCGGGCTCTTTCTGACCCTGGTCGGTACTCCGCTGCTGATCAAGCTGCTGGCCCGCAAGGGCTACGGCCAGTTCATCCGGGACGACGGCCCGCGCACGCACGGCAGCAAGAAGGGCACGCCCACGATGGGCGGCATCGCCTTCATCCTGGCGACGATCGTCGCCTACCTTCTCGCGAAGGTCATCACGGGTGAGGACATCCGCTACTCCGGCCTCCTCGTGCTGTTCCTCATGGCCGGGATGGGCCTCGTCGGCTTCCTCGACGACTACATCAAGATCGTCAAGCAGCGTTCGCTGGGTCTGCGGGCCAAGGCGAAGATGGCCGGGCAGCTGATCGTCGGCATCGCCTTCGCGGTACTCTCGCTCCAGTTCCCCAACTCCATGAACTACACCCCGGCCTCCACCCGGCTCTCGTTCGTCGAGGACTTCGGCTGGTCGATCGGCCCGGTGCTGTTCTGCGTCTGGGCGCTGTTCATGATCCTCGCCATGTCCAACGGCGTGAACCTCACCGACGGCCTCGACGGACTGGCCACCGGCGCCTCGGTGATGGTCTTCGGCGCCTACACCTTCATCGGCCTCTGGCAGTTCCAGGAGTCCTGCGCCAACGCGGACAACCTGACCAACCCGAGCGCCTGTTTCGAGGTACGCGACCCGCTCGACCTCGCCGTCGTCGCCGCCGCGCTGATGGGCGCCTGTTTCGGCTTCCTGTGGTGGAACACCTCGCCCGCCAAGATCTTCATGGGCGACACCGGCTCGCTCGCCCTCGGCGGCGCCCTCGCGGGCCTCGCGATCCTGTCCCGCACCGAGTTCCTGCTCGCCATCCTCGGCGGCCTCTTCGTGATGATCACTATGTCCGTGGTCATCCAGGTCGGTTCGTTCAAGATGACCGGCAAGCGGGTCTTCCGGATGGCGCCGCTCCAGCACCACTTCGAACTCAAGGGGTGGTCCGAGGTCCTTGTCGTGGTCCGCTTCTGGATCATCCAGGGCATGTGCGTGATCGTCGGCCTCGGCCTCTTCTACGCGGGATGGGCAGCCAAGAAGTGAGCACCGTGGACTGGCAGGGCAAGCACGTCACCGTCGCCGGGCTCGGCGTCAGCGGCATCCCCGCCGCCCGCGCCCTGCACGAGCGCGGCGCGCTCGTCACCGTCGTCAACGACGGCGACGACGAACGCGCCCGCGCGCAGGCGGCCGAACTGGAGGCGCTCGGCATCACCGTGCGCCTCGGCGACGGCGCCACCCTGCCGCCGTCCACGGAACTCGTCGTCACCGCCCCCGGCTGGCAGCCGGACAAGCCGCTCTTCCTGGCTGCCGCCGAGGCGGGCGTCCCGGTCTGGGGCGACGTCGAACTGGCCTGGCGCCTGCGCGGCGACAACGGCCGCAAGGCCGCGCCCTGGCTCGCGGTCACCGGCACCAACGGCAAGACCACGACCGTGCGCATGCTGGCCTCCATCCTGGAAGCGGCGGGCCTGCGCACCGCGGCCGTCGGCAACATCGGCGTATCGCTGCTGGACGCCGTCCTCGGCGAGACGGAGTACGACGTCCTCGCCGTCGAACTCTCCAGCTACCAGCTGCACTGGGCGCCCTCGCTGCGCGCCCACTCCGCCGCCGTCCTCAACCTGGCGCCGGACCACCTCGACTGGCACGGCTCGATGGAGGCGTACGCCGCCGACAAGGGCCGCGTCTACGAGGGCAACACCGTGGCCTGCGTCTACAACGTGGCCGACCCGGCCACCGAGGACCTGGTCCGCGAGGCCGACGTCGAGGAGGGCTGCCGGGCCATCGGCTTCACCCTCGGCGCCCCCGGCCCCTCGCAGCTCGGCGTTGTCGACGGCATCCTCGTCGACCGGGCGTTCGTCGCCAACCGCCAGAAGCAGGCCCAGGAGCTGGCCGAGGTCGGCGACGTCGACCCGCCGGCCCCGCACAACATCGCCAACGCCCTCGCGGCCGCCGCCCTCGCCCGCGCCTTCGGCGTGGAACCGGCCGCCGTACGCGACGGACTGCGCGCCTTCCGGCCGGACGCCCACCGCATCGAACACGTCGCGGACATCGGCGAAGTCGCCTACGTGGACGACTCCAAGGCCACCAACACCCACGCCACCGAGGCCTCGCTGGCCGCCTACGACTCCATCGTCTGGATCGCCGGCGGACTGGCCAAGGGCGCCACCTTCGACGAGCTGGTCATCGGCGCGGCGAAGCGGCTGCGCGGCGTCGTGCTGATGGGCGCCGACCGGGCGCTGATCCACGAAGCCCTGACGCGACACGCCCCCGAAGTCCCGGTGGTCGACCTCGACCGGACCGACACTGGGGCGATGTCCGAAGCGGTCGCGCGGGCCGCCGAGCTCGCCCGGCCGGGCGATACGGTACTGCTGGCCCCGGCCTGTGCCTCGATGGACATGTTCACCAACTACAACAAGCGGGGCGAGGCGTTCGCGGACGCGGTCCGCGCACGCGCCGACGAGAGCGCCTGACCGACCGGGCCTCCGCGCCCGGGGTCACCGGCCCCGGGGCACGAGCAGTGGAGGGGACAGCGACAATGCCGGCCGACGAGAGATTCGCCGTACGGCGGGCGAGCGCACGGGCCTCGGTACCCCGCCCCCTCGGGGCGGGGTA
>MUNB01000621.1 GCA_002154345.1 Streptomyces griseus
CCGGAGCGCTCCGGCCTGCGAACGGCCGGTGACCATCAGGCCCACCCGCCGGACCGGCGTCGGCGGCGCGGCGGCTCACCAGCGGTGACGAGGAGATGGATCCCGATGACCGAGGCAGCGCAGAGCACCCCCGTACACGGGGTTCCGTGCTGGGTCAGCCTCATGACCCGGGACCTGCGGGCCGCCGAGGACTTCTACGGGACCGTTCTCGGGTGGACCTTCCGCTCCGGCGGCCTCGGCGAGGGCTTCTCCGTCGCCCATGCCGACGCCCTGCCCATCGCCGGGATCGGACAGATCGCCCCCGGCCTGCCGACCTCCGTCTCCTGGACCCCGTACTTCGCCGTCGCGGACGTCGACACCGCCGCGGCCCGGGTCCGCGAACGGGGCGGCACCATCGCCGTCGGCCCGATCCGGCTGGGCCCCGGCCGGGGAGCCGTGGCCGCCGACCGCGAAGGAGCCGGATTCGGCTTCTGGGAGGGCCGGACCCCGCCCTGGTCGTACGGCCGCGACGACATGCCCGCCTCCCTCGAACTGCGTACCAGCCACGCCTTCGACTGCGCGATCTTCTACGCCGGGGTGTTCGGCTGGGACTCGCAGGAACCCGGCGGCTGCGAGGTCGGCTACGCCTACCAGCAGGACGCGGTCGTCGTACGGCAGGGAGGCAGGACCGTGGCCACCCTGCGCGGCGGCGGGGACGCGTCGGCCCCCGACCCCCGGCTGCGCCCGCGCTGGCACGTCCGCTTCCAGGTCGCGGACCTGGAAGCGGTCGCCGAGGCGGCACGCGCGGCGGGCGGAACGGTCGGCCCGCCGGTGGACTCGCCCGCCGACGGATCCGAGGTCGTCGTCTGCGACCCCGAAGGCGGCATCTTCACGGTCTGTGCCCACCCGCCGGACGCCCCGTGAGCCGTCAGCAGGTGCGGAACACGTACCCCGGCCGCCCGGCCGGCCGGACGTCGAGATCCCGGCGCACCACCGACACCTTCGCCCCCACGGACGAACACGCCTTCGCGAAGTCGCCGTCGGTGTACTCGACGACGAACACCTTGTCCTCGTACGCGGAGGCGTAGTCGGCGCACTCGTCGTACCGGCCGCACTCCTCGGCGACGGCGAAGTCGAACCCGATCGCCTCCCGCCGGTCCAGCAGATCGGTGGTGTTCTTCTGGCCGATCGCCAGCCCAACGCTGTGCGCCCGGTCGGCCAGGAGCTTCGCGAACGCCGCGTTGTGTTCTCGCGTCAGCAGATCGTCGGAGCGCTCGAAGGAGTCCAGGTTGTCCGGCTCCACCGCCTGGAAACCGGATGCCGCGCAGCCGTCGATCCACTCCCCGACGATCTCCGCCAGCCGGGCGCGCTTGCCCGCGGTCGAGGTGTCGAGCAGCACCTCGTCCCAGGCTTCGTCGCTGACCAGCTCCCCGTCGCCGTCGCGCAGCAGCAGATCGGGGTCGTCCTTCTGCCACTGGTCCAGCGCGTCGGGCTGGGTCTGGAAGGCGTTGACGTAACAGACGTTGTACAGGCCCTCGGCCGGCGCGTCGCCGCGGTCCCGCGACACGGCCCCGACCCCGGCGGGCGGGGTGTACGCACCGCCGATCTGGTAGTCGAAGGTCACATTCGCCCGGGGCGGCACGACCTCGGCCGCGGCCTCGTCCGTCGACCCCGTGGCGAAGGCGTGGGACAGGAGCAGCCCCGCTCCCGTCGCGACCGCGACCCCGCAGGCCAGAGCGGCGAGCGTGCTGCGACGGCGGAGGAACGGAGGAACGGCGTGCTGGGGCATGACAAGACTCCCGTGACTGGGCTTCGGAACCTGCCCCCGCATCATGGCCGACCGATCATGAGCGAATCGTGAGCGTCCGCCGCGTGCCGCGCCGACGCCCCTGCCGCGACCCGGCGGGGGCGAGCCGCAGGACGAACTCCGCGCCGCCGCCGGGGCGTTCCCGGACGGTCAGCGTTCCCCGGTGGGCCTCGGCGATCCGCCCCACCAGCGAGAGGCCGATGCCGGTTCCCCCGCCCGGCGAACTGAACCGCTCCATCAGCTCCGGCAGCCGGTCCGGATCCACGCCCGGACCCCGGTCGGCGACCCACACCTCAGGACCGCGCACGGTCACCAGCAGATCGGCCCGGTCCGCCGGCGCACCGGGCGCCCGGCCGTGCCGTACGGCGTTGTCCAGGAGGTTGCGGACGGCGACCCGCACCAGGGCCGCGTCGGCGTCCGTCACCGACTCCGTCAGCCGCAGCTCCGGGCGCCGACCGTTCTCCGGCAGCTCCGCGCACACCTCCTCGACGAGCTGGTCCAGCCGCAGCGGCTCCGCCCGTACGACGTCCACGTCGGCCTCCAGCCGCCCCCGGGTCAGCAGGTTCTCCACGACGTCGGCCATCCGGTCCGCCGCCCGCCGGATCCGGGGCAGATGCGCCGCCGGCCCGTCCGGGGAGGCGGCGGCCACCTCCACCGATCCGCGCATCACCGCGACCGGGGTCCGCAACTCGTGCGCCGCGTCGGCCAGCAGCCGTTCCTGCTGCTCCAGCGCCTGCCAGGCGGGCCGCACGCTCCGCCCGGAGAGCACATGCCCGGTCAGCGCGGCCAGCGCCGTCAGCGCCCCGGTCCCGACGACGAGGGAGAGGACCAGACTGCGGTGCTCGGCCGCGCCGTACTCAGGATCGCCGACCGCGACGGCCGCGCCCGCCACCTCGTCGGTGGCGTCGTGGTAGAAGGGCACGGCCAGCAGATGCACGGGCTCTCCCGTGCGGTCGCGCGCCTCGGCCCGCACCGGCTCCTCCTCGTCCATCGCCGTACGGGCCACCGCGCGAAGAGCCCCGGCCGGTACGGCGAACTGTTCGGTGCGGCCCCGGAACACGGTCACCGGATCACCGCCGGGCCGTCCCTCCAGCACCAGGATCTGCGGGGTGCCCGAGGTCGCATCGTCGTCGTCGAGGCCGTCCAGCCGGATGCGGTCGTCCTCGTAGTAGACGAGCGAGGCCGCGACGGACGCCCGGCGGCGCATCTCGTCGTACTCCGCGTCCTGCCGCGCCCGGTCGTCGGTACGGATCACCAGCCAGGACAGCGCGGCCAGGCCGACGACGGTGATCAGGGTGTACGCGGCGGTCAGCCGCAGCTGCAGTCGGCGCAGCCGCCTCCGGGCCGGGGAACGACGCCGTACGGGCTTCGCCATCAGGACGGCCCCGGCTCCGCCGACAGCAGGAACCCCTGACCGCGCACGGTGTGCACGAGGCCGGGGGAGCCGAGCTTGCGCCGCAGCCCCGCGACGACGGCGTCCACCACATTGGACACCGGGTCGGCCATCTCGTCCCAGCAGTGCTCCAGCAGGTCGGTACGGGTGACGACGGCGTCCCGGTGGACGAGGAGCTGCTGGAGGACCGCGTACTCCTTCGGGCTCAGCGACAGCAGCACGCCGCCGCGCCGCACCTCGTACCGCGCCACGTCCATCACCACATCCGCACAGCTCAGGAAGGACGGCAGCCGGGCCGCCGCCCGCCGGCTCAGGCCCCGGACCCGCAGCACCAGCTCCGGCATCGCGAACGGTTTGGCCAGATAGTCGTCCGCGCCGCTCTCCAGCCCCCGCAACCGCTCGGGCAGCGAGTCCAGGGCGGTGAGACACAGCACGGGCACCGACCAGCCGGCCCGGCGCCTGACCTCCAGCGGGACGAGGGTGTCGCCGGAGGGCACCATCCGGTCCAGCACCACACAGTCGTACGCGGTGACGTGCAGCAGCACATCCGCCTCCGGCCAGTCCGCCGCGCAGTCCACGGCGAAGCCCCCGTCCCGCAGCCCGGACGCGATGACCTCCCGCAGGTCGTCGTCGTCCTCCACCAGCAGCACACGCATGGGGAGGACGCCTCCGATGTCGTTCCAAGGGGGAGAGACCCGCCATCCTAAGGCGTCCCGCGCGCCCGCCCCGAGGCGGCCGTCAGACCGGTGAGGCCTCGATGATCCGGAAGATGTCGGGCGCGGGCAACGGCGTCACGCTCCGGAGGGCGAAGCCGCCCGCCGCGCACAGGGCGGCGAAGTCGTCCTCGGTCCGCTCCCGGCCGCCGACATTGACGAGCATGTTGAGATCGCTGAGGTAGACGCCTCCCGCCGGGTCCGCCGGCACCGTCGCGGGGAGCACCGGCTCGACGATCAGCAGCGAACCGTGGTCGGGGATGACGGCCCGGATGCGCCGCAGGATGGCCGCGCACCGCTCGTCGTCCCAGTCGTGGATGATGCTCTTCAGCAGATAGAGGTCGCCGCCGGCCGGGGCCGAGGCGAAGAAGTCACCGGTCTCCAGGACGACGCGGCCGGTCACATCCTGCTCGGCCAGCCGTCGCGGAGCCTGCGCGAGTCCCTCGGCCGTGTCGAACAGGACGCCCCGCAGCTCCGGGTGCGCGCGCAGGACCGAGGCCAGCAGGGTGCCGTCGCCGCCGCCGATGTCCACGAGCGTGCGGAAGCGCCCGAAGTCGTAGTGGTGCGGCACGTTCGAGGCGGTCAGCCGGGTGCCCTGGCTCATCGCCTCGTTGAACGCGGCGGACAGCTCGGGCTGCTCCTTGAGATGGCCGAAGAAGTCCGTCCCGAACACCGTGTCGAACGTGGTCTCTCCCGTACGGACGCTCTCGTCGAGCAGGTCCCAGCCCCGGAGCATGACCGGATCGGTGAACATTCGGGCCATGGCGACCATCGTGCCGGGCGTGTCGGTGCGCAGGGCGTCGCCCGCCGTCGTGGTCCGGAAGACGCCCGGCTCCGTCTCGGACAGCAACTGGAGTCCGGCGAGCGCGCGCAGCAGACGCAGTGTCGCCTGCGGATGGGTGCCGAGAGAACCGGCGAGCGTGTCGCCGCTCAGCTCGCCAGGACCGATCCGGTCGAACACCCCCAACCGCACCGCCGTGCCGAGTGCTTGGGTGGCCATCTGGCCGAGCACGAGCCGGGCGACCGTACCCCGCGCCTGCCAATCGACCGCCGTCTCCCGGCCGTTGCCGGCTTCCTGGCTCTGACTGCCCGTCATCGCATGCCCCTCTCTGGTTAGTTAGGTAAACCTAACCTCGTCCGGAGGGTGCCGCAATCACCCATACGCGGGGGTGGGTGGGGGTGAGGCAGAACCGGTCAGTCCGGCCGGTCGCCGTCGAGCGCCTCGGCCGCCTCGGCCGCCACCGCGTCGGCCACGGCCGCCAGGGCCGGCGAGTCCAGCTTCCACTGCTGCCAGTACAGCGGGACGACGACGCTCCGGCCGGGGGTGTCGTCCGGGGCGAGCCGCACCAGCCGGCCGTCGCCCAGCAACGGCTCCGCCTGGACCTCGGGAACCATGCCCCAGCCCATGCCCGCCGCCACGGCGTTCACGAACCCCTCCGAGGTGGGCACCAGATGACGCCGGGCGCTCGCCCGGGGCCCGAGGCCGAGTCCGCGCACGAACGCGTCCTGGAGATCGTCGCGCCGGTCGAAGCCGATCACCGGGGCATCGCCGATCAGCTCGTGCAGCGCCGTGCCGGCCCGCCGCTCCAGCCACCGGTCGGCGAAAGCGGGACTGGCCACCGGCAGATACCGCATCCGGCCCAGTCCGCGCACCGAACAGCCCGTCACCGCTTCCGGGGACGAGGTCACCGCCGCCATCACCAGCCCCTCCCGCAGCAGAGCGGCCGTATGGTCCTGGTCCTCGCGGCGCAGCTCGTAGCAGAGGTCCAGCTCCTCCGGCACCCGTCGCAGGGCGGGCAGGAACCAGGTCGCCAGGGAGTCGGAGTTCACCGCGATCGACAGGGGTGTCGGCCCGTCCGGACCCGCCATCCCGAGCGCCGTCCGCGCATCGCGCTCCAGCCGGGACAGCTGGCGGGCGAAGCGCACCACCACCTCGCCGGACTCGGTGGGCCGCACCGGCTTCGTGCGCATCAGCAGCACCCGGCCCGTGCGCTGCTCCAGTGCCTTCACGCGCTGGCTGACCGCCGACGGCGTCAGCTGCAGGACGCCCGCCGCCGCGTCGAAGGTGCCTTCGTCGACCACGGCCAGCAGCGTCCGTACCTGGTCGAGGGGAAGCTCGAACATCATGAACGCTAATGATACGTAAGAATCCTTAGCTGGACATCACATTGTCCCGCTTTGTAGCGTCGGCCGCATGATGAACGCCCTGACCACCGCGGCCGCCGGATTCGGTACCGGCCTCTCCCTCATCGTCGCCATCGGCGCCCAGAACGCCCTGGTGCTGCGCCAGGGCGTCCGCCGTGAGGGTGTGCTCGCGGTGGTCGGGATCTGCGCCCTGTCCGACGCGGTGCTCATCACCCTGGGGGTCGCCGGGGTCGGTGCGGTGGTCGTGGCCTGGCCGTCGGCGCTGACGGTGGTGGGGCTGCTCGGCGGCCTGTTCCTGATCGGCTACGGCCTGCTCGCCGCACGCCGCGTCCTGCGCCCCTCGGCCCTGTACGCCGCCGACGCGCCGGCCACGTCGCGCCGGGGCGTCGTGCTGACCTGCCTGGCGATGACCTGGCTCAATCCGCACGTGTACCTCGACACCGTGTTCCTGCTCGGCTCCGTCGCCGCCGACCGGGGTCCGCTGCGCTGGACCTTCGGCCTCGGCGCGGTCCTCGCCAGCCTGTGCTGGTTCGTCGCGCTCGGATACGGCGCCCGGCTGCTGAGCGGGGTCCTGGCGCGGCCTGCTGCCTGGCGGGTGCTGGACGCGCTGGTCGCCGTGATGATGATCGGCCTCGGCGCGAAACTGGCGCTGGACGCCTGAACGCCCGGCACCCGTCCCGCGTACGAACCTGAAAGCCGGGCGGCCGTTCCCCCGGCCCGGTTCAGCCGACCGGATCCAGCAGGCCGAGGCGCTCGGCGCGCTCCGGTGTCAGGTCGAGGGCGGTGAGGATGGAGGGCGTGGCGATACTGGGGAGTATGTGCTGCTGCAGCGTGATGTGGCGGCGCTGCAGGTCCTGGTAGTTGGTGAGAGTCTGGGAGACCGCCTGGGTTCCCGCGAAGGCGGCCACGTACAGGTCCGCCGTCTCGGTGGGGTTGACGTGGGGGAGCAGCTCGCCGTTGTGTTTGGCACGGGTGAGGAGGTGATGGGTGGCTTCCTGCCAGCGAAGAAAGGGGCCGCTGCGGTCGAGGCCCTGTGCCTGCTGGTCCATGGAGAGGCGGACGCCCGCCCGGGCGAGGAGGCTGGTCTGCAGACGATGGCTGAACAGCATGCCCAGGTCGATGAGTTCCTGGAGTTTGAGAGCCTGGTCCGGAACGGTCTGAGGTGGCTCCTGCGCATCGAGAACACCGAGCGCGAGATCTTCCTTGGACGGGAAATGGAAGTAGAGGGCGCCTTTGGTGACGCCGGAGCTTTTGAGTATCTCGGTGATCGTCGCGGCTTGATAGCCGTATTTCTCGAAGGCCTGCGCCGCTGCCATCAGGATTGTCTGGCGGGTGCGGATCGCCCGGTCCTGCTTGGCCATCCTGTCTCCTTTGCTGGGCGAGGGCCCGGGAAACGGCTGGGACGGTGTGGGGGGACGGCCCTGCCGGGGATAGAAAAAAAACCGCTTAGTCTGTATCTTATCAGCGCACGTGCATCGCAGGAACGGCTCGCCATCACATGACCCCTGGGGGGAGTTATGACCGACGCAGCAGTCTTGATCGATCCGGTGCCGGCAGTGGATTCGGAGGCCGAGGTGGTGCATCCCGTGGGGATCGACATGGTGCACCGGTCCAGGCCGGAGGACGCGTTTCCGCGTCACTGGGTGCGCCTGGCGCGCGATCGGTTCTCGGTCGCGGCGGTCCTGCCGCATGATCATCCGTTCTTCGCCCCGGTGAGCGGCGACCGGCACGATCCGCTGCTGGTGGCGGAAGCGATGCGACAGGCGGCCATGCTCTCCTTCCACGCCGGGTACGGCGTCCCGGTGGGCTACCACTTCCTGATGGCGGACCTCGACTACGCGTGCGACCTGGACCACCTGGGCGTCGGCGGCGCGCCCGCCGACGCCCAGGTGGTCCAGGTCGCACGCGTAGTCGAGGTCCGCCATCAGGAAGTGGTAGCCCACCGCGACGCCGTCCTCGGTGTGGAAGGCGAGCATGGCCGCCTGTCCCATCGCTTCCGCCACCAGCA
>MUNB01000622.1 GCA_002154345.1 Streptomyces griseus
CCACCTGGAGCAGGAGCAGGTTCTCCGCGACCTGCTCCTGCGGCGTCATGTGGGTCACCCCGCTCAGCGGCAGCACCTCGTGCGGCCGCCCGGCCGCCAGCAGCGCGGAGGACAGCCGCAGGGCGTGCGCGACCACCACGTTGTCGTCGGCCAGACCGTGCACGATCATCATCGGCCGGACCTCGGCGGCGGGCTCGGAGAGGCCGTCGTCGGTGAGCAGCGAGTTGTACGCGTACACCTCGGGCTGCCGCGCCGGGTCGCCGAGATAGCGCTCGGTGTAGTGGGTGTCGTAGAGCCGCTGGTCCGTCACCGGGGCGCCCACGACCGCCGCGTGGAAGACGTCGGGCCGCCGCAGCACCGCGAGCCCCGCCAGATAGCCGCCGAAGGACCAGCCGCGGATCGCCACCCGGGAGAGGTCGAGCGGGAAGCGGTCCGCCAGCCCGTGCAACGCCTCGACCTGGTCCTCCATGGTCAGCACGAGGTTGTCCCGTACGGCCTTCTCCCAGGCGGGCGAACGGCCCGGCGCGCCCCGCCCGTCCGCCACGACCACCGCGAAGCCCTGGTCCGCGAACCACTGCGAGGTCAGGTGCGCGTTGTGGGCGGCGACCACCCGGCGGCCGTGCGGACCGCCGTACGGGTCCATCAGGACCGGAAGGGGACCATCCGCCTCCTGGTAGTCCGAGGGGAGCAGGACGGCGCACGGAATCCGCCGTGCGCCCCCCTCGGTGAGCGTCACGCGGGCGGCGATGACCGGTTCCTGGGCGAAGCTCGCGATCCGGGACAGCCGCTTGCCGTCCCGCACCACCCACGCGGCGGCTCCGGGCTCCTCGGGAACGGCCGACACCACCACCGAGAGACCGCCCGAGCGGACCGCGGAGTGCACACCCACCCCTTCGGAAATCCGCTCGATTCCCAGCTCGTTCACCCGGTACACATGGATCTGCCCGATCTCCGGCTCGACCGCGTCCTCACCGGCCACCGCCGAGACCAGGATGTCCGAATCGCCGATGTCCAGCACCGACTGGACGTGCAACTGCGCCCCGGTGAGCAGCCGGTCCCCGACCGCCAGCACCCGCGCGCCGCCCTCGTCCACGATCCGCACCAGCCGCCCGTCCGGCGCCCACGCGGGCACCCCGGGGAAGAGATCCAGCCACACCGGGTCCTCGTCGACATGGACGATCCGGGTCGCACCGGTCTCCGGGTCCACCGCCAGATACCGCTGACTGCGCTGGTCACGGGCCTGCACCAGGAGCAGCGGGGCGCCCGCGGAGGACCAGTGGACCTGGGCCAGATACGGGAACGCGGCCCGGTCCCAGACCACTTCCGTACGGGCCCCCGCCAGGTCCATGACGAAGAGCCGCACCTCGGCGTTGGGCGTGCCCGCCGCCGGATAGGCGACCTCGGCGGGCCGGCGCTCCGGATGCGCCGGATCGGCGATGTACCACCGCTGTACGGGGCTGTCGTCGGCCCGCGCGACCAGCAGCCGGTCCGACTCCGGCGACCACCAGAAGCCGCGGTAGCGGTGCATCTCCTCGGCCGCGATGAACTCGGCCAGACCGTAGGTGACATGGGCGTCCTCCGGCTCGGCCAGCGCCCGGTCCTCCTCGCCTCCCGCCGTCACGACCCGCAGCGCGCCCTTGGCCACGTACGCGATGTGCCGGCCGTCGGGGGAGGGGCGCGGGTCGATCACCGGGCCCGGCACCGGCAGCGCCCGCGCGGTTCCGGCCCGCAGCTCGGCCACGTACACCTTTCCGGACAGGGCGAACGCCGCCAGCTCCGCCGCCGCGTCCACCGCGTAGGAGACGATGCCCGACGAACCCTCCCGGGTCCGCTCGCGCCGGGCCCGCTCCTGCGCCGACAGCTTCTCCGCCGAACCGCCCAGCAGGACTTCGGGATCGGCGGCGACGCGCTCCTCGCCGGTGGCCGGGTCGTGCACCCAGAGCCGGTTGGTCCGGTCCGTTCCGGACGTCGACCGGAGGAAGATCACCCGTGTCTCATCCGGTGAGACGGTGAAGGCGCGAGGTGCGCCGAGAGTGAAGCGCTGGGTCCGTGCTTGCTGGCGGGGAAAAGACAGCTTCTGCGAGGTCATGGCTCCGAACCTAGTCCCGAACTCGGCCGCGCGGCACGGTTCGTGCGCCCCTCGTGCTGCTGTGCCCCGATCAATGCGTTGGCACGGATAGTTATGATCCGTAGCGCTCGGTGGGTAGGAACCTGCTGACTCCGCGTGTGCTCCCGTCCCGACCGTACTGATGGAGGTGAACCGCCGTGGCGCTCTCGATTTCGGCGGTAGTGCTGCTGGCGATCATCGTCTTCCTGCTGATCCGGAAATCCGGACTGAAGGGAGGGCACGCGGTGGTCTGCATGCTGCTCGGGTTCTATATCGCGAGCTCGTCCATCGCGCCGACCATCTCCGATCTGACGACCAACGTGGCGGGGATGATCAGCAGCATCAAGTTCTGACCCGGGCGGCGCGCGGCACGGGGCGAGCGGCGGGCACAGGGGCGCGGGGGCACGGGGGGCCTCCGGGCTCGTAGGGTGGTCCCCATGAAGGACCTCCCCGCCCGCCGTCTGCTGCTGGTGCACGCGCACCCCGACGACGAGTCGATCAACAACGGCGCCACCATGGCCAGGTACGCGGCCGAGGGCGCCCACGTCACCCTGGTGACGTGCACGCTCGGCGAGGAGGGCGAGGTCATCCCGCCCCCGCTCGCCCGCCTCACCGCCGACCGGGACGACGCGCTCGGCCCCCATCGCGTGGGGGAGCTGGCCGAGGCGATGAAGGAACTCGGCGTCGCCGACCACCGCTTCCTCGGCGGGGCGGGCCGCTACCGCGACTCCGGAATGATGGGCGCCGAGCAGAACGGCCGCCCCGGCTCCTTCTGGTCCACCCCGGTGGACGAGGCCGCGGCCCACCTCGTCGAGGTGATCCGCGAGGTCCGCCCCCAGGTCCTGGTCACCTACGACCCGGACGGCGGCTACGGCCACCCCGACCACATCCAGGCCCACCGCGTCGCGATGCGCGCCGCGGACCTGGCCGCCGACCCGGCGTACGGCTCCGGCGCACCGCACACCATCGCCAAGATCTACTGGAACCGGGTGGAGCGGACCGTGCTGGAGGCCGCCTTCGACCGCCTCCGCACCACCGCGCCGGAGGCCTTCCCCGGCATCGCCGCCGTGGACGACGTCCCGGGCGTGACCGACGGGGAGCGGATCACCGCCGAGATCGACGGATCGGCGTACGCGGGGGCGAAGTCGGCGGCGATGCGCGCCCACGCCACCCAGATCGCGGTCGACGGCCCCTTCTTCGCCCTCTCCAACGACCTCGGCCAGCCCCTGCTGACGTCCGAGTGCTACCAACTGGTGCGGGGCGTACCGGGCGGGCCCGACGGCGCGCGTGAGGACGACCTGTTCGCGGGCCTGCCGGACGCCACGGGCACCGCAGGCGTCACGGGTGTCACAGGGGCCGCAGGGGGCGCCGAGTGAGCGGGAACGCCGGCAAGAAGGGCCGTGAGCGCGCGCAGTCCGCCCGCGCGTCGCTGCGCAACGCGCCGCCCAGGTCGCCCGAGCGGCCCACCGGCCTCCTCGCACGTCCGAACCCGGCCCGGATCGCCGCCTACTTGGGCTTCGGTGTGCTCGGCGTGCTCGTCGCCCTCGCCGGAACGCTCCTCCAAGCCGCCTGGTTCCCGGGCGGGTTGATCATCGCGCTGCTGGCCTGCGCGGGCCTCTTCTACGGCGGCCGGATCCTGGTCGGCACCCAGCTCGGCGCACTCGCCCCGGCGGCCGGCTGGTTCGTCACGGTGTTCGTTCTGCTGAGCGGCACGTCGGAGGGCGACTACGTCTTCGGCGACGAACTCGGCCTGGCGCTCTTCGTCCTCGGCGGGACGGCCGCCGCTGTGATCTGCGCCACCACCTCCAAGGTGCCGCAATCAGCCATCCGCAGCGGCCGGTCCGGTACGTGAAGTGCCAAGTCCGGGTCCGCCGTGACCCCCACAGGTGTGATGCAGGGGTGGAGGTTTCCCCCGGTCGCGGAGTGTCCGACGGCGGCGGCCAGTATGGTGGTGCGCGCGCCGAGCCGTCCCCTGGCCTGCGGCATGGGGGAAGTACGGGCGGCGGAGCCAATCGGGAGAACCTGCTTTGAGTCGTGAAACTGACAGTTCGTCCTCCGGGCCCCAGGGGCGCGGCGGTGCCGCGTACCCGTCGGGTACGCCGCCGTACGGATCCCGCCAGTATCCGTCGCCGCACCCGTCGCAGGACGGCTCTGACGAGAACCCGGAATCCGTGGATCCGCCCCGGCCCGAGGAACCGAAGACCGAGACGACGCTGACGACGCGCATCCGGATCAACATCCCCGGGTCCCGTCCCATCCCGCCGGTCGTGATGCGTACGCCGATGGCGGAGAGCGACATCGCCGGCGGCCGTTCCGACACGGAGCGCACCGGCGCCACCCCGCGCCCCGGCACGCCTCCGTCGGCACCCGCGGCCGGAGTCGGAGGCGGCTCGGGTCCCTCCGTCCGTTCCGCCGCGGGCCCGGACGGCGGAGCGCCCGCGGACCGGTCCCGGGACGGCGGCCCGGCCGCCGACCCGACGCCCGCGGAGAAGCCGGCCCGGGAGAAGAGCGGCAGCGACTGGTTCGCCCCGCGCAAGGCTCCGGCCGGCGGAGCGGGAGCGGCCGCTCAGGGCGCCGGTGCGTCCGGCGGCCCCGGTGGCGCGCCTTCCGGTCCCGGCGGGCCCGGAAGCGCCCCGGGCACGGGCGGCCCCGGCGGCCCGGGAGCGGGTGGCCTCGGCGGTCCCGGCGTCCCCGGCGGCCCCGGTGCGGGCAACCCCACCGGCCCCGGCGGTGACGCGGGCCGCTCGCGTCCCGACCTGCCGTACTTCTCGGACGCCCCGCAGCCCGGCGGCGCTCCGGGCGGCCCCGGCCGCAGCGCGCTCGACGCCTTCGGCGCCGACGCCCCCGGCCCCGGGGTGCGTACGCCCGGTCCGTCCGGCCCCACCACGGGACCGGTCACCGGCACCTCCTCGCTCACCCCGAACCTCGACGGCGTCCCGGGCCTCGGCGGCCCCGGCCCGATGGTCCCGGGCGTCCCCGGCGGCGTACCGCCCCGGATGTCCGACGACACGGCGATCCTCACGCCGCAGGCCCCGGCACCGGAGCCCGGCCCCGGCGGCCATGTCTCGGGCTCCACGCTGACCAGCGGCATCCCCGTGGTGCCCAGCGAGCCCCGCACCCCGTTCCCGGGCGGTCCCGGTACCCCCGGCGGCCCGCCGGCGGGCGGTCCCGGCGGTCCGGGCGGACCCGGTGTTCCCGCGCCCGGTCCCGCGGCCCCGCGTCCGGCCCAGCAGTCAGCGGCGGCCCCGGCCCCCGCGAAGAAGGGCCGCTCCAAACTGGTCCTGCTCGGGGTGGCCGCGGTCGTGCTGCTCGGCATCGCGTACGGCGCGGGCCTCCTGCTGAACCACGCCGAGGTCCCCAAGGGCACCACGGTGCTCGGCGTCGACATCGGCGGCGGCACGAAGGAGGAGGCGGTCGCCAAGCTCGACGCCGCTCTCGGCGAGCGGGCCAAGAAGCCGCTCCAGCTGTCGGTGGACGGCAAGGAGGAGCAGCTCGACCCGGCAAAGGCCGGTCTCACCCTGGACAGCCAGGAGACCGTGCGCGGCGCGGCGGGCAGCGACTACAACCCCGTCTCGGTGATCGGTTCGCTGTTCGGCGGGGAGCGCCCCGCCGACCCGGTGATCCCGGTCGACGAGGAGAAGCTCGGCGTGGCGCTGACCGACCTGGCGGGCGCCTCCGGCTCCGCCAGCGACGGCACCATCCGCTTCGAGCCGAACAAGGCCGTGGCGGTGCCGGGCAAGCCGGGCAAGACGCTGGACGCCGGCCAGTCCCTGATCTCGGTCCGGGACGCCTACCGCGCCCAGGTGCAGACCGGGCAGGAGCGGCTGGTCGAACTCCCCGTCACCACCAGCGAGCCCACCATCACCAAGGCCGAACTGGACCGGGCGATGAGGGAGTTCGCCGAGCCCGCGATGTCCGGTCTGATCACCATCAAGGCCGGTCCCAAGCAGATCCAGTTCGGCCCCGCCCGGTCGCTGCCGCAGATCCTCTCCATGAAGGCCGTGGACGGCCGGCTGGTCGACGTCTACGACAAGAAGGCGATCGACACGCTCCTGGACGGCGTCTTCGACGGCATCATGGCGGTCAAGGGCGACGGCAAGGAGCACCAGGTCGGCCCGGACGACGTGGCCCAGGCGATGAAGACCGCCCTGGCCGGGAAGACCCCGGCCGAGCGCACGGTCACCATCGACCTGACCGGCCAGGGCTGACGCCCGGCACCGCAGTCGCTCCACACCCGCTCCACCCTCCGCCCCCGCCCGGGAACGTCTCCGGCCGGGGGCGGAGTCGTCGGCGGCCGGGCGGGAACCGGGACGACCTCCCCGGGTTCCCCACTCCGTGAGGGAACTCGCCCATTCCGTAAGAACTTTCAGAAACAATCTGGAAACCGTTGCAGATGCCTTGACGTGTTCATAGCCGAACGGGCAGGCTCCGAACTCCCCCCACGGCAGCCAGGCGCGTGGCTGCCCACGCCGGGTACGGGCGAACGCCCCGTACCCGCGACCGAAGGAGCCGCAATTGAGTTCCCGCGCCGCACGCGCAACCCTGGCGGGCCTGCTCGCCGCCGGAGGCCTCGCGGTCCTCGCCCCCTGGTCCTCCCAGGCGACCCCACCGGGCGAGAAGACCGTCACCGCCACCCTCTTCGAATGGAAGTACGACGCGGTCGCCGCCGCCTGCACCGACACCCTGGGCCCGGCCGGCTACGGCTACGTCGAGGTCTCGCCCGCCACCGAGCACATCCAGGGCGACCAGTGGTGGACCTCGTACCAGCCCGTCAGCTACAAGATCGCCGGCCGGCTCGGTGACCGGGACTCCTTCGCCGCGATGGTGGAGAGCTGTCACAGCGCCGGGGTCAAGGTGGTCGCGGACGCCGTGATCAACCACATGGCCGCCGGGTCCGGCACCGGGACGGGCGGCACGTCGTACACCAAGTACGACTACCCGGGCACCTTCCAGGACCAGGACTTCCACGGCTGCCGCAAGGACATCGCGAACTACGGCGACCGCGACGACGTCCAGAACTGCGAACTGGTCGGCCTCGCCGACCTGGACACCGGCAGCGACGCCGTACGCACGACGATCGCCGGCTATCTCTCCGACCTCCGCTCGCTCGGCGTCGACGGCTTCCGCATCGACGCCGCCAAGCACATGTCCGCCGACGACGTCGCCGCGATCAAGGGCAAGATGGACGACCCCGGCTTCTGGGTCACCGAGGTGATCCACGGCGGGGGAGAGGCGGTCCAGCCGGAGGAGTACACCGCGATCGGCGACGTCGACGAGTTCCGTTACGGCGGCCACCTCAAGTCCGCCTTCCAGGGCGGCGGTCTGTCCGGCCTCAAGTCGATCGCCGACGGCAAACTGCCCGGCGGCTCGGCCCGTACGTTCGTCGACAACTGGGACACCGAGCGCAACGGCTCCACCCTCACCTACAAGGACGGCGCGGCCCACACCCTGGCCAACGTCTTCATGCTCGCCTCGCCCTACGGATCGCCGAACGTCTTCTCCGGCTACACCTGGTCCGACAAGGACGCGGGCCCGCCCAACGGCGGTGCTGCGGACTGCGGTTCCGACGCCTGGACCTGCGTCCACGCCCAGCAGACGGTCACCGGCATGGTCGGCTTCCACAACGCCACGGCGGGCGCGGAGCTGACCGACTGGTGGGACGATGGCTCATCGGCCCTCGCCTTCGCCCGCGCGGGCAAGGGCTTCGTCGCCCTCAACAACGGCGACGCGGAGCTGACCCGCACCTTCACGACGACGCTGCCCGCGGGCACGTACTGCAACGTGGTCGCCGCGGCCCCGGACGCCTGCGACGGCAACGAGGTCACGGTCGCGGACGACGGCACGGCGACGGCCACGGTCCCGGCGCACGGAGCGGTGGCGCTGCACACGTAGGAGGCGTCCCGCCAACGGCGGAGCGGGGCCCGGCGCTCATCAGCAGCCGGGCCCCGCTCCCGTACCTCTCCCGTACGTTTCCGTGTCGGGGACTACGGGAAGTTCACGACCTGCGAGGGGATCGTGTCCGGGCCGGATGTGGGGGATCCGACGTCGTTGATCACGTGCTCGTACTGGCCGTTGCCGCCGAGCGAGACGACGAGCAGGCTGTGGAACTTCACGCCGGGCTTCACCGGGGCCTTGAAGCCGTGGCCCTGGATGATGGTCGGGTCGACGTTGTAGTAGCAGTAGCTGCCCATGCCCCAGCCCTCGTGCTGTTCGACCGAGTCGTCGACCCGGTAGGCCGCGTAGCCCTTCGTGTCGCCGTTCTGGATCGCCTCCTGGTTCGGGGCGTCGTAGGCCTTCTCGTTCTGGAAGAAGATCGTGCGGCCGCGCTCGCCGTACCACTCCACGTCGTACTTGTTGAAGTGCTCCACGAACAGCCCGGTCGCCAGCACGTCGTCACCGTTGACGCGGACACCGTAATCGGCCCGGTTGGTCTCCCAGCCCCAGCCCTCACCGTGGTCCGCACGCCACACCCAGGTGTGGTCGATGATCGTGTCGTCGCTGTTCACCACGATGCTGGTGGTCGCCTTGCCGGGGCCCGCCCCGCCGATCCGCACGAACACGTCCTGCAGCGACGTCGGGTTCGCCGAGTGGTCCGCCGATGCGTTCTCCGGGCCGACCTCGATCAGCGTCTCGGAGTTCACCGGGCCCGCGTCGACCAGGAGGCCCGCGAGCTTCACCCCGTCCACGTCACCGACCTTGATCGCGGTCACCCCGTTGTCCGGGATGATCGTGGCCAGGCCGAGGCCGAGGGCCACGGTGTCCGCGCGGTTGATGTTGATCGTCTCGTCGACATGGTAGACGCCGGGCGTGAAGAGCAGATGCAGGCCCTGCTCCACGGCCGCGTTGATGGTGGCCGCGTCGGCGCCCTCCTTCACGACGTAGAACTGGTCCAGCGGGATCGACTCGCCGGCCGGTGTGCCGTTGGCCCACGAGACGCCGCGCGCGTTCTCACGCTTCTCCGGCACGAAGACCTTGTAGTCGTCGCCGTCGAGGTAGAGGAACGGCTTCTCGCGCGAGATCGGGGTGGTGTCCAGCGTGGTGTACGGAGGCTCCGGGAAGCTGTTGGCCGGTGCGCCCTCGACGCCGGAGAACGTCATGTTCCAGACGCCGTTGCCCCAGCCGCCCACCGAGCTGTCGCGGGTGTACCACTGCTGCTGGGAGTACGGTCCGACCTCGCCGTCGATCTTGGAGTCGGCGATGTAGCCGCCGCTGGCCCAGCCGTAACCGTCGGGCGCGAGGTTCAGCCCGCCCTTGACGTGCATCCGGCGGAAGGGCGCGGCCTGCGAGACCGCCCAGCGGTTGGTGCCGGAGACGGGGTTCAGCGTCAGGTTCTCCGCCGAACGCCAGAAGTTCTGGGTCGCGTTCCCGTCGAACCAGCCCGCGTCGACCGTCACATCACCGTTGAACGTGGTGTCGTTCGGGTTGAGGCCGAGACCGGCGATCTGCGTGTAGAAGCCGATCTGCGCGTTGATGTTGTCGTACGTGCCCGGCTTGAACATCAGCGCGTAGCGGTCGCTGCCGAACTGCGCCGACTCCTGCTTCTTGAAGATCTCGTCGACCTTGCCCTGGATGTCGGGCGTGGACGGATCGAAGACATGGACGTTGGGACCGAGGTCGCCGCCGCCCGGCACCGCCTGGACCTCTTCGCCGAAGGCGGTCTGCGCGGTGGGCACGGACATGAGCATCGCCACGGCGAGTGCGGCGAATCCGAGGGCCCGGGTGCGGCGGCGCGTGCGTGGTGCGGTGGGGGGAGCATGCATGGGGTACGTCTCCTGGGTCGTGGTACGTGTGCACGACGAACGGACGAGAGAGCCTTGGGGGGAGGCGCTGGGAGAGCGCTCTCTCGTTACGGTGATGTTTCCCCCGTGGGCCTGTACGCGTCAAGAGGTGTGCGTCAGGAGCCTCGGAAGATGGCACTGAATCCAACAACTGACCCTGAATGTCGGGAAATTGGCGATCCTGGCGCGGTGGCGAGCGGCCGCTGACTTCAGAAGCTGATGTCGTGCCCGGTCATGGTGGTGCCCGTGGCCGTGGACAGGCGGGCGCGCCGCCCGCGGGGGACCATGGGGCCATGAGCTCCCCCGCCGGTCCGCAGCGCCCTCCTCGTGAAGCCGATCAGATCAAGGTCTGGTTCCGCTTCGTCCCGCGGGAGGACTGGCTGCCGTACGACACCGAGGGGTTGTGGGCGACGCGGCTCGGCCCGGACACCGCGCGGGTGGACAACGTGCCCTTCCTCCAGGACGGGGTCGCCGAGGGCGAGACCGTACGGTTCCGGACGGACGAGGACGGGGTGCACTGGGCCGCCGGCCGGGTGGCGGAGTCGGGCAACTGCACGGTGCGGGTGCTGCCCGTGCCGGACGGTCCGCTCGGGCACGACGCACAGGCCGTGCACGAGCGGCTCGCCGGCTTCGGGCTCACGGGCGAGGTCTTCAGCGCCGAGTTCCCGCTGGTCGCCCTGACCGTGCCCGGCGGCGCGGACCTGCGCGGGGTCAAGGCGCTGCTGGCCCGGGGCCGGGACGAGGGCTGGTGGCACTTCGAGGTCTCGTGCGTCACGGACGCCTGGCGGGCGGCGTAGCGCACGGGGGTGCGGAGCACTCGCACGTACGGCGTGGAGCGCGGCGGACGGCGGATGCGCGGAGCGCGGGTGTACGGCGGGTGCGCTGGTGCGCGGAGCGCCGGGGGTTACGCCTCCGCCTCGCCGATCTTCCGGATCACCCGGGCCGGGTTGCCGACCGCCACCACGTTCGCGGGCAGGTCCTTCGTGACGACCGCCCCGGCGCCGACCACCGTGTTCTCGCCGATGCTCACCCCGGGGCAGACGATCACACCGCCGCCCAGCCACACGTTGTCGCCGATGGTGATCGGCTGTGCCGCCTCCCACTTGGCGCGGCGCGGCTCCGGGTCGACCGGGTGGGTCGGGGTGAGCAGCTGGACGTTCGGGCCCATCTGGACGTCCGCGCCGATGGTGATGCGGGCGACGTCCAGAAGGACCGCGCCGAAGTTGATGAACGTCCGGGGGCCGATGGTGGTCTGGTAGCCGTAGTCGACCCGCAGCGGCGGCCGTACCTCCACGCCCTCGCCCACCTCGCCGAGGAGTTCGGCCAGGACGGCGCGCCGGGCCTCGGGGTCGGCGGCCGACGTGGCGTTGTAGCGCTCGCTCAGGACGGCCGCGTGCAGCGCCTCCGCCGCCAGCTCGGGGTCGTCGGCGATGTACAGCTCGCCGGAGAGCATGGCTTCCTTCTGGCTGGGCCTGGTCTCGTCGCTCATGTCGTCTCTTCCGTGCTGGATGTGCGGGGTGCGCTGGGTGTGCTCGGTGTGCTGGGTGTGCTGGGTGTGCGGGACGCTCGCGGTGATCCGTCCGCTCCGAGCAGTCTGCCCGGTCGGCTTCGTCACGATCACGCAGCCCCGGGGCCAGCGCCAGCGTCACCGCCACCGAGAGCCCCGCGACCGCCGCCATGCCCGTCGCGGGGGAGGTCAGCTGGGCGATGCCGCCCGCCACGGCCGCCCCCACCCCCTGCATCGCGAGCATGCCCGAGCTGCTCAGCCCGAGCGCCTGGCCGCTCAGCTCCCGCGGGGTGAGGGCCAACAGCCGTTCCTGGAGCAGCAGACTCGCGGCGAAGCCCACGCTTGCCGGCACCACCACCGCCAGTGCGAGAGGCAGCCCGGGGCGCAGGGCGAAGAGGAGATAGGGCGCGGCCAGCAGCAGCCGCAGCGGAGCCCCCAGCCGGGCCCGCCACCGGGCCGCGACGAACCGCCCGACCAGCGTGTCCCCGGCCAGCATCCCCAGGGCCCCGGCGGCGAAGAGGAGCCCGGCGTGCCCGGGCGCGTACGCCACGTACAGCGACTCGCAGCCGACGACGAGCCCGTTGGGCACCCACAGCGCCAGGAACACGTACCGGCGCGGCGTGGACGACCAGAGCAGCGCGTTCGTCCGGCGGGTCTCCCGGACGGAGGGGCGCCCGGCGGCCCGGGGCGGCCGGGCGGTCAGCCCGAACCGGGTCACGGTCGCCGCGACGACGTACAGGGCCGCCCCGATCAGCAGCGTGCCGCGCGCGGAGAACACCGTCACCAGCAGCCCGCCCACCGCGTACCCGCAGATCTGCGTCGCCCCGCCCGTCATGTTGAGCACGGAGCGGCCGAGCAGGAACCCCTCGCGCGGGACGATCTCGTTGAGCAGCCCGTACCGTACGCCGCCGCCCGGAGCCGCGGCCGTGCCCACCACCAGCAGGACGGCGAACGCGGCCCACAGCGGCAGCCCGGGCGCGGCCTGGACGCAGGCGGCCGCCGCGGACAGCGACGCCAGCGCGGTCAGGGCGGCGCGCGGCGGCAGCCGGTCCGCCGCCGACAGCAGGGTGAGCGCCCCGGCGACCTGGGCCAGCGACGGTCCGAACATCGCCAGCGCCGACAGCAGCGGAGAGCCGGTCCGCGCGTACACGAGGGTGCCCAGCGCCAGGCCGGTCGCGGTACTCGCGGCCGTCTGCACGGAGACGGCAGCGAAGAAGGGGGTGAACTCCGGGGTCCGGAACAGTTCGCGGTAGGTGCGCATGGTGCGGAGTCTCCGGAGGCCGCCGCCGGGGCCGCTACTGTTTCGCGCGGACGCGAAAGTGCGGTGCGGGGCGGTGGGGCTGGGGTCCCCTGGCCGGTGGGTC
>MUNB01000623.1 GCA_002154345.1 Streptomyces griseus
GCACCGGGTCCTTGCCGATCAGCGAGGTGGCGACCGCCCAGGCGGCGGGCACGGCCCCGGTGCCGCCGCCGGTCGTCAGGGCGTCGGGCCCGAGCGTCCGCAGCGCCTGCGCACCGTCCTCCGGCGACGGGGCCGGGGCAGAGGGCGGGGGCACGACGTGCTCCACGTACGCCTCGGCCGCCGCGTGCAGCGCCCGGGTCCGCGCGCCGGCCAGATGGTGCACGTCGAACGCGGCGATCCGGCGGCGCTCACCGCCTCCGAGCGCCACCTCGACCCGGCTGAGCTTCAGCGGGGTCTGGGTCAGCTCCTCGTCGTCGTACCGGCGGAAGATCCCGGTGTACGGGCGGACCAGCGCCGTGCTGATCCGGTTGAGCTCCTCGACCAGGCCCTCCGCGTCGCGGGCGGTCTCCACGGTCGCGGTGACGGGCAGCGCGAGCGGGCCGGGCAGGGCCGCGTGCTCCACGCCTCCGTCGCAGCGGGTGCACCGGGGGTGGGGCTGGACGGGTTCGGCCATCACGTCCAGCGAATCCAGGTCCTGGACGAGGACCTGGCCGGCCGTCTCGGCGGGCAGCGCGCCGGTGGTCAGGCGGAAGATCTCGTAGCCGACGAGGTTGCCGGCCATGGCGGCGACCGGCCCGGACAGGGCGGCCCCGTCGTGCGGTACGGCCCCGGCCGCCTCGCTCCACAACTCCGCCGCCGCGCCCGCGTCGACGTTGCCGCCCAGCCGCAGCAGGGCGCAGGACCAGCAGCCGGTGGAGCCCGCGGTGGAGAGCGGGCCGACGATCAGGCGGCGGCCGAACAGCCAGACGGGGATGAGGGTCACGCCCTCGGGCACCCCGGCGGCCAGCAGCCGGTGGGTGCGCGCCCCGGCTCCCGCGCCGGTGACCACGACGACGTCGTGGCCGTCGAGGGCGGCCCAGCCCGCGTCCGCACCGGCGGTGAGCGTGCCGACGCGCGCACCGTTGGCGGCGGCCTCGGCGGTGACCTCGTCGGAGGCCGCCACGGTGCCGTCGGCGGTGATGCTCGCGCAGCCGTTGCGCACCAGGCTCAGCGCGCACCAGCGGGCCGTCTCGTCGTCGCCGAGGACGGCGACGCGGGTGGCGCGGTAGCGGGCGAAGCGGGCGGGGGCGTCGTCGGTGTAGTGGTCGACGTAGGCGATCTGCGCGGCGAACCGCTCGGCGGTCTCCTGGTCGAGGGCGTCCTCCGCCGCCGCCTCGGCCTCGGGGATGTCGCGGGCGAAGCCGCGCGCGTACAGCGTCTTGACCAGTTCGGCGGCCATCGCCCGCTGTGCGGGCCCGAATCCGGCGCACAGGTCGGCCAGCCGGTGGTGCCCGGTGAGGTGCGGGACGACGAGCGAGGCGAAGCGGTAGGCGGTGCGGCCGGTGAGGTGGAAGCCGCCGTCGGCGTTGTGGAACAGCACCCCGCCGGGGGTCTCGGTGAACAGCACGTCGCGGCGGATGCGCGGCCGGGTGCCGGCGAGCGCGTCGAACGCGGCCGTCGCGGGCGCCGCGGCCGCCGATGGGGGCGCGGCGGGTGCGGCGGGCGTGGCAGGGGCTGTGGGAGCGGCGCTCTCGGCCATGGGGGTCACACCTTCTCTGTGCGGCGGTCGCGGATCCGTGCGGTTCTTCGTACGTGGGCGCGGAGCAGGTCGTGGATGCGGTACGGGCCCGGCGGGCCGTCCTCCAGCAGTCCGGCGTCGGCGAGTTGCTCCCGTACGGCTTCGGGTACGGGTCCCTCGTCCTCGGGGCCCCGGTCGGCGAGCAGCTCCGGCGGGCCCTGGGCGAGGTGGGTGAAGGCCTCCGACAGCCGGGGGTCGAGGCGGTCGAGCGCCCGGTCGAAAAGGCCGGTGACCGAGTGGTCCGGGGAGTCGGTCAGGGTGAGCCGGGCGAGCGGGTCGTCGCCCAGCCAGTCGACGGCGTCGGCGAGCCGCAGCCCCGGCCGGGTCAGCAGCCGGGCGGTGAGGATGCGCAGGGCGGCCGGGAAGTGCCCGCACAGGACGGCGAGTCGACGGGCCGCGCGGGGTTCGGCCTCCACCCGCTCGGCGCCCAGGGTGGCGAGCAGCAGGGCGTACGACTCGGCGTCGGTGAAGGCGGTCAGCCGCTGCACCCAGCCGCCGTGGGTGGCGATGAGCCCGCCGAGCCCCATCCGGCTGGTGACCACGACGGCGGGCTCGGGCCCGTCGGCGGAGACCGGCGGGAGCAGCGGGCGCACCTGGTCGGCGTCGACCACGTCGTCCAGGATCAGCAGGGCCCGCCCTTCGCCCGGCTCCCGCAGCGCGAGCGCCACTTCGGCGGCCACCTCGTCGGCCGTGCGGGGTTCGCCGTCCGCGCGGGTCATCCGGACGAGCAACTGCCCGGCGGGGAAGGCGTCCCGGACGAGCCGGGCGACGTGCTGGGCGAGCGCCGACTTGCCGATGCCGGGCGCGCCGGACACCAGGACGGTGAGCGGCCGGTGGTCCTCGGGACCGGCGGCGGCGGGTTCGGTGAGCCGGGCGGCCAGGGCGGCGGCCTCGGCGGTCCGCCCGGTGAAGTGCGGCACGGCCGGGACGGGCCCGACGCCGGACACGGCGGCCGGGGCGAGCGCCGCGCCACCGGCCGGGGCGACCGCGGACGCGCCACCGGCCGGAACGGCGGCGGCCGGGGTCGTGACCGGAACAGCCACGGACGAGGCCGGGGCCGCGGCGGCGGCCGGGAGGGGAACCGTCTCGCCCCGGATCACGCGGGAGGCGTCGGGACCGGCGGAGCCCAGGTCCTCCCCTCGCAGGATGGACAGTTCGAGGCGGCGCAGCGAGGGCGAGGGGTCCACGCCCAGCTCCTCCAGCAGGAAGCCCTTGACCCTGCGGTACTCGGCGAGGGCCTGGGACTGGCGTCCGGTGCGGTAGAGCGCCTCGATGAGCTGTTCGTGGAAGCGTTCGTGCCCCGGATATACGCGCGTAGCGGTCCACAGGTCGACGAGCGCCTCACCGCAGCGCCCGAGCCCCAGCAGCAGATCGCAGACCCGCTCGACCGCGCGCAGCCGCTCCTCCGCGAGCCGGGGCACCTCGTCGCGGTGCAGCACCTCGGACCGTACGTTGGCGAGCAGCGCGCCCTGCCAGAGCGCGAGGGCGTCCCTGAGCGCGTGGAGCTCCGCCTCCGGGTCGCGGTCCAGCCCGGCGGCCCGGCGCACCTGGTCGCGGAAGCCGAGGAGGTCCAGCGTGGGCGGTTCGGCGGTGATCCGGTAGCCGCCGGGCACCGCTTCGAT
>MUNB01000624.1 GCA_002154345.1 Streptomyces griseus
CGCCGACCTGGTGATCGGCGTCGGCACCCGCTTCTCCGACTTCACCACCGCGTCCGGCACGCTCTTCGCCGATCCGACGGTCCGCTTCCTCCACCTCAACATCACCGGCTTCGACGCCCACAAGCTGGCCGCCCTCCCGCTGGTCGCCGACGCCCGCGCGGGCCTGGAGGCGCTGACGGCGGCGCTCGCCGGACGCGGCTACCGGGTCGACCCGGCGTACGAGACGGAGTACACCGGCGCGAAGGAGGCGTGGGAGGAACGGGTCGAGGCATCCTTCGCCACCCCGGCCCCCGCCGCGCGCCCCACCCAGACCCAGGTCCTCGGCCTCCTGGACACCCTGGTCACCGAGGACGACATCCTCATCAACGCCGCCGGCTCCCTCCCCGGCGACCTGCACAAACTCTGGCGCGCCCGCTCCCGCGACCAGTACCACGTCGAGTACGGCTACTCCTGCATGGGCTACGAGATCCCGGCCGCGATCGGCGTCCTGCTCGCGACCGGAAGCCAGGGCCGTGCGGGCCGTCCCGTCTGGGCGCTCGTCGGCGACGGCACGTATCTGATGAACCCCACCGAGATCGTCACCGCCGTCCAGGAGAACCTGCCGCTCAAACTGCTGATCCTCCAGAACCACGGGTACGCCTCCATCGGCGGCCTCTCCGAGGCGGTCGGCGCCGAGCGCTTCGGCACGGCCTACCGCCACCGGGACGCCGACGGCGGCTTCACCGGCCCGCCGCTCCCCGTCGACCTGGCCGCCAACGCGGCCTCCCTCGGCCTGCGCGTCCTGCGCGCCACCACCGTCGACGACCTGCGCAAAGCCCTCTCCGAGGCGCGCGACGCGGAGGGCCCCACTTGTGTCTACGTCGAGACCGAAACGCCCGACACAGTGTCGGGCCCGCCTCCGGCACAGGCGTGGTGGGATGTTCCGGTAGCCGAAACCGCGAGCCGACCGGCGGCGGTCAAGGCCCGGGAGGAGTACGACCGGCAGGTCGCCGCCCGACGCCGCCACCTGTGAGACCGGCCCCCACGCCTGCCTGAAGCCTGAAGGAGTACGTCATGACGAAGACCGTCAACCACTGGATCGGCGGCAAGACAGTGGAGGGCACGTCGGGTCAGTACGGTCCGGTCACCGACCCGGCCACCGGCGCGGTCACCACGCAGGTGGCGCTCGCCTCCGTCGAGGAGGTCGACGCGGCGGTGGCGGCGGCGAAGGCCGCGTACGCGACGTGGGGCACCTCCTCGCTCGCCCAGCGCACCGCCGTCCTCTTCCGCTACCGCGCGCTGCTGGACGCCCACCGCGACGACATCGCCGCGCTGATCACCGCCGAGCACGGCAAGGTGCACTCGGACGCGCTGGGCGAGGTCGCCCGCGGTCTGGAGATCGTCGAGCTGGCCTGCGGGATCACCACCCAGCTCAAGGGCGAGCTGTCCACCCAGGTGTCCAACCGGGTCGACGTCTCCTCGATCCGCCAGTCGCTCGGCGTCGTCGCGGGCATCACCCCGTTCAACTTCCCGGCCATGGTGCCGATGTGGATGTTCCCGCTGGCCATCGCCTGCGGCAACACCTTCGTGCTGAAGCCCAGCGAGAAGGACCCCTCGGCCGCCAACCTGCTGGCCGAGCTGGCGTCGGAGGCGGGCCTTCCGGACGGCGTGCTCAACGTCGTGCACGGCGACAAGGTCGCGGTGGACGCCCTCCTCGCCCACCCCGACGTGGCCGCCGTCTCCTTCGTGGGCTCCACCCCCATCGCCCGCTACATCCACGCCACCGCCTCCGCCAACGGCAAGCGGGTCCAGGCGCTGGGCGGCGCGAAGAACCACATGCTCGTCCTCCCGGACGCCGACCTGGACGCGGCGGCCGACGCGGCGGTCTCGGCGGCGTACGGCTCCGCCGGTGAGCGCTGCATGGCGATCTCCGCCGTCGTCGCGGTCGGCGCGATCGGCGACGAGCTGGTCGCCAAGATCCGCGAGCGGGCCGAGAAGATCACGATCGGCCCCGGCAACGACCCGGCCTCCGAGATGGGCCCCCTGATCACCGCGGCCCACCGCGACAAGGTCGCCTCCTACGTCACGGGCGCCGCCGCCCAGGGTGCGGAGGTCGTCCTCGACGGCACGGGCCACACGGTCGAGGGCTTCGAGGACGGCCACTGGATCGGCCTGTCCCTCCTGGACAAGGTCTCCACCGACTCCGACGCGTACAAGGACGAGATCTTCGGCCCGGTGCTGTGCGTGCTCCGCGTCGACACGTACGAGGACGGCGTCGCCCTCATGAACGCCTCGCCGTTCGGCAACGGCACCGCGATCTTCACCCGCGACGGCGGCGCGGCCCGCCGCTTCCAGCTGGAGGTCGAGGCCGGCATGGTCGGCGTCAACGTCCCGATCCCGGTCCCGGTGGGCTACCACTCCTTCGGCGGCTGGAAGGACTCGCTCTTCGGCGACCACCACATCTACGGCAACGACGGCGTGCACTTCTACACCCGCGGCAAGGTCGTCACCACCCGCTGGCCCGACCCGGCCGACGCCCCGGCCGGCGTCGACCTGGGCTTCCCGCGCAACCACTGACCGACGCACCCCCCGGCCGCGCCCGGGCATCCGGCGAAAACCGGATGCCCGGGCGCGCCCGCGTCCCGCATCCTGGGGCACATGAACACCCCGCCCCACCCGCCCCGTTACGAGATCCGCGCGCTCCACACCGCCACCACGGTCACCGTCTACCAGGCGTACCGCCCCGCCATCGGCCTGCCCGCCGCCCGCGACGGACGGTTCCCGGCCGAGTGGAAGCGCGACCGGATGACCTGGATCAAGCCCAGCTTCCTGTGGATGATGTACCGCTGCGGCTGGGGCACGAAGGAGGGCCAGGAGGTCGTCCTCGCCGTCGAGATCGACCGGAGCGGCCTGGAATGGGCCCTCGCGCACGCCGAACTCTCCCACTACGTACGCAAGGTGCACCCCGACCAGGCGTCGTGGAAGCGGAGTCTGCGCACCGCCCCGGCCCGGGTCCAGTGGGACCCCGAACGCGACCTCGACCTGAACCCGCTCCCGTACCGCTCCCTCCAGCTAGGCCTGAGCGGCGAGGCCGCCCGGCGGTACGCGGACGAGTGGACCGTGTCCGTCCGCGACGTCACCCCGCTCGCCCGCGAGGTGCGCGCGGCGGTCCGGGCGGGGGAGCGGGAGCGGGCCGCCGGCCTGCTGCCGGTGGAGACGCCGCTCGACCTTGCGGCACCCCGGCCGGTGCCCGCCGGCTCCTGAGCCGCCTCAGGCCACCTCCGCCAGCGATCGTGTCGCCCTGCGTACGTCGGCGAGGTACGTGACCACCTGCGGGTCCCTGCGCCACGGTTCCAACGACCGTCCGTAGACGCGCAGATACTCCATTCCCCGCAGGCTTCCCAGCCGGGTGAAGAGGGCCAGGGACTCACGGCCCAGGTGCAGGCTCTGGGCGAGGTCGCCGTTCTGGGCGTGCGCGGAGGCCAGGACCGAGAGCCGTACGCTCCGGGAGCGGACGAAGGCGTCCGACGGCATGGGGCCGGCGGCGTTCCACGCGCTCGTCGACCGCTCGTCGCCCGCGCGGGCGTGCGACCGCGCCTCGATCAGCTTCGCGAAGCCCGCCACGCGGGGATCGAGGGTCTGCCCGCGCCGGTACGCGCCCTGCGCCCTGTCGATGGCCTCGGACGTGAAACCGCGCATCAGCGACTGCATCGCCATGGTGGCGAGGATGTACGAGCCCAGGTCGGCGTCGCCGCCGGCCCGGGCCGGCCGGAGCGCCTGGATGAAAGGGCGCTGGGCGATGAGCTGCCGTGCAGCAGCGGCGCGGCCCGCCCGTACAGGTATTCCGTGAGGGAAGCCGACTTCCGGTTCGCCCCGCCGAAGCGCGAGTCCCACGGGCGCGCATGGTCGGCGGCCTCCCTGAACTCCGTGATGTGTGCCTGATCGACCAAGGGGGGGGCCGGTCTCGCGCGCCCGGGTCGGTTCCGCCGGGTGAGGAACTGGCGGCGGTTCACTGCGCTCCAACAAGCAGCTGCTTACCGGCCCGCCTGCCCTTCGCGGGCTTCGAGCTCGTTCACCCGGTGGGATTCCTTCTCCATGCGACCTTCTCGCGTGGTTCCCGAAAACAGTTCCGCCGGGTGGCGCCCCGCCTACCGCGACGCACCGCCACCGAACTCCCACACCAGCCCCCGGAACCCGCCGTCGTCCCGCGCCCCCGCCGCCCCGTACGTCGCCAGCGCCGCCTCGTTGTCCGGCTCCACCCCGACCCACACGTCGTAGCACCCCCGCTCCCGGGCGAGGTCCACCAGCGCCCGTGTCAGGGCCCCGCCGATGCCCCGGCGGCGGAACGGTTCGTCGACGCCGAGTTCGTACAGGCACATCTCCGTGCCCTTGTCCGGGTGCAGCATCTCGATGCCCGAGACGAAGCCCGCCGGGACGCCGTCCACGTACGCGATCAGCATCACGTGACCGTCCGCGGCGAGGAAGCGGGTGGCCCAGACCTCGCGGGGCGGTGCGTCGAAGAGGTGGCCGGCAGCCAGGAGTTCCGCGACGGTCGAAGCGGGGCGAATGTCCACAAGGGCCTCCCGGGGTAAGGGTTTCCGTGCGCGTTCCGTACCGCGTCCGGAGTACGGCGGGGGCGGAGCGTACCTCTCAGGGAGGCCGTTCACCTCCCCCTGGCGGCACGCAACCGGCTTGCGTCCTCCGTTTAGGGTCGAGGGATGGAGACCCCTACTGCTCGACGGTGGCGCCTGCTGCCCCGTACCCGTGGTCGGTGGGCCGCGGCCGTGGCCGTGCTCGCCGTGCTCGTGGGCGGCGGCACCTGGACCGCCGTCGCCGACGACGGCTCGCCCGCCGTGCAGCGCGAGGACCGGACGCTGCGCATGGACGGGGTGCCGATCGACACCTCGTACTTCCACGCCAAGGGTTCCGGTAAGCGGCCCGCCGTGCTCATCGGCCACGGTTTCGGCGGCAGCAAGAACGACGTCCGGGCCCAGGCCGAGAAGCTGGCCGCCGACGGATACGCCGTGCTGACCTGGTCGGCGCGCGGCTTCGGCAAGTCCGGCGGGGAGATCTCCCTCAACGACCCGGACCACGAGGTCAAGGACGTCTCCCGGCTCATCGACTGGCTGGCGACACGGCCCGAGGTGGAGCTGGACGGCAACGGCGACCCCCGGGTCGGTCTCACCGGCGCCTCCTACGGCGGGGCCGTCTCCCTGCTCGCCGCCGGGCACGACGAACGGGTCGACGCCATCGCGCCCGTGATCACCTACTGGAACCTCGCCGACGCCCTCTTCCCCGACGGCGTCTTCAAGAAGCTCTGGGCCGGCATCTTCATCACCACCGGCGGCGGCTGCGAGAAGTTCGAGAAGCGGCTCTGCGCGATGTACGAGCGCGTCGCCGTCAGCGGCAAGCCCGACGCCGAAGCGGTGAAACTGCTCACCGAGCGGTCGCCGTCCGCCGTCGCCGACCGCATCAAGGTGCCCTCGCTCCTCCTCCAGGGGCAGTCCGACTCCCTCTTCCCGCTCGGCCAGGCCGACGCCATGCAGAAGGCCATCAGCGCCAACGGCGCGCCCGTGTCCGTCGACTGGATCTCGGGCGGGCACGACGGCGGCGACAGCGAGACGAGCCGGGTCGAGGGGCGGGTCGGGGACTGGTTCGACCGGTATCTCAAGGAGGACACCGGCACCGGCACCGGGCCCGCCTTCCGCGTCAGCCGGACCGGCGGCGTCGACTCCACCGACGGCGCCGCCCTCCTGCGCGGGGCGAGCAGCGACACCTACCCGGGGCTGCGCAGCGGCGGCCGGGACATCGCGCTCGGCGGCGGGACCAAGACCTTCCGCAACCCGGCCGGGGCTGCGCCGCCCGCCATCTCCGCCGTGCCCGGCGTCGGCGGCGGACTCGCCCAGCTCTCCTCCCTCGGCGTCGGGCTCTCGCTCGACTTCCCCGGACAGTTCGGCCGGTTCGAGTCCGCCCCGCTGGACACCTCCGTACGCGTCACCGGCACGCCCACCGTCACGGTGAACGTGACGGCGAACGGCGACCGGGACGCGGTGCTCTTCGGCAAGGTGTACGACGTGTCGCCGGACGGCAGGCAGCAGGTACTGCCCCACCAGCTCGTCGCCCCCTACCGGATCACCCCCGACCGGCAGGGCAAGCCCATCGAGCTGGCGCTGCCCGCCGTGGACCACGAGTTCGACGCCGGACACCGGCTGCGCCTCGTGTTCTCCGCGACGGACCTCGGTTACGCCTCCCCGGCCGAGCCCGCCACCTACAGCGTGACCCTCGACGGACCGCTGACGATCCCCACCGCACCCGCCGTGGAGACCGCCGCGGCCGCCCTCCCCTGGTGGACCTGGGGCCTCCCGGCCGCCGCCCTCGTCATCGCGGCCGCACTCCTGCTCACCGCCCGGCGGCGGACCGCGACGCCCGCCCCGGACCCCGAACTCACCGACGTACCGCTCCAGATCACCGGGCTCTCGAAGAAGTACGCCAAGTCCGTCGACCGGTACGCCGTGCGCGAGCTGTCCTTCCGCGTCGAGAAGGGCCAGGTCCTCGGGCTGCTCGGGCCCAACGGCGCGGGCAAGACGACCACCCTGCGCATGCTCATGGGGCTCATCACCCCCGACGAGGGCGAGATCCGCGTCTTCGGGCAGGCCATCCGGCCGGGTGCCCCGGTCCTCTCCCGCGTGGGCGCCTTCGTCGAGGGCGCGGGCTTCCTGCCACACCTCTCCGGGCGCGCCAACCTCGATCTGTACTGGCAGGCCACCGGCCGGCCCGCTGAGGACGCCCACATCGGCGAGGCGCTGGAGATCGCCGGGCTCGGCGACGCGCTGGCCCGGGCGGTGCGGACGTACTCCCAGGGCATGCGGCAGCGGCTCGCCATCGCGCAGGCCATGCTCGGCATGCCGGATCTGCTGATCCTGGACGAGCCGACCAACGGGCTGGACCCGCCGCAGATCCGCGAGATGCGGGACGTGATGATCCGGTACGCGGCCGGGGGCCGGACCGTCATCGTCTCCAGCCACCTCCTCTCCGAGGTCGAGCAGTCCTGCACCCACCTGGTCGTCATGGACCGGGGCCGGCTCGTGCAGGCCGGTCCGGTCGCCGAGATCACCGGATCCGGCGACATGATCCTGGTGACGACGGCCGATGAGGTGTCCGAGCCGCTGGCGGAGAAGGTCGCCGCCCTGCCCGGCATCGGCTCCGCCGTCCGCACCGACGACGGGCGCGGGCTCCTCGTCCGCCTCGACGGGGCCACCACCTCGCGGCTCGTCGCCGACCTCGTCCGGCTCGACGTCCCGGTCACCGGCGTCGGACCGCACCGCCGCCTGGAGGACGCCTTCCTCACCCTGATCTCCGGAGGAGCAGCATGAGCGCCCCCGTCCAGCCGCCCGCGGTCCGGGTGGAGACCGAGCACCCGGAGGCCGCGGGCTACCGCGCCGGGCGCACGCTTCCCCTCCGCGTCGAGGCCATGCGGCAGCTGCGCCGCCGCCGCACCCTGCTCATGGGCGGGGTGCGGCGGCGGCGCAGCT
>MUNB01000625.1 GCA_002154345.1 Streptomyces griseus
TCGTCGTCGGCGGGCACGGCGGGGCGGGCGGGGCGGAGGGTCAGTGCGGCCATGGGGTCACTGTGCCATGCGGTGTCCCCGGTGTTCGAGGCGTTTGATGGGGCAGGATGGGCAGCATGCCGAGCTCCCGTATCGCCGTCAGCGGATCGTCCGGACTCATCGGAGCGGCGCTGGTGCGCTCGCTGCGCGCCGACGGGCACGAAGTGGCCCGCCTGGTGCGCCGGCCCGCCAGAACCGGCGACGAGGTCGAGTGGGACCCCCAGCGGGGTTACGTGGACGTGGCCGGGCTCGTCGGCTGCGACGCCGTGGTCCACCTCGCCGGGGCCGGGGTGGGCGACCACCGCTGGACCGAGGCCTACAAGCGGGAGATCCGGGACAGCCGGGTGCTGGGCACGGCCGCCGTCGCCGAGGCCGTCGCCTCGCTCGACACCCCGCCGCGCGTCCTGCTCTCCGGGTCCGCCATCGGCTTCTACGGCGACACCGGGGACCGGCCGGTGGACGAGAACGCGCCGCCCGGGGAGGGGTTCCTGCCCTCGGTCTGCGAGGAGTGGGAGGCGGCCACCGCCCCCGCCGAGGAGGCGGGCATCCGTACGGTGCACGCGCGGACCGGCCTGGTCGTCGGCCGCGAGGGCGGGGCCTGGGGACGGCTCTTCCCGCTGTTCAAGGCGGGGCTCGGCGGGAAGCTGGGCAACGGCCGGCAGTACTGGAGCTTCATCGCGCTGCACGACCACGTCGCGGCGCTGCGCCACATCCTGGACACCGAGTCGCTGACCGGGCCGGTGAACCTGACCGGGCCTGAGCCGGTCACCAACGCCGAGGTGACCGCCGCGATGGGCCGGGTGCTGCGCCGCCCGACGCTGTTCCCCGCGCCGGCGCCCGCGCTGCGGCTGGTGCTCGGGGAGTTCGCGGAGGATGTGCTGGGCAGTCAGCGGGTGCTCCCGGCGAAGCTGCTCGACTCCGGCTTCACGTTCGCCTTCCCCGGCATCGACGGGGCGATCCGCGCCGCGCGGCGCTGACCGTCGGCCCCTTCGCGGCCCGCCCGGCGCGGCGTGTGCGACCCCGTGCCCCGGTGCTCCCCGGCGCGCGTCTGACCCAGTATCAGCCATCCTCCTAGCCTCGATGCGAACTCCGGCATTCCGGGGGCCTGTTGGGGGCAAGAGCCCCCCACCAGTCGCACCGACTCGGGGAGGGGCACGTGCGCAGCACGGCACACCACGCAGACGTGGTCATCATCGGGGCCGGGATCGCCGGCCTGTCAGCGGCCCACCTGCTCATCGGGGCGGGGCTCGGCGTCAGTGTCCTGGAGGCCGAGCCCCGGGTGGGCGGCCGGCTCGCCACCGACGAGGTGGACGGGTTCCGGCTGGACCGGCTCGGCCCGCTGCTCTGCACCTCCTGGCCCGAGCTGACCGGAACTCCGGGGCTCGGCGCCCCGGAGCTGCGGGAGTTCGCGCCGGGGCTCCTGGTCCACAGTGAGGGCCGCCGCCATCTCACCGGCGACATACGGAGCGCGAGGGGCGCACTCAAAGCCGTACGCACCCGTTCGAGCGCCCCCAGAGCGCCCCGCACGCCCTGGGCGGCGCAGAGCGCGTACGGGCACGAGCACGGCGCTCCCGCGCGCGGCGGCGGCCGGGGCGGTGCGGTGGCCGGGGCGATCGACCGGGCCCGGCTGGGCGCGGCGCTGTCCCGGCTGGCGGCCACCCCCCGGGACCGGCTGCTGGCCCGCCCGGAGCGCACGGTCGCCGGAGCGCTGGCCGGCGTCGGGCTGCCCGCCCGTACGGTCGACGGCGTCCTGCGCCCGCTCCTCACGGCGCTGCTCAGCGACCCCGCCCTCACCACGTCGAGCCGGTGCGCCGATCTCGCGCTGCGGGACTACGCACGCGGCGGGCTGTGCGTACCCGCGGGCGGTTCGGCCGCACTGCCGGAGCTGCTGGCGGCCTCGCTGCCGCCGGGCACGGTCCGGACCGGGGTGCATGTGACCTCCGCCGACATCACCGCCGTACGCACCAAGGAACACGGCGAGCTGGGGTGCCGCTCGCTGCTGCTGGCGACGGGCGCGGGGGCGGCGGCGGAGCTGCTGCCCGGTCTGCGGGTGCCGTCCTTCCACCCGGTGACGGTCCTTCACCACACCGCGCCCGCCCCGCCGCCGACGGGCAGGTCGCTGGTGCTGGACGGGGACCGGTCGGGCCCGGTGGCGTACACCGCGGTGATGAGCGAGGTGGACCCCTCGCGGGCGCCAGAGGGCCGGGCGCTGATCACCTCGACGGTGCTCGGCACCCCGCCGCCGGACCTGGACCGCTCGGTGCGGGCGCATCTGGCGTCGCTGTACGGCGTGCCGACGGACGGCTGGGAGCTGCTGGCGGCCCACCACGACCCGGAGGCGGTACCCGCGATGGAGGCCCCGCACGATCCGCGCCGGCCGGTGCGGGTGCTGGCCGGGCTGTATGTGTGCGGCGACCACCGCGACACGAGCTCGGTCCAGGGCGCGCTGCACTCCGGCCGCCGGGCGGCGGAGGCGATCCTCACCGACCTGGCCGTGCCCGGCGCCCACGAGGGGAGCCTGCCCCGGGCCGCGTGAGCCCCTGGGCCGGGTCGCCGCCGCGCCCGCGGGGCTCAGCCGAGGGCGGCGACCCGGTCGCGGTAGCCGCGTACGGCGACGGCGTCCCGGTAGGGCTCCAGGCTGCGCTCGAAGGCGCGTACGTACTCCGTGGCGCGCACCGAGCGCATCTCGGCCGCCTGCTGGGCCGCCTCCGCGCCCAGCTGGCAGGCCTGCTCCAGCTCGCCCAGGCCGAGGCGGGCCGAGGCGAGGACCACCCGGCAGAACAGTCTGCTCCGGGCGTACGCCGGGGCGCGCAGCGCGAGCGACCGCTCGGCGTGCTGGGCGGCCGCCCGGTACTGCTGGAGGTCGCGGTGGCAGTGGCTCAGCTCGTCGGCAAGCTGAGCCTCGTCGAAGGTGCGGGCCCAGTGCGGCACCTCGTCGCCGGGGCGGGCGGTCTCCAGGGCGTGCTCGGCCCGGGTCACGGCGGCGGTGCAGGAGCGCGCCTCGCCGAGCACGCCGTGGCCGCGCGCCTCGACCGCGTGCAGCAGCGCCTGGACGAGCGGCGGGGCGGAGGAGCCGACCCCCTGCTGGGCGACCCGGGCGAGCTGGACGGCCTCCCGGCCGTGCCCGAGGTAGACCGCCTGCCGGCTCATCGTGATCAGCACATAGGCGCCGTAGCCGCGGTCACCGGCGGCCTGGGCGAGCCGCAGCGCCTGGACGAAGTACCGCTGGGCGAGGCCGTGGGCGGCGATGTCGTACGAGGTCCAGCCGGCCAGCCGGGTCAG
>MUNB01000626.1 GCA_002154345.1 Streptomyces griseus
GACGTCGCCGACGCCCGCCGTCTGGGCGCGTGGCCCGCCGACCGGGTCTCGCTCGGCACGACGTTCGGCGACCCCCGGGGCGCGTGGATCGCCGCGGTGGCCGAGGCCGTCGAGCGCTACTGCGGCAACCGCCTCCCGCCACCGGGCCACCCGCAGGAGCCCCGGCGGGCCACCGCCGCCGAACTCGCCGCCGAGGGCCACCGCCTCTACGGGCCGGGCGCGCTGCCGGCGTACGCCCCCTGGCAGTACGGCCGGCAGGGATTCCCGTACGCCGAACTCACCGACGACACACCGGTGCTGTGGACCAGGGCTGTCGAGGACGGGGAGCCGTGCTGGGCGCCCGTCGCCCTGACCCACCTCAACTGGCGTCAGGGCGACCTGCGTTCGCTGACCCGCACCCACCATCTCAACTACGCGGGTATCGCCACCGGACAGGGCCTGGACGACGCCGTCGAGCGCGGGCTCCTCGAAGTCGTCGAGCGGGACGCGCTGGAGCTGTGGTGGCACCTGGACGGACCCACCCGGGGCATCGACCCGGCGAGCGTTCCCGGACTCACCGAGGACCTGGCCGGCTGCGGTCTGGACGTGCACATCGTGGAGATGCCCTCGGAGTTCGCCCCGTGCGTGGCGGCTCTCGTGCACGATCCCGGGCGCGGCATCCACGCGGCCGGGTTCGCCTGCCGGTACGACCCGGCGGAGGCGGCCCGCAAGGCCGTGCTGGAGGCCGTGCACACGTGGGTGTTCACGCAGGGCGCGGTGGACGCCGACGGCTGGGTGTACCGGGCGGTGGAAGCCGGCATGCTGGCCCGCGGCCTCTACCTCGATCACCGCGCCGACCGGCGCTATCTCGACGACTGCGGGCCCGAGTTCGCGGCCGTCCGGGACCTCGGCGCCCATGTCCAGGTCTGGCTGGACGACCGGATGGCCCCGCTCGCCCGCCGGTTCACCGAGCCCGCGCTCGGCGTCGTCCCCGTCACCGGGATCGCTCCCGGCAGCCGCACGGCGCTGGACGCCGCGCTCGCCACCGGAGGGCACCGGGTGATCACCGCGGACCTCACCACGGAGGACGTCGCCGAGACCACACTGCGCGTCGCCCGCGTCCTGGTCTCCGGCCTGATCCCCAACGCACCTGCGGCCTTCGGCTACTTCGGCTGCCCGCGCTTCGCGGACGCGGCGCTCGCCCGGGGGTGGCGATCCCGGCCCCCGGCCGGCCCCGAGGACTTCACCCTCGCCCCACCACCGCACATGTGAAGGAGCGTGGCCCATGCCCGACACACCGGACCGAACCGCCGCGCCTGCTTCCGGGGCAGGCGTCGCGCAGCCCACCGCACCTGCCTCGGCGACGCCTGCCGTGCAGCCTGACCCGCCTGCTCCCGGGGCGGGCGCCGAGCTGCCGGACGCGCCCGCGGCGGAGGCGTGCGGGGCAGGGGCGGCGGGGTCCGTTCCGAGGACGCCCGGTGTGTCGCCCGTCGCTTCCGCCGCCGGGGCGTGCGCGGTCGGGCCGACGGGGTCCGTTCCCGGGACGCTCGGTGCGTTGCCTGGCGCTCCCGTGGCCGGACCCGAGTCGGCACGGCCGACCGCGCACGCCCTCGGGGCGCGTGCCATGCCGCCCGCCATGCCCGCACCCGGGGTGTGGGTCATGCCGCTCGGCCTGCCGGCTCCAGGGACGCCCGCCGCTTCGCCTGTCGCCCCTGCCGTCGGACCGGTTCCCGCGTGTCCCGTCGCATCTGCCTCCGGGACATCTGCCGCGCCGCGCGGCCTGCCTCCCTCCGGTGTGCGCGCTGTGCCGCCCGCACCCGGAACACCTACCGCGCGGCCCGATACGGGCGGCCCCGGAACACGTGCCCCGCGACCCGATACGGGCGGCCCCGGAGCGCATGCCGCACGGACCACCGCCCACGTTCTAGGGAAGCCCGCCGTGCCATCTACTGCCCGCGTGACCGGCCCGACCGCCACGCCGCCCGACGCCCCTCACCCGGCCCGGGCCAAGAGGCCGGCTTCCGGTAGCGACGTCGCCACCGGGGTCCGGTCCGCCGCACCGGGCTTCCTGCGCCAGGCGCTTGCGGACGCCCGCTCATCGCGTGTCCCCGCCCTCTCCCCGTACGTTCCGGAGCGTCCGTTCCCGTGGAACGGCCAGGGGCTGCCCGTGGCCGGGACCGGAGCCACGGCCGAGGGCTCCATCGACCTCGACCGCGTGCTGCGGCTGTCCCTTGCCGCGCCCACCGGAACACCCGGCAGACTGCGACCCGTTCCCTCGGCGGGCGCCCTCCACCCGGTACGCGCCCACCTGTTGCTCGGTCCGGGCTGCTCGCTGCCGCCCGGGCGCTACACCTACGACCCGCGCACGCACCGCGCCCACCCGCGCGGCCCGGCCTCCGCCGACGTGCCCCGGGGCGCGCTCGTCGTCCTCACTGTGGCCGTGTCCCGTACCGTCGCCCACTACGGTCACCGGGCCTGGCCGCTGCTGCTCCTGGACACGGGACACGCCGCCGCCGCGCTGGCGCTGGCCGCGTCCCCGGCCCTCGACGTCCGGGTCTGCCTCGACGCGGACGCCGCCCTGCTGTCCGCCGCCGCCGGACTGCCCCGTGCCCCGGACTGGCAGGACGCCTGGCCCGGCACCGAGCCGGAACTGCCCCTGGCGGTAGTCCGGGTGGTGCACCGGGACGGCCGGTCGGCGGACCGCGAAGGGGCGTTGAGTGCCTGGGCGGCCCTGCCTCACGGTGCGGCCCCTGCGCCGCTACCCGGTGCGGACACGGCCCCGCCCCGCGAACTCGCCGCCGCACGGCACCTGCTGGACCACATCGCCCGTGCCCCCGAGCCGACCGGCGGTACGTGGCACCCGGCCGCGCGCCCGAAGCCGGTGACCGACGACGTCCTGGAAGCGCGCCGAAGCGCCCCGCCCCGCGACCTCAACCACCCGCCCGGAAACGACCTGCTCGCCCGGATCCTGGCCACCGCGCGGACGGCACACCCCGCCGGACCCGCCTGGACCGCGGCGGCCGGAGGCCCCGCCCCGGCCCTGTACGCATTAGTGCCCGGCCGCCACGGTCTCGGCGTCCGCGCCTCCGGCGACGCGCGCCCCACCCTCGCGCACTGGGCCGCGCGCCAGCAGTGGGTCGGCACAGCGGGCGCGGTACTGCTCGCCCACGGCTGCCCCGAGGACGCGCCACCGGCCGCGGTGCGCAGCAGCCACCTCATCGCCGGATACGCGGTCGGCGCGGCCCAGGCCCACGCCACCGCACTGGGCCTGCGCTCACGCCCCATCGGCTCCTGGCAGCAGGCCGACCTGGGCGCGGCGCTCGGCGACACCCCCGGACGCGACTGGATCGTGCACGGTCTGGCCCTGGGTGGTGGCGGCTCGGCACCTCCGAGTCCACCGCAGCCCGCCTCACCTCCGTAGTCCGCAGCTCCGGTCACACGGCCGAAAACCAACCTCCGACCCGTCACCCGACGGCCCCGCCAGGCGAGGAAGAACGCCCATGATGCTCCACCCCGAACTCCTGCGCGCCGCGAACACCGCGCGCCGCCCGCTCGGCCTCGCCACCGCACTGCTCGCGGCGGTCACCGCCACCCACCTCGCCCAGGCCGTCCTGCTCGCCCTCGTGCTCTCCCGGATCGCGCAAGGACAGACCGCCGCCCTGGCCCCGCTGCTCACAGCCGTCATCGCCATCGTCCTGGTCCGCGCCGGCCTCGGCCGCGCCCAGCGCCTGGCCGCCGTCACGGCGGGAGCCACCGTACGGGTCGGGCTCCGCGACACCCTGCTGCGACGGCTCGGGGCGCTCGGCCCCACCGCGATCACCGGGGCGCGGGCCGGAGCCGTGCGCGCCACGCTGGTGGACGGGGTCGAGGGCGTCGACGCGTACATCTCGCGCTATCTGCCCCAATCCCTCATCACCTGCGCCGTTCCGCCGCTGCTGCTCGTCGCCGTCGCGCTCGTCGAGCCGTACGCCGCCCTCGCCCTCGGCCCCGCCCTGCTGCTGGCCCTCTTCGGGCCGCGCTGGTGGGACCGCCTGCTCGCCCGGCGCGGCAAGGAGCACTGGGACTCGTACGAAGCCCTCGCCGCCGACTACCTGGAGGCCCTCCAGGGGATGCCGACCCTGCGCACCGCCGGCGCCGTTGGCCGGGTACGGGAACGGCTGGAGCGGCGGTCGGCCGCCCTGCACCGGACCACCGTCGCCAAACTCCGGGTCTCGCTCGTCGACACCGGCCTCACCGACCTCGCCGTCCAGGGCGGCACGGTCGCCGCGGTCCTCGTGGCGTGCTCCTCGGCCGCCACCGGCCGTACCGCCGCCACCGGTACCTACCTCCTGCTCCTCCTCGCCTCCGAATGCTTCCGCCCCGTGCGCGACCTCTCCCGCGAATGGCACGCGGGCTACCTCGGGGTGTCGGCGGCCGACGGCATCGCCGCCCTGCGCACCGCCGAAGCGGCCGTGCCGGACCGGGGCACCAGGGCCGCCGTCTGGAAGAACGCACCCGAAATCCGCTTCGAGGACGTGCACTTCACTCACCCGGGCAGCACCCGCCCCGCCCTCGACGGTGTCAGCTTCACCGCCGCCCCCGGGCGCACCACGGCCGTCGTCGGGCCCTCCGGGGCCGGCAAGTCGACCCTGGTGAGCCTGCTGCTGCGGCAACGGGACCCGGACCGGGGCCGCCTCACCGTCGCCGGGACGGACACCGCCGCGTACACCCTCGCCTCGCTGCGCCGGGGCATCGCCGTCGTCTCGCAGGAGACCTACCTCTTCCATGCCACGATCGCGGAGAACCTGCGCATCGCCCGTCCGGCCGCCACGGACGCACAACTGCGCGCCGCCGCCCGTACCGCCGGGATCGACCAGGAGATCGCCCGGCTGCCGGACGGTTACGCCACCCTCGTCGGCGAACGCGGCGCCACGCTCTCCGGCGGACAGCGCCAACGGCTCGCCCTCGCGCGGGCGTTGCTGGCCGACGCGCCCGTCCTGATCCTGGACGAGGCCACCAGCGCGGTCGACGAACGCGGCCAGGCGCGCATCGTCCGGGAACTGACGGCGGCCGGCCGCGGCCGCACCTGCGT
>MUNB01000627.1 GCA_002154345.1 Streptomyces griseus
GCGGGGCGGCGCTCGGGGGGTAGCCGTAGCCGCCGGGAGCCTGCGGGGCGGCGGGCCGTCCGGGCGCGGGCTGCGGCGGCCCCGACGGGTCGTGCTGTGACGAACTCGACGCCAGGGTGCGGCTGCGGACCCGGTAGAGCCCGGTGTCGAGGTCGTCGGCCTTCTCCAGGTGGACCTTGATCGGTCCCATGAAGGTGTAGCGCTGCTGCTTGGCGTAGTCGCGCACCAGGCCGGAGAGCTCGTCGCCCAGCTGACCGGAGTACGGGCTGAGCCGCTCGTAGTCGGGTGTGGAGAGCTCGACGATGAAGTCGTTGGGGACGACGGTCCGCTCGCGGTTCCAGATCGTCGCGTTGTTGTCGCACTCGCGCTGGAGGGCGCCGGCGATCTCGACGGGCTGCACCTCGGACTTGAAGACCTTGGCGAAGGTGCCGTTGACCAGCCCCTCGAGGCGCTGCTCGAAACGCTTCATGACCCCCATGGGGCACCTCCTCCGTTGTCATCGACCCTGTACTGCTTACTGATCGTATCCACGCGTCGGGAAATCGGCTGGTTCCCCTTGTCTGGCCTGTGGATGAGTGTCACCCCTCACACGGATCGTAGAGGTGGCCTCCTCACAGTGTCCCGCACCCGGGACGCACTCTGGAGGAGTGGGGGCGATGGTTCGGGGTTCCCGCTTCCCTTCCCCGAGCCGGCGAAACAACGGATGTGAATCCGCCCTGTCCAGCGTGCTAATCTTCGTTTGTCGCCAGGCGCTCACCCCACAAGGTGAGGGTCTGAAACACCACTTGCGCGAGTGGCGGAACGGCAGACGCGCTGGCTTCAGGTGCCAGTGTCCTTAGGGACGTGGGGGTTCAAATCCCCCCTCGCGCACAACGGCAGTTGCCCGCAGCTGCTGAAGTTGATTCGAGAGAACCCCCGCTCCGGAGAGATCCGGAGCGGGGGTTCTTCGTTGTTCCGTGTTTTCGCCGGACGGCCGGGGTACGGACAAGCGGGTAAGAAACAGGCGGTGGGGAAGTGGCGGCGGCGGTCGTCCGCAGGCGGTGATCCACCGGGGTGCGGGCGCGGTTTCCGGACAGACCGATGGCCGGTGCGACGGCGCACGTGCTTACGCTGGCCGCAGAGGTTGGATCGACGGCGGCTCGGCGGTGAAGGGCTGAGCGCACAGAACGTCCCGGAGGCAGGAAATGGCGAAGCAGGCTCGCGCGGTCCAGACGTGGCGGTCGATCGTGGACGCCGCGGCGAGTGTCTTCGACGACTACGGCTACGAGCGTGCCGCCATCTCGGAGATTCTCCGCCGCGCCAAGGTCACCAAGGGGGCCTTGTACTTCCACTTCGCCTCCAAGGAGGCCATCGCCCAGGCGATCATGGACGAGCAGACCTCCACCGTCGAGTTCGAGCAGGAGGGATCGCCGCTTCAGTCCCTGGTGGACGGCGGCCAGCAGTTCGCCTTCGCCCTGCGCCACAACGCGATGGCCCGGGCCGGTACGAGGCTCTCCATCGAGGGCGTCTTCCTCGGCGGACCGCATCCGTGGGGCGACTGGATCGACGCGACGGCCCGGATGCTGGAGCTGGGCCAGGAACGCGGCGAGGTGTTCCCGCAGATCGACCCGATGGTGTCGGCCAAAATCATCGTCGCCTCGTTCACCGGTATTCAGCTGGTCTCGGAGGCCGACACCGGTCGCGCCGATCTGCGCGAGCAGGTGGCGGAGATGTGGCGTCACATCCTGCCGTCGATCGCGCACCCCGGTGTCATCGCCCACATCAAGCCGGAGGGCCGGGTGGATCTGGCGGCCCAGGCGCGCGAGAAGGCCGAGCGCGAGGAGCAGGAGGCCAGGATCGCCGCGGAGGCCAAGGACGCGGGCTCCCTGCCGGGCGAGGCCGGTCCGCGGGGCGGTGGGGCCGGTCGCGGTACGAGGGCCGGGCAGGGAGCCGACGAGGCCGACGAGGAGCCGGCGGGCGCGGGCGCGGGGGTGGC
>MUNB01000628.1 GCA_002154345.1 Streptomyces griseus
CCCTTCCCGCCCCTCCGTCCGGCCCGCCCGGAGCCTGCCCCACCCAGGCTCCGGGCGGGCCGAAATTCTCGGCGGGGCCGGCCGCCCGTCGCTAGACTGGCCCACATGGGTTCGTACCGCTTCTACTTCTTCCGCTGATTCCCGGCCCGGACGGCCGCCGCGCGCCGCACCACGCGTCCCGCTGAGACGCCCCGGTGACGTCGACGTCACCCCGCGCGCCCGCCGCCGTCCCCTTCGCCGTCCGGCATCCACGCCCCGCCGTGCCGCGCCTCCGTGCGCCCGGCCGCGGGCCGTCACCCAGGGAAAAGGCACCCATGCACCCCCAGCGCGACCGCGCTCAACTGGCCATGAAGGACGTCTCCAAGGCGTACGGGGACCGCTCCGTACTCGACCAGGTGACCCTCACCGTCCGGCCCGGTGAGAAGACCGCCGTCATCGGCGAGAACGGCTCCGGAAAGTCCACCCTGCTCCGGCTGCTGGCCGGAGCGGAACAGCCGGACACCGGAGAGATCACCGTCCGCTTCCCCGGCTCCACCGGCTACCTCGCCCAGACCCTCGACCTCGACCCGTCCGACACCGTGCAGGACGCCGTCGACGCGGCCCTCGCCGAACTGCGCGACCTCGAACACCGCATCCGCGAGGCGGAGGCCGGACTCTCCGGGCGGAAGCCGGGCGACCCGGAGCCCACCGACGCGGAACTCACCGCGTACGGAGACCTCCTCACCGCCTATGAGGACCGCGACGGCTACCGGGCGGAGGCCCGCACCGAAGCGGCTCTCCACGGGCTCGGCCTCGCCCATCTCACCCGCGACCGGACCCTCGCCACCCTCTCCGGCGGCGAGCAGTCGCGCCTGGCCCTCGCCTGCGTTCTGGCCGCCGCCCCCGAACTGCTGCTGCTCGATGAGCCGACCAACCACCTGGACGCCCGTGCCGTCGGCTGGCTGGAGGACCACCTGCGCGCCCACCGGGGCACCGTCGTGGCGATCACCCACGACCGGGCGTTCCTGGAGCGGGTCACCTCGGTGATCCTGGAGGTCGACCGCGATCTGCGCACGGTCACCCGGTACGGGGACGGCTGGGACGGCTACCGCACCGCCAAGGCCGCCGCCCGCCGCCGCTGGGCCCAGGAGCACGAGGAGTACGTGGCGGACCTGGCCCGCACCGAGGAACTGGTCGAGGCGGCCGGAGCGCGGCTCGCGGCCACCGGACGCGACCCGAAACAGGGCTTCGGCAAGCACCGCCGCTCGCACGAGGCGAAACTGTCCGGCCAGGTCAGGTCCGCCCGGACCCGGCTGGACGCCCTGCGCAGGTCACCCGTGCCGCCCCCGCCCCGCCCCCTCACCTTCACCGGCCGCCCGACCGTCACCACGGCGACCGCCGGGGCGGAGCATGCCGGGACCACCGAGGCCGCCGGGACCGCTGAGGCAG
>MUNB01000629.1 GCA_002154345.1 Streptomyces griseus
CGTCCTGGTGGGCCCGGACCAGCTCCGCCGTGATCTGCCCGATGTCCAGGTTCGCCGTGTCGATCAGGCGGGCGTCCTTCGGGCACTCGGCCAGGAGCTCCACCGGGACCAGGCTGCCCGCGTACAGGCAGACCGGGCTGGCGGCGAGGATCCGGGCGCCGCGCACCGTGATCAGGTCGGCCGCGCCCGGGCCCGCGCCGATGAAGTACACCGTCATGATCGATCTCCCTTGTGCGAACGTGCCCCGGATCCCGAGGACTTGATGACCGACCACTGCGTTACGGGCATGGCCTGGCGCCAGCCGGTGAAGCCGCCGACCGGGACCGCGTGGGCGACCGCCAGGCGGACCAGCTCGCCGCCGAACTCCTTGTGCCGCGCCGCCAGCAGCGCCTCCGACTCCAGCGTCACCGTGTTCGCGACCAGCCGACCCCCCGGCCGCAGCGCCTCCCAGCACGCCTCCAGCAGGCCCGGTGCGGTCAGGCCGCCTCCGATGAACACCGCGTCCGGCGCGTCCAGTTCGGCCAGTGCGGAGGGGGCCGGGCCGGTGACGACCCGCAGGCCCGGGACTCCCAGGCGGTCCGCGTTCCTCGTGATCCGCTCCGCCCGTACCGGATCCCGCTCCACGCTCACCGCCCGGCAGGACGGATGGGCCCGCAGCCACTCGATCGCGATCGAGCCCGAGCCGCCGCCCACGTCCCACAGCAGCTCTCCGGGCGCGGGCGCCAGAGCCCCGAGCGTGGCCGCCCGGATGTGGCGCTTGGTGAGCTGGCCGTCGTGCTCGTACGCCTCGTCCGGCAGACCCGGGACCGTTCCGAGCCGCAGCGCGTCCGCCGACGCCCGGCATTCGACCGCGATGACGTTCAGGCGGTCCCCCGGGGCGTGCGTCCACGTCTCCGCGACGCCGTCGACGTACGCCTCCGCCTCACCGCCCAGCTGTTCCAGCACCCGCATACCGCTCGGGCCGAAGCCATGGGCCGTGAGGAGCGCCGCGACCGTGGCGGGCGTGCTCGCGTCCGCGCTCAGGACCAGCAGCCTGCGGCCCTCGTACAGCGAAGCCGCCAGCCGTGCCGACGGGCGGCCCACCAGCGTCACGACCTCCGTGTCCTCCAGCGGCCAGCCGAGGCGCGCGCAGGCGTACGAGACGGAGGACGGGTGGGGGAGTACGCGCAGCCCCTCCGGACCCAGTTCTTCCGCCAGCGCCCGGCCGATCCCGTAGAACATCGGGTCCCCGCTCGCCAGCACCGCGATCCGGCGCTCCCGGTGCTCGGCCAGCAGCCGGGGCACGGCCGGCCTCAACGGGGACGGCCAGCCCACCCGTGCCCCGGCGCACTCCGGCGGAAGCAGGTCCAGCTGGCGCGCCCCGCCGATCAGCACCTCCGCCTCCCGCAGCGCCTCCCGTGCCGTACCGGACAGGCCCGGCCAGCCGTCCGCACCGATCCCCACGACGGAGACGGGGCCGGTGTGCGGAAGCGGGGCCGGAGACGGGGGTGGGGGCACGGGCCGGGACCTCAAGCGTTCGGAGGGGAAAACAGGGGTGACTGGTGGAAACCAGGCGCAGCCGAACCTTACTGAACGCTCCGTTCCGACCCCTCCGGCGGGTGAATCCGTCGGCGCATCCGGAGTGAATCCGAAAAAGAACCGCGCGTGGTGTCGAGAACCGGGCCCCGGCCCCGACGTCCCCTGTGCAAGAGGAAGAAACCGCACCGAGCGAACGAACGACCAGGAGGCGACGGTCATGAAGTATCTGGTGATGGTCCAGGGCAGCCAGGCGGACTACGACGCGCAGACCGGCAAGGGCAACGCCACCAGCCCGGCCTGGGACGAGAAGGCCATGCAGGAGATGTTCGCCTACATGGGCAGCATCAACGACGACCTCGCCGAGTCGGGTGAGCTGGTGACCGCGTACGGGCTCACGGAGCCCGCGCAGGGCCGGGCCGTGAGCGTCGACGCCGAGGGGCGGCCGGTGGTCTCGGACGGGCCGTACAGCGAGACGAAGGAGCTGCTCGCCGGGTTCTGGGTCCTCGAATGCGAGAGCCTGGAGAGGGTGACCGAGATCGCCGCCCGCGTGGCACGCTGTCCGCAGCCGCCCGGGGCGCCCGAGTACCCGGTGCTCATCCGCACCATCGGTGGCGGGATCGACTAGGAGCGACGACTGAGGCCGGACCGTACGAGCGACGACGACTCGACCGACGACATCGAGGACCTGCGGCGCCGCCACGCGCCGCAGGTCCTCGATGTCGTCGGTCGAGTCGTCGTCGCTCGTACGGTCCGGCCTCAGTCGTC
>MUNB01000063.1 GCA_002154345.1 Streptomyces griseus
CCGCCCGACCGGTGCCGCCACCCACCCCCTCGACACTTCAGTGGTGACGAAGCATTGGTAACGTACACCAGAGTGACTGCCCGGCGTCAACCAAAGTGTCGCCGGATCCGGCCCAAGAGGCTTCGAGAAACACTGTGGTGGGCGCAAGCTCGGCATCACGCCAAGGAGGTCGTGTACGTGGAGGATGACCGGTCACCCACCTTCGCCCAGCTCCTGGACCACCTCTTCCGCGAGGTGCACCCGCCGTCCCGGGGGCCGTACACCTACGCGGAGGTCGCCGAGGGAATCCGCAGAGCCACCACATCGGAAGGGCGCGGGGTGACGGCGAGCGCCATCCAGCAATTGCGCACCGGCGCCAAGCGGAACCCGACGCGGCACACCATCAAGGCCCTGGCCGACTTCTTCGGCGTACCGGCGGGCTACTTCGTCGACAGCGCGGCGGCCGAACGCACGAAGGCGGAGATCGGCCTCCTCGCCGCCATGCGTGACCAGGACGTCCGCAAGGTGGCGCTGCGCGCCAACGGCCTGAGCGTCGACAGCCTGAAGATGCTGTCGACCGTGATCGAACAGGCCCGGAAGCTCGAAGGACTCACCTCCGACGACAGCGCGCACGATCTGAACCTGGACGACTGAACCGCGCACCCCGCCCGCCGGAGGACGTCTCGAACATGTCAACATTGGTGCGCTCGCACGGGCTTCAGGGGGTGATCCGCCCCGGTCCGACCACCCGACCGGCGTCACCAGAGTGAGGACATGGACTTCGAGCAGCTTCGCGCCGCGTGCGAGGCGCGCGTCGAGGCGCTTCGGCTCCCGCACCGCTTCAGCACCCGCGACCTCCGCGACGCCGTGGCCGAACAGCGCGGACGCCCCATCGTCCTGCGGCCCCTGAGCACCCTGGGCGCCCTGGACGCCCCGTGCGGCATCCGCCTGGAGACCCCGGACGCCGACCTGTTGTTCTACGAGGAGGCCACCTCGCCCCTCCACCAGAACCACATCCTGGCCCACGAGATCAGCCACATCATCTGCGACCACGCCGGCAGCCTGGAGCTGGACCGGGACACGCTGCGCGCGATCGGCTTCGACCCCGCCCTCGTGCGACGCATGTCCGGCCGGACCAGCTATACGAGCGAGGACGAGCGCGAGGCCGAGGTGATGGCCAGCGTGATCCGCCAGCTCATGTACCGGGGCCGCGAAGTCCCGTCGAGCCGGCCCGCCAGCGGCGCCGAGAGCTGGGACGCCCTGTTCGCCGAGCCACACAGGAAGAAACGCCACCGGAAATGATCAATGTCCTGTTCACGGGCACGGCCGTCGTGCTGCTGTGCTTCGCCGCGTACTGGGTACGAGGACGGGGTGGCCACCGCCCCACGGGCACCTGGGCGATGGCGGCGCTGCTGACCTCGTTCGCGCTCGCCTTCGCCTCCTACGCGCCCGCAGTGGAGCGCGCGGTCGAATCGGTGGTCCCGCACGTCGCCCGGCTGCTCAGCAACACCTTCACCCTGACGGCGGCCACCTCGGTCCTCGCCTTCCTCTTCCAGCTCAACCTGGACCGCGAGCGGGCCCATCGGCAGATCCGGCTGCGCGTCATCGCCCTCGCCCTCTCCGTCGCCGGTATGACCGTCTTCTTCGTCGCCGAGCAACTCACGGGCCGGAACCCGGTGTTGTACGCGTGCTACGTGCTGATCTACATCTCCTTCCTGGCGTACACGGCCAAGGACTTCCTGCTGCAGACCTGGGCCCACTCCCAGCGTTCGACCCGGCGCAGTCAGCGCTGGGGCCTGCGCACGACCTCCGTCGGCTGTGGCTTCGCCCTCGTCTACGCCGCGTACAAGCTGTTCGCCCTGGTCTCCATCGGCCTCGGCCTGGGGCTCGTTCCCGACCACGCCCGGTGCTCCACCCCGCTGACCCCCTTCCGCTGCGCGTTCAGCGTGACCGCGCCCGCCGTCGCCGTCCTCCTCATCACCGTCGGGCTCACCCTCCCCGCACTGCTGTGGCCGCTCAGCCAACTGCGCCGCCGCCGCTGGGAACGGGCGTCGTTCACCGCGCTGGAACCGCTGTGGCGGGAGGTCACCTCGGCGGTCCCCGAGGTCGTGCTCGACCCGGGCGACACCGAAGTGGACGCCCACGACCTCGACTTCCACCTCCACCGCCGGGTCATCGAGATCAACGACTGCGTACTGGCCCTGCGCCCGTACCGCCGGGCGTCGGTACGGGACGCCGCGGCGGCCGATACGGCCCGCCGGGGCACGGCCGACACCCCCGAGGGCGAGGCCGAGGTGGAGGCGGCGGTCATCGCCGCGGCCGTCGACGCCAAGCGCGCCGGACTCCCCCTCGACGGCGACGAGGCCCCGCCCGCCGCCGGCACCCGCTCCCGCAAGGGCGACCTCCCGGCGGAGACCGCGTGGCTGCTGCTCGTGGCGGAGGCCTACGCGCGGCGCCCGGCGACCGAGACCGTGGGAGCCGCCTCATGACCGCCCCGCGTCAGGACCCGCTGCGCGACCCGCGCTTCTTCGCCGACCCCTACCCCACCTACGACCGGCTGCGCGAACGCTGCCCGGTCCAGCGCGTCCCCACCGGCTCCGGCGGACACCAGGGGTATCTGATCACCGGCCACGCCGAGGCCCGTGCGGCGTTCACCGATCCCCGGCTGTCCAAGGACACCGCCCGCTTCTTCGCCGACCGGCCCTCCGACCGCGACCTGCACCCGGCGATCTCCCGCACCATGCTGGCCAGCGACCCGCCCGCGCACACCCGCCACCGGCGGGTGGCGACGCCGCTGTTCACCACCGGCCGCGTCCGGGACCTGCGCCCGTTCATCACCCGTGTCGTCGACGGCCTCATGGCAAAGTGGCGGCCGGGCGCGGAGGTCGACCTGGTGGCGGAACTGGCGGTCCCCCTGCCGGTCACCGTCATCTGTGAGTTGCTGGGGGTGCCGGAATCCGACCGCGCCGCGCTCGCCGGCTGGTCCCACGAACTCTTCGACGCGACCGACACCGCCCGCGTCGACGCCGCGTCGCACCGGATCGGCGACTATCTGACCCACCTCGTCGACACGGCCCGCGCCACCCCCGGCGACGGCCCGCTCCACGCGCTCCTGCGCGACTGCGACGAGGGCGGTCTCGACCGGGACGGGGCCGTCTCCCTGGCCGCCCTCCTTCTGGTCGCCGGGCACGAGACCACCACCCAGTTCATCGGCAACGCCGTCCTGGCCCTGCTCCGGCACCCCGAGGCATTCGACCGGCTGCGCCGGGACCCGGACCTGATCCCCGGCGCGCTGGACGAACTGCTCCGCTACGACTCGCCCGTGAGCGTGGCCACCTTCCGGTACAGCGCGGAGGAGCTGAGCGTCGGCGGGGTCGACGTCCCGGCGGGCTTCCCGGTGCTCATCGCCACCGGGGCGGCCAACCGCGACCCGGCCGTGTTCCCCGACCCGTACCGTCTCGACCTGGACCGCGACGCCGCCGGCCATCTCTCCTTCGGCCACGGCATCCACCGCTGCCTCGGCGCTCCGCTGGCCCGGGCCGAGGCCGAGATCGCCCTCCGCGCTCTGGTGACCCGCTTCCCGGACACCGGCCTGGCCGTCGACGCGGAAGCCCTGGCCTGGCGCCGGACCCGCCTCACCCGCGGCCTGACCGCCCTGCCTCTCGTCCTCGGCTGACCCACCCCGACGGGGAGCGCGTGCCCCTGCGTGCCCTCCCCGTCGGTCCGGTCCCGCCTACGCCGTGTCCGTGAGGAGCTCCGTCGCGATGCTCATGTGCAGCCGACGGGTGTGATCGACCGTTCGCACCGGCCCGGTCAGCGTGACCCGGGCGGTGAGCCGCGGTTCGTCGCACGACGCGCTCAACCGCAGTTCGAGATCGCCCGGTTCGACGATCCGGTGGCCGTCGCGGCCCGTGAAGGACGCGAGGTCCGCCGGGACCGTCGCCCGCACCCGGGCCGCCTGTCCCGGCCCCAGGTCGAGACGTACGTATCCGATGAGCCGCTGCACCGGCTGGACCACGGAGGCGACCGGGTCGTGGAGATAGACCTGCACCACTTCGGTCCCCTCCCGCGCACCGGTGTTGCGGACCGTGCAGGAGAAGGTGAACTCCCCTTCCGTCGTGGCCCGTCCGCGCTCCACGACGAGGTCGCCCCAGGCGAAGGCGGTGTACGTGAGACCGTGGCCGAACGCGAACGCCGGGGCCGGGTCGACGCTGGACACATCGCTCGCGTGGCCGAGTCGCGCCGCCAGGTAGGTGGACGGCTGGGAGCCCGGGTGGCGCGGCACGCCGACGGGCAGCCGGCCGGACGGCGCGGTGCGGCCGCTGAGCACCGAGGCGATGGCCGTCGTGCCCTCCTCGCCGGGAAAGAACGACTGCACGATCGCGGCCGCCTCGTCCACCGCCCGCCCGAGGGCGTACGGACGCCCGGCGAGCAGGGTGACGACGACGGGCGTGCCCGTGTCGAGGAGGGCGTCGAGCAGTTGCCGCTGGACGCCGGGGAGGGCCAGGTCCTCCGCGTCGCAGCCCTCCCCGCTCGTACCCCGCCCGAAGAGCCCGGCCCGGTCGCCGAGCGCGAGGATCACGAGGTCGGCGCCCCGGGCCAGTTCGACGGCCTCGCCGAACCCGTCGGTGGACGTGCCGTCGACGTCCGCACCCCGCGCGGTGACGATCTCGCTGCGGGGGAACTCCGCCGCGCATGCCTCGCGCAGGGTGGGCAGGTCGATGCCGAGCGGTGTCCCGGGGTGCTGACCGCCGACGTGGACGGGAAAGGCGTAGCAGCCGAGGACGGCCGTCGGGGTGTCGGCGTTGGGTCCGACGAGGGCGATACGGGCCGGAGCCCCGGCGCCCGCCGCCAGGGGCAGGGTGCCGTCGTTGCGCAGGAGCACGACGGCCTGTTCGGCGACGCGCCGGGCGAGCGCGCGGTTCTCGTCGGTGTCGAGCCGCACGGTCCCCCGCAGCGCCCGCGAGTTCCCTTCCGTCGGCCCGTCCGGGCCGACGGCCGCGGCCAACACCGCCGGCTCCGGCCTCCAGTCCGCGTCGAGCAGCCCCAACTGGACCTTTTGGACCAGGACTCGGCGTACGGCACGGTCCACCAGGGTTTCGGACACCAGGCCTTGGGCGAGCGCCTCGGCGAGCGGACTGCCGAACGTCTTCACGGTCGGCAGCTCCACGTCCACCCCCGCGCCGAGTGCGGCGCCGGCCGCTTCCCCGAAGGTTCCCGCCACCCCGTGCAGCGTCTTGAGGAAGGCGATGCCGAAGTAGTCCGCGACAACGGTCCCGTCGAAGCCCCAGGTGTCCCGGAGCAGACCGGTCAGCAGCTGCCCGTCGGCCGCGGAGGGGATGCCGTCGGTGTCGGTGTAGGCGTGCATCACCGACCGTACGCCGCTCTCGCGTACGGCCATCTCGAACGGGGTCAGGATGATGTCGGCCCGCTCCCGCGCACCCATGCCGACGGGGGCGAGGTTGCGGCCCGCCCGTGAGGCGGAGTACCCGGCGAAGTGCTTGAGCGTGGCGACGACTCCGGCCGACTCCAGTCCCCGTACATACGCGGTGGCGACGGTTCCCACCAGATACGGGTCCTCTCCGATCGTCTCCTCGACGCGCCCCCAGCGGGCATCGCGTACGACGTCGAGGACCGGGGCGAGCCCTTGGTGCACGCCGACGGAGCGCATGTCGCGGCCGATCGCGGCGGCCATCTCACGGATCAGGTCCGGATGGAAGGTGGCGCCCCAGGACAGCGGCACCGGGTAGGCCGTCGCGCCCCAGGTGGCGAAGCCCGCGAGGCACTCCTCATGGGCGAGCGCCGGGATGCCGAATCGATTCGCTCCGGCGATCCGTTCCTGGGTGCGCGACAGCGAGAGGGCGCCCACGGCCGGGTCGACCGGGGCCGTTCCGAACGGGCGGGTCAGCTGGCCTAGGCCGTGCGGAAGAAGCTCGTCGAGGTCGACGGCCTCCTCCATGTCGTGCTGGAACGGCGCGACTTCACCGCCCTCGTCGGATGCGCCCACCCAGACCCCGACGAGCTGGGAGAGCTTCTCCTGGAGGGTCATGGCGTCGATCAGGGCGTCGGCCCTGGCCTCGGGGGTGAGGGCGGGATCGTGCCAGGGCCCGGTGCGGCGGCCCGTGTCGCCGGAAGCCGGCGCCACGGATGCGGTGGTCCCGGCGGCGGCTTTCCGCGGACCGGCGTTGTCGATGTTGGCGGTCACTTTCCTCCGACCCCCATCAGCCCCTGTACCAGGGCCCGACGAGCGAACAGGTAGACGATCAGGATGGGGAGCATGGACAGGACGACCGCGGCGAGCAGGCCGGGGGTGTCGACGCCGTGCTCCGTCTGGAATTCGTAGAGCCCCATGGTGATGACCTTGGTCTCCGCGGACTGCGTCAGGACGAGGGGGAAGAGGAAGCCGTTCCACGCCTGGAGGGCGGAGAAGACGACGATCGTCGCGAGCCCGCTCCTGGACAGCGGCAGCACCAGCTGGAAGAAGACGCGCCGGGACGAGGCGCCGTCCATCGTCATCGCCTCGTACAGATCGGGGGTGATGTCACGCATGACACCCGTGAGGATCAGGGCGCACACCGGCATGGCGAAGGCCGCCGTCGGCAGGATGACGCCGATGAGGTTGTCGTAGAGGCCGGCCTCGCTGATGACGAAGAACATCGGCACGATGACCGCCTGCGAGGGGATCGCCAGCCCCAGGAGGAACAGCCGGAAGACGGTCGTGGTCGCACGGCCCCGGCTTCGGACGATGGTGTACGCCAGCGGCGGTACGAGGAGGACGACGATGCCCACCACGCACACGGTGACGACGACCGTGTTGAGGAAGTACTGCGCGAAGCCGCTGTTGAGGTCCTTGATGTAGTTGTCGAGCGTGAAGTGCTCGGGGAAGGCCAGCGGGCCGTTCGCCGCGTAGTCGGGGCGCGACTGGAACGTGGCGATGAGCATCACGTACAGCGGCAGCCCCACGACGAGCAGCCAGACCACCGAGCCGAAACCCGCGAGGTGGTTGGGACGGCTCTTGCTCACAGTCCCTCCATGGTGCTGCGCATCTTGTCGTAGCCCGAGAGCCGCACCACGATCAGCGAGATGAGCGTGGAGACGAGGACCAGGAGGAGGGCGATGGCGGACGCCGATCCGTAGTCGAAGCTCTTGAACGCCTTCTGGTACATGTAGTAAGCGCTGATGGTGGTGTCGCTGCCCGGTCCGCCCTGGGTCAGGATGAGCACGGTGTCGAAGGTCGTGAGCCCGCCGACCACCATCAGGATCATCGAGGTGATGATCGCGTTGCGCAGTTGCGGCAGCGTGATGTGGAAGAACTGCCGCACCCGGCCCGCGCCGTCGATCTGCGCCGCCTGGTAGAGGACCGGCGGGACCGCGCGCGCAGCGCCCTGGTAGATCAGCGTGTGCAGCGGGGTGAACTGCCAGGTGCTGACGAAGACCAGGACTCCGATCGCACTGGCCTGCATCCCGAAGAGGTTGCCGTCGCCGAACAGCCAGGTGGCGTGCGCGGGGACGCCGAGGTTGGGGTCGAGGAGAGCGCGCCACAGCACGGACACGGCCGCGATGGACAGCAGCATCGGGACGAAGTAGATGGCGGACAGGACGGCCCGGTTGCGCTGGTGTCCCGCCGCCCAGACCCCGAGCAGAATGCTCAGCGGGGTCTGCACGGCGACCCCGAGCACGGTGAGCAGGACGCTCAGCCAGAGGCTCTTGATCATGACGGGGTCGTCGAGGAGCTTCTTCCAGTTGGCGAGGCCGGCGAACTCCGGGTCGCTGAGGCCGTCCCAGCTGGCGAAGGAGAGTACGGCGACCATGATCAGCGGGACGATCGCGAAGAGGCCGAAGAAGACGGCGGCGGGGGCGGCCCAGAGGAACCCCGGCCGGCTCGCTCCGATGCCGCCGGACCTGTCTTCACCGACAGGTCCGTCCTTCTTGAAGGCCTTCGCGGCTGTCCCCCTGCCCCCGGGGCTTTCGGATGCGACGGCGGTGGGATTCATGTCATCGGTTCCGCGTCCGGATTCGAGTGAGGTCACGAGGTCGGCAGCGCCTGCATGGCCTCGATGAAGGCGTCCTCGTCCATCGAGCCGTTGAAGAACTGCTGGAGGGCCTGGTACATCGCGGTGGCCGCCGACTGGGGGTACGCCTGGTCCCAGGAGAGCTGGAACGCCGGAGCCTCCTTGACCATGTCGTACTGGAACTTCGCGAACCCGGGGCTGGCGGCGGTGTCCAGGAGGCCTTCGGTGTTGGTGGTGGTCGGCAGGTTGCCGATGGAGAGCTGCGCCTTGACGAACCGTTCCGAGTACATGAGCTTCAGGAACTCGGCGACGGCCTTCGGGTGCTTCGTCTTCTTCACCACGGAGTAGAAGTTGTTGGTGTTGCCGACGAGGTTCGCCCGGTCGCCCTTGCCGCCCTCGACGGAGGGGAAGGCGCTGAATCCGAGGTCGTTCTTCGCGAACTCCGGGTGGGCGTCCTGCTGCGTCGAGTACTCCCACGAGCCCATCAGCTCGAAGCCCGCCTTGCCGGTCGCCAGGAGCGTGGGGGAACCCTGGTCGGTGAACTTCACCGAGTCGTAGTTGGTGCCGAAGGCCCCGGCGTCCACCAACTCCCTGATCATGCTCAGCGCCTTCCGGCTGTCCGGGCTCGCCCAGGCGTCCTTGTCGCCGTCCAGCGCCTTCTGGAAGAGCTCGGGCCCGGCGATGCGGTCGTAGAGGTACTCGAACCACATCAGCGTCGGCCACCGGTCGCCGCCGCCGAGCGCGATCGGGGTGACGCCGTCGGCCTTCAGCGCCTTGACCGCCGCCAGCAGGTCGTCCCAGGTCTCGGGAGGTTCGACACCCGCCTTCTTCAGGACCTTGCCGTTGTTGAACAGCAGGACGGGCTGCGTGCCGCGCATGGGGATCCCGTAGGAGGCGCCGTCGATCACCGCGCTGTTGAACACGGACGGCAGGAAGTTCGCCTTGAGGCCGGGGTCGTCGGCGATGAAGGAATCCAGCGGGAGCAGCAGACCGGCGTCGACGAACGGCTTGATGCTGCCGCCGCCCCAGTTGAAGAAGACGTCCGGCGCCTGCTTGCTCCTGATGATGGTCTGCAGCTTGGCCTGGTAGTCGGCGCCCGGGATCGTGTCCAGGACGACCTTCACCTCCGACGTCTCGTTGAAGGTGGCGACGAGCTCCTTCTCCACCTTGTTCGCCGCGTCCCCGTAGACCAGGACATGGATGGCGTCGTCACCGGCCGCGTCGGAGCCTCCCCCGCACCCGGTCAGGGACAGCACCAGGGCCAGCGCGGCACCACCGACGACAGCGGTACGCGAGAACCGTGCGCGTTGTTTCATCGACTCGCCTCTCGAAACTGTTTCGGAGTCATTGCCGAAACTTGTGATTCGGGACGCTAGGACTCCCCCTCCGAGGGGTCAACCCTCCGTCACTGCGTTACCGAAAAGTTACGTACGGTGGGGGAGGCAGAGCCGTGCTTTATGCTCCTCGGCATGCGCGATGACGAGGAAATGGGCCGCATCACCCTGGCTCAGGTGGCCGAGCGGGCCGGCGTCTCCATTTCGACAGTTTCGAAGGTCCTCAACGGGCGGCAGGACGTGGCGGCCCCCACGAGGGTCAAGGTGGAGCGCCTGCTGGAGGCCCACGCCTACCGGCGCACCACCCGGTCGGCCCGCGAGGCGCCGCTCATCGAGATCGTGTTCCACGAGCTGGAGAGCATCTGGGCGATGGAGCTGATCCGGGGGGTGGAGAACGTCGCCAAGGCCCACAACGCCGGGGTCGTCCTCACCGAAAGCGGAACCCGCCACGCGCCCGGCCCGGAGTGGATGGAGGCGATGCTCCAGCGCAGGCCGCTCGGCGTCGTCCTGGTCTTCTCCACGCTGCCCACCGCGGTGAAACAGCAGCTCAGGTCCCGCTCGATCCCCTTCGTCATCATCGACCCGGCGGGCGACCCCGACCCCGACGTCCCCTCGGTCGGCTCCGCCAACTGGAACGGCGGACTGGCCGCCACCCGCCATCTCATCGAACACGGACACCGGCGCATCGGCATCGTCACCGGCCCCGAGGACATGCTCTGCTCCCGCGCCCGGCTCGACGGCTACCGGTCGGCGATGGCCATGGCGGGGCTCGAAGTCGACCCCGACCTCATCCTGTTCGGCGACTTCCACGTGGAGGGCGGATACGACCGCGCCACCGAGATGCTGTCCGGCCCCCACCCGCCCACGGCGATCTTCGCGGGCAGCGACCTCCAGGCCCTCGGCGTCCTGGAAGCCGCCCGCACCCACGGCCTGCGCGTCCCCGACGACCTCTCGGTGGTCGGCTACGACGACGTATCGATCGCCCGCTGGGCAAGCCCGGCCCTGACCACGGTGCACCAGCCACTGCGCCGGATGGCGGAGGAGGCCACCCAGATGCTGATGCGGCTACGGGCCGAGGAACCGGTGTCCACCCGGCTGGAACTGGCGACGAGCCTGGTGGTGCGGAAGAGCACGGCGGCGGTGCCGACGGGGAGCCCCGACGGCCGCGGCCGCGCCCGTTCCTGACGGCCGGACAGCTCGTCACCACCGGCCGTCGGCGAGCCCTTCGGGTCAAAGCCGCGTGAGACGCGGGTCGGTGCGTCTCAGCCGGTGGGGCCGGTCCAGTTCGTGGGGACGTGGCCGAGGCGGACCCGCTGCGGATGGTCGCCGACGGGGATGGAGGTGACCTTCTCGCCGGTGGCGAAGTCGATCGCCGTCACCTGGTCGGCGCCGCTCTCGGACACCACGCAGTGCTTGCCGTCTCCACTCACCGTGGCCCAGTACGGCTTGGAGACGCTGACGAGCGGGCCCTCCTGAAGCGTCTCGCGGTTCACGACGGTGACGTAGTCGTCCATGGTTCCGGCGATGCAGAGCTTGTCGCCCCGAGGACTCATGGACATGCCGTGGTGCCGGGAGTCATTGACGAAGGTGGTGCGTTCGTCGCTGGTGTCCGGGTTCTTCGGCAGCGTCTTCACCCGGGTGATTCTGTCGTTGTGCACGTCGTACTCGACGAAGCCGTTGAAGAAGGAGACCTGGAAGTACATCTTCGACTCGTCGGGCGTGAAGGCGACGGGGCGCAGCGCGTCGGAAAGGTCCTCACGGCCGAAGGCGTCGAGCCGCTCGCGCATGTCGATGATCTTCTTGACCTCGAAGGTCTTCGCGTCGGCGACGGTGATGCGCCGGTCGCCCTTGGTGAAGTCCTGCCAGGGCGCGTCAAGGTCGGTGTTGACCTCGCCGATGGCCATGTTCCAGAGGTACTTGCCGCCATCGGTGTAGACGTTCTCGTGCGGCTTGTCACCCGCCTTGAACCTGCCCGCCTCCTTACCCGTCGCCATGTCCAGCACGTGCACGGTGTTGGAGGTGGAGGCGGAGACGGCGACCTGGGTGCCGTCGGGGGAGACCGCCATGTGGTCGGAGCGGAAACCGGACACCGGGAATCGCCAGTTGATCTTGCCGCTCTCCACGTCGATGGAGACCACGTCGGCGAAACTCGGCCGGGAGGCGACCACGGACCTGCCGTCCTTCGTGGTGTACATGTCGTCGACGTACTGATCGTGACCCTCACCCGGGCCGAGCCGGATACCGAGGAAGAAGGCGAGCTTGACGGGGTTCAGGTAGATCTCCCACAGGCGCTCCTCCTTGTCGGGGATCATGTCGATGCGGCCGATCCTGGCGTAGTCCCCACGGGAGTTGATGACGTCGGCGGTGCCCTCCCAGTTGTTGCCGACGAAGAACACCTCCTTGAGCCCCTCCGAGGCCGCCTCCCGCACCGGCCGCGGGATCTCGCTCGCGTCGGCCGAGCCGGGGATGCCGGGCAACGCACCTGCCGTGAGTCCCGCGGCGAGTAAGGCGACCATGCCGAAGAGGTGTCGGCGGCGAGGGGTGATGGAACGCGTCATGGTGGGCTCCAGAGGCAGGGGGGACAGGCGGCTCGCCATCAGGCAGGCCCGTACCTGTTACTGGAGGTAACGTAGCCAGGAGAGGGGCAGTTGAACAGGGCCCATCGGGGTTCCTCGGCCGCTCGGGCGGCGAGGGCCGCACCGGCCCGGAGAACGCCCTCACGGCACTGCGCGAACACTGAGCCGGTGGACCTCGGCGAGCGGTGGCGAACGAGCCGGGGGCGCTGACGCCGTTACTGAGCAGCGCCCCCGATCCGGTCAGCACACCGCTGTTGCCGTGGTCACCGCCGCAGCAGCGGCCCGTCCAGCCCACTCGTCGCGCAGGCGTCCAGCAGCGCTCGAAGGCGTCTTCCCACCGTTCTCCTCATGCGCGGCAGGACGGGCCGACCGCTCATCGTCGTACAGCCGTCCCGCAGACCTTGCCGTTCAGCCTGAAGACCTGTGGGTCGTGCACGAGGCCGGTGGGCCGGCCGTTGAAGCCGAACCGCACGGTGCCGCCGGGCGCGACCGTGGCGTTCCAGCTCAATGCCTCGGCGGCGACCCGGGGGCCGGTCTGCGCGATGCCCGCGCCCCAGGCGTCGGTCACCCGCTGCTGGTCGGCGAACGTCCAGTCGAGCCGCCAGGGCTGCACGGGGCGGTCGCCGGTGTTCTTCAGAGCGATCTGGGTGGTGAAGCCGTCGCTCCAGCGCTGCGAGGTGTAGGTCACCTCGCACTGCGTCCTCACGGGCTCGCCGCCGCCCAGGTCGTCCACATAGGACGCGACATAGGCGAGCGGGGCGTTCCAGTTGATGGTGATCTCGTTCGTGGCCCAGGACTCGATGTCGTCGATGTAGCACATCGCCGGAGCGCAGCCCTTCAGCTTGGCCTGCGCGACCGGGTCCTCGATGGATGCGTTCGGGCCGCCGGCCAGGGACCCCGGTGCGGGGTTCGGCAGTGCGGGGTCGAGCTGGTTGGCCCAGAACCGATGGTGCTGGTTGCGCGAGTCCCGCTCGCCGTACCCGGTGACGTAGGACTGGTTCAGCGCGTTGCGGCCCAGGAGATAGTCGAGCCCGCGCAGTACGGCATCCCGGTAGACGGTCCTGCCGGTCAGATCGTGCGCGAAGCCCAGGACGACCATGTTGTTGGCGACCTGACTGTTCGAGCCCCATACGTAGTGCCCGTCGTCGGGGGCGTACGGAAGGCCGTACGCGGCCCGGGCCGAATCGGCCGCGTACCCGTCGGCGGCCTCGGTCACCATGCCTCGCACCGTGGCGAGCTGATCGGCGGACAGCCCGCCCGGTACACGCGCGAGGTTCAGGGCTCCGAGCCCGGCGACCGAGCCCCAGGACATGCCGCCGCGCGGGAAGACCGCGTCGGTGTCACCGTGCAACGGGGAGCGGAGGACTTCCTGGCGGTAGCTGTCCTCGCCCGTGGTGAGGAAGAGTTCCGCCGCGGCCCAGTAGAACTCGTCCCGTACGTCGTCGTCGTTGTAGGCGCCGCCGCCCGTGGCGTCCTGCGGATCGGCGAGGATGTCCGGATGGGCCTTGGCCGCTGTCCACGCGGAACGCGCGGCCGCCCCGCACCGAGTGGCGAAGTCCGCGTCGTAGGCCCGGAAGAGGCGGGCGCACTGGGCGGCGGCGGCCGCCAGGTTGAGGGTGGCCGCCGTGGTCGGCGGATGCAGTTCCCGGGGCTGGGGGTCACGGTCCGGCCGGAGCGGCAGCCCGGTCCACGCCTGGTCGTGCAGCTTGTGGTGGGCCATACCGGCGAGCGGCTCCCCTGCGGGCACCTGCATCCGCATGAGGAACTCCAGCTCCCAGCGCGCCTCGTCGAGGATGTCGGGGGTGCCGTTCCCGTGCTCGGGCAGCCGGAGCTCGCCGTCGCCGAGCGGCCCTGCGTCGGCTGTCTCCTCGTACAGGGTCCGCTCGAACACGGCCATCAACTGGGCGACCGATATACCGCCGTTGACCACGTACTTGCCGTGGTCACCGGCGTCGTACCAGCCGCCTCGCGCATCGAGACGGTAGTCGCACTCGCCCGGCCGGCAGGGTACGTCGCTGTCGCCCTGGTTGGGGCTCACGCCCAGATGACCGGCCGGCCGCGCGTACCGCTCGCCCACGATGTCCGCGTCGATCTCGATGCCGCTGCGGTTGTGGTAGAAGTACGCGAGCGCGTCGGTGCGCAGCGTCGCGTACAGGTCGTCGCCGATGGCGAACGGCTCGCTCCTCTCCCCGTCGACGGTGACGGTGTATCCCTCTCCCACGGCCGTCACCGCACTGAAGTCGAACGTGTGGACGTTCCTCCGGGATGCGGCGTCCACGCCCGCCGGAGCGGTGGTGCCGTCGGCCACACGCGTCCCGGCGGCCGAATGGAGCGTCCAGGGCAGCGGGTCGGTCCGTTCGGTGACGACGGTTCCCGCCTTGGGCCCGTGGGTGAGGTATCCGACCTGGTTGACGCGGACCGGGGATCCGGTGTCCGGTTCGTACGGCGGCTGCGCGGTCCCACCGCGCAGCGATACGTCGTCGACGCAGAAGGTGAAGGGTTCGGCGCTGCCCCCGATCTGGAAGGCGAGCTGCGCCGCGTCGTGGTCGGCCCCGGCCGTGAAGGTCTCCGTGACACGTTCGACGGCCGTCCCGACCTGTTGTGCGGTGGCGAGTTCCGTGGTCCACGGTTCGTTCGCCATCTGCACGTTGGTGTGGATGGTGACCGGCACGGTCGACGTCGCCGAGTAGCTCAGGGTGTAGCTTTCGCCGGCGGCGAGGGCGAGGGCGTTCTGCCCGACGATGGCGTCCCACGCGTTGGCCGTGCCCGCGGGGACGTCGGCGCAGAGCCGTCCGTCCGAGACGGCGATGGGGCTGTTGGCCGTCGACCACCACGGGGCGGTGCCCGCGGAGAAGTCCCCGTTGACGATGAGCTCGGGGGCCTCGTCGAGAGGCTGGGCCGCGCCGACGGGTACGGCGAGGGTGCCGGCGGCCAGCAGCCCGGCAGTTGCCGCGACGCCCGCTAACACGCCGAGGCGCCTGGATCGGTACGGACGGCGGGACGTACGGGCCCGGTGGGGAACGAGCTGGTCGTATCGCGGCACACTGAAGTCCTTACGAGGTGGGGACGGACAGAAGTGGGAGCGCTCCCAACTTCAAGGCCGAGGCACGTTCCGTCAAGCCGTTGGACAGGATTCGTCACCTCCGGGCGCCGCCCGACGAGCCGCCCGCGCGTCCGTCGATCCGCTCGGCGCAACTCCGGCAAGGGACCTCCGACGGGTTGTCAGGAGCACGGCAACGCTTCTACAGTCCATGAGGATGACTGGTGGGAGCGCTCCCAACCGTGAATGGCCGGGCGCCTCCGATTCCGTGATCGCCCCATCCGGTCCCCCTCCTGGAGAGGCCCCGCATGCGAGCTTCAGCACACTCCCCCAGGACCACGCGCAGCCCGCCCGTCACGCTCGCCGGCCGGTCCGCCCATGGACCCCCGCACGACGGCGGCCGCAAGAGAGAAGCGCAACCGGAAGAACGCACCCACTCAGGCACAGGAGACCTCATGGCCCGACGCAAAAAGCTGTTCGCCTTCATGGCGGCGGTGCTCGCGACACTGCTCGGTGGAATCGGCCTGACATTAATGGGCCAGAGCAGCGCGCAAGCACACGGCGTCACGATGACGCCGGGATCGCGTACCTACCTCTGCATGCTGGACGCCAAGACCGCCACCGGCGCTCTGGACCCGACGAACCCGGCGTGCAGGGCCGCGCTCGACGAGAGCGGCGCGAACGCGCTGTACAACTGGTTCGCCGTGCTCGACTCCAACGCGGGCGGGCGCGGCGCCGGTTACGTACCGGACGGAAAGCTGTGCAGTGCCGGCGACCGGTCGCCGTACGACTTCACGGGCTACAACGCCCCACGCTCCGACTGGCCACGGACGCACCTGACGTCCGGAAGCACGATCCAGATCAAGCACAGCAACTGGGCGGCGCACCCGGGCTCGTTCCGGGTGTACCTGTCCAAGCCCGGCTACTCGCCCAGCACCGAGCTGGGCTGGGACGACCTGGAACTGATCGAGACGGTCTCCGACCCGCCGCAGTCGGGCGGGCCCGGCACCGACGACGGTCACTACTACTGGGACCTGGACCTGCCCTCGGGCCGCTCCGGTGACGCGGTCATGTTCATCCAGTGGGTGCGCTCGGACAGCCAGGAGAACTTCTTCTCCTGCTCCGACATCGTCTTCGACGGCGGCAACGGCGAGGTGACCGGCATCCGCGGCTCGGGCGGCACCCCGAATCCGACGCCCACTCCGACCCCGACTCCGACACCCACCGACCCGCACACCGGGTGCATGGCCCTCTACAGCGTGACCAGCTCCTGGAGCGGCGGGTTCCAGGGGTCCGTCGAAGTCATGAACCATGGCACGGCCGCACGTGAGGGCTGGGCCGTCCGGTGGAAGCCCGGCACGGGCACCGAGGTCAGCAGCGTGTGGAACGGCGCGCTGACCACGGAGCCCGACGGCACGCTGACGGTGAGGAACGTCGACCACAACCGCACCATCGCACCGGAGGGCAGCGCCACCTTCGGGTTCACCGCGACATCGACCGGCAACAACTTCCCCGTCGGCTCGATCGGCTGCGTCGCTCCGTAGCCGCTGTCGCGTGCAGCGCCGGTTCCCGCATCGCGCGTGAACCGGCGCTGTCGTGCGCGACACCCCACCCGCACGTGAGCCGCGGAGCGCGGCCGGCCCGCGGGGCCGAGGCCATCTCCGACCAATCGGAGAACAGGCCGCAGTTCATCGAACTCCAGCGCGTCCCCGGGCTGGGCCGGCCCACCGGACGATCGATCCGCCGTTCGCCGCCGTCGGTGGTCGACATGCCGTGGGCATCCTGGGCGAAAGTTTCGAGGTTCCCCGAATTCTTCGACGGCACAAGCCAGGGACGCGCGCGGGTTCGCGATCAAGACTCTCCACTGATCCGCCCATGAACAGCACCTCCCCTTCGGGCCTGACAAGCGATCGCGCCGAGCGGGCCTCCGCTGGGTGCGTGAATGCAGTTCTCCCAGCCCAGAACGTATGCATGGGAGAGAAAAGCCAGGCACGCAGCGTCCGCGCACTCACCCCGGCCGCGGCCCCACGACGCTCGCCAACGGCGACACCGAGGCTGCATTCCTCCTCGCCAGGGTGACAGAAAGTTTCGAATCATCAATCGAAACTTCTTCTGCGAGAAGTATTGACGGCCCATCACCGATGCCTCAATCATCCCTGTCTGAGGAACTGACCGTGGTCCGAGACGCCGAACGTCGACCTCGGCCCTCTGTCCTGCACGACAGATCCGCGCCCCCCATCAGTCCCCACCTTGGAGGCACAGTCATGGGCTCCTACGCCCTTCCCGGACCCGGTGTCCGCCGGAAAACTCGCAGCCTGCTGTTAGCACTGGTCATCAGCGCCCTCGGTGCGTCCGCCGCGCTGGTCGCACCACCGGGAGCACACGCCGCCGAGAGCACGCTGGGCGCCGCGGCGGCGCAGAGCGGCCGCTACTTCGGCACCGCCATCGCCTCGGGCCGGCTGGGCGACTCGACGTACGCGTCGATCGCGAACCGTGAGTTCAGCATGGTGACGGCCGAGAACGAGATGAAGATCGACGCCACCGAACCGCAGCGGGGCCAGTTCAACTTCAGCTCCGCCGACCGCGTCTACAACTGGGCGGTGCAGAACGGCAAGGAGGTGCGCGGCCACACCCTGGCCTGGCACTCCCAGCAGCCCGGCTGGATGCAGAGCCTCAGCGGCAACGATCTGCGCCAGGCGATGATCGGTCACATCAACGGCGTGATGGCCCACTACAAGGGCAAGATCGTCCAGTGGGACGTCGTGAACGAGGCCTTCGCCGACGGAAGTTCGGGAGCCCGACGCGACTCCAACCTGCAGCGCAGCGGCAACGACTGGATCGAGGTCGCCTTCCGCACCGCGCGCGCCGCCGACCCGTCCGCCAAGCTCTGCTACAACGACTACAACGTCGAGAACTGGACCTGGGCCAAGACCCAGGCCATGTACTCCATGGTCCGGGACTTCAAGCAGCGTGGCGTGCCGATCGACTGCGTCGGCTTCCAGGCGCACTTCAACAGCGGCAGCCCCTACAACAGCAACTTCCGCACCACGCTGCAGAACTTCGCCGCCCTCGGAGTCGACGTCGCCGTCACCGAGCTGGACATCCAGGGCGCCTCGCCCACGACCTACGCCGACGTGACCCATGACTGCCTGGCCGTCGAGCGCTGCCTCGGCATCACCGTCTGGGGTGTGCGCGACAGCGACTCCTGGCGACCGGAGCACACGCCGCTGCTGTTCAACAACGACGGTAGCAAGAAGGCCGCCTACTCGGCCGTCCTCAACGCACTCAATGGCGGCGGCACAACGGAGCCCCCGGCGGGCTCCGGACAGATCAAGGGCGTCGCTTCGAACCGCTGCCTGGATGTACCCAACGGCAGCACTGCCGACGGCACCCAGCTCCAGCTGTGGGACTGCGGCAGCAGCGCCAACCAGCAGTGGGTGGCCACCGACTCGGGTGAGCTCCGGGTCTACGGCGACAAATGCCTGGACGCCGCCGGCACGGGCAACGGCAGCAAGGTCCAGATCTACAGCTGCTGGGGCGGCGACAACCAGAAGTGGCGCGTCAACTCCGACGGATCCATCGTCGGCGTCCAGTCCGGCCTCTGCCTCGACGCCGTCGGGACCGGCACCGCCAACGGTACCCAGATCCAGCTCTACTCCTGCTCGAACGGCAGTAACCAGCGCTGGACCCTCACCTGACACGACCTGCCACAGACGAAGGGACGCTCCGATGACGGCCTGCGGTGCGGTTCTCCCGCCCTCCAGGAAGACATCGTTGACGGGCCCGGGTCGCCGCAGTGAATCCGGGGCCCGTCGAGGCGGTGAGAGGTAGGACGCTCGGCCTACGCCCCGGGGACCCGGAAAGCGTCTTCGCCCCTGTCCAAGCCGGGCAGCGGCGAAGGCGCATCTGTGTCGCGATCGTGAGCGGGGTTCCGCCCTCTCCCAGGGCGCGGATTCGGCGCATGGAATATGGAATGAGGCGGGTGCTGCGGGGAAGAGCTACTGCTCGTCAGCGCGGCTTCTCGATGGGTTCCAGAATCGCCACGCACTCGACATGATGCGTCCCTGAGAACGCATTGAGAAACAAGGGACCGGGCAGAATCACCGGTCAGAGTCCCCATTTCGTTGACGCAAGGGAACTGTGTGCGTCAGAGGAGCGTCACCAGCTCCCCCACATACGAGGTTGTCGACCAGCTCAGGCGCCAGATCCATAGCCTGTTCTAGGATGGCGAAGACCATCTCAGCGGCCCGACGGGCTTCCGCTCCACTTCCGTGGAACCGAAGGACATGCCCCCACCCGCACGAGCTACTTCGTGCTGCCTGGGGGCACTTCCTTGCTGTTCCGTGAGTCCGCGGCGTCGTTGGCCAACCGCACCCACCTTGAAGGACAGCTGACCGAGCTCCTGACCGAGAACTTCCTGCACAAACACCGTCATCGACCCCAGCCGTCGGAGGTGCGCTCCTGGGAGCGGAGTATCCCGGCTCTCACCAACGCGCTCGTCGAAGCCGGGCTCGGTGAAGTCGAGATGATGCTGGAGTACGCGCTGCCCCTGACCAGCAAGCGCGCGGACGTGATACTTGCCGGTGTTCATCCGAGTACCGGAGAGCCCTCGTACGTGGTGGTCGAGCTGAAGCAGTGGAGCGAGGCCTACCCGGAGGAGGACGATCCGCTGCTGTGCCGCATCGACGCCTACCCGGATCCGGTCCTCAACCCGATCGAGCAGGTGCGCGGCTACTGCGACTACCTCATCTCGTTCAACGGAGCGTTGGAGCGGATCCCCGACTCGGTCGCGGGGGTCGCCTACCTGCACAACGCGACCGACTTCGGGGTGGCGGGGCTCCGCGCCGTCACCGAGGACGATCGGGGCCGGATGTTCACCGGCGACCAGCGTGGCGCCTTCCTCGGCTACCTCCGCTCCAGGCTGGCGGCGAAGCCGGGTGCCGAGGCAGCCGACGCCCTGCTACAGGGCAAGGTGCGGCCGTCGAGGCAGCTAATGGCCGTTGCCGCCGAAGAGGTGCGTAACCGGGAGCAGTTCGTGTTGCTGGACGAACAGCGGCTCGCCTACGAAACGGTCATGTCGGCAGTCCGACAGGCTCGGCGGTCCAACCACAAGCAGGTCGTCGTCGTGGCCGGCGGACCAGGCTCCGGCAAGAGCGTGATCGCCCTCTCCCTGTTGGGCGACCTCTACCGGCGCGGGGTACCGGCCCTGCACGCCACCGGTTCGCAGTCCTTCACCAAGACGATGCGCAAGGTCGCCGGTGCCCGCAAGCCCGAGGTCCAACGGCTCTTCCGCTACTTCAACAGCTTTATGGAGGCTGAGCCGAACGACCTCGACGTGCTGGTCTGCGACGAGGCGCACCGGCTGCGCAAGACCTCCGCCAACCGCTACACAAAGGCGACTCTGCGGACCGGCCGACCGCAGGTGGCGGAGCTGATGGACGCCGCGCGGGTTCCGGTATTCCTGCTGGACCAGCACCAAGTGGTGCGTCCGGGCGAGATGGGAACCGTGGAACAGATCCAAGCAGCCGCGGCCGAACAGGGTCTGGACTGCGCGGTGGTGAAGCTCGACAGCCAGTTCCGGTGCGGTGGCAGCGACGCCTACCTGCGCTGGGTGGTCGACCTGCTGGGGCTCGAAGGAAACGCGCCCACCGTGTGGGAGTCGGACGACAAGGTACAGCTCCTGACCGCGGACACCCCCCAGGAGCTGGAGGACTTCCTGGCTGCCCGACGGTCCGAGGGCTACGGTGCGCGCATGTCCGCGGGCTACTGCTGGAAGTGGACGACAAAGATCACTTCCAGCATGCACACCCTGCCCACCGACGTGGTCATCGGCGACTGGGCCAGGCCGTGGAACCTCTTTGGCGACCGCGCCCTGCTCGGCGCCCCGCCGGCACCCCTCTGGGCCACCGACCCGGCAGGGTTCGGACAGGTCGGGTGCGTTTACACCGCGCAGGGCTTCGAGTACGACTGGTCCGGCGTGATCATGGGTCCGGACCTCGTCTGGCGTACGGACCGATGGGTGGTGGACCGGAGCGCTTCCAAGGACCCGTCCTTCACCAAGGCCACCGCGGACGAGGACGTCGACCGTCTGGTCCGCAACACGTACAAGGTGTTGCTGACCCGGGGCATGATCGGCACGATCATCTACTCGACGGACCCGGAAACCCGTGAAAAGCTCCGCTCACTGGTCCCCCCGACGCTCTGACCGTCGCAAGCACCCGGTCATGTCTAGTCCGCGTATGCGGCTGCGACTGCGACTGCGACTGCGGAATCCACACTCCGCGTCGACTCGACGAGATAGCATGATCGCGCTGCGCACCTTCCCGGAGGGTACGAGGCTGCGGTTCCTGAGCTCACCCCAGTGAGTTGCGGGTGAGGAATGGTTGTGCCCGTCGTGTGGTGACATGCGACGCGAGCGTGGATGCCCGGTAGGGCGTCCCCCTGCCATTCCGATCTCACTGCTTTGGAGTGGCCATGACCTCGGTCGAGTGCAAGCCTGCGCGTCGTGAACGGATCCGCGAGATCCTGATCGAGATCGCCGCCGCAGTCGTCTCCAATCTCTTGGTGACGGCCCTGATGGCGATGGCAGGTCTGCTCTTCTAGTGCAGGCCGGTGGCGGGCCCGGTGAGTCCGCCACCTCACTCATACGACAGCTCTTGTCAGAACAGTCTCATTTCAGAGGCTTGCGACCCCCCACTCTTCCGACTCTTCCCCTTGTTCCTGCCCCGCCCCCGTCCTCGGCCAGGCCTGGGAAGATGCGGCGTACGCGCCTCCACCGGAAGGTTCTCCCAAGTGGGACGCAGCCCATGAATCTCGACTTTGCCGACGAGACTCTTGAGATAGTCCCGGGTCTCCTGGTCCGTGGAATAGAGCACCGTGGCACGACTGGCCCGGGTCATCAACACGTGATAAGCGTGCCGGACGAGACGCGCGAACTCGTCGTCATCGACACTGCCGGCCTTCACTTTGGGATCGAACGAACCGGGCTCTGCAACCCGCTTGATGCCCGGATCTGCTGTCTTGAGTTCCTTGCCCCGTCGAAAGACCCACCGGTCACCGCGGCGCACCATGTCGTCACCCATGAGCACCCCGCACCAGTCCCATTCGAGTCCCTGCGCGGTGTAGACACAGCCGATCTGACCCAGACCATTCTCGTGCACGGACCAGATCCTCGACGGCGGAGCCTCGTTCTCGCAGAAGCTTTCGCTGTCCGCGTTCCACGGCCGGTGCCACTCACCGATGCGGACATCGGCCTCCAGTCGTCGCTCCTTGCCGAGCGGCTTCGTCCATGGCCAGCAGTAGCCGGCGACCATGCGCCCGGACGCACCGGCCCGTACTTCTGTCCGAATGATCTGCTCGAGTTCTTCCGGGGTGTCTGCCACCTCAATGTGCATCAGTCCGTCGGGGCGCCACTTGCCGGGCTCCTCGTCCGTCACGCCGAGCAACGCCTTCGCCCACCGGACGTAGGCGTCGCTGCCCCCACATCGGAACTGTTCCCTCAACTTGTAAGGAATGACGAGAGCGTTGTGCCGCTCGGCTGCGTCCTTGATCAGATCGACCGTTCCGACCTCGTTCGGTCTCACGGACTGTCCCTCGTCCAGAAAGAACACCGTCAAACGGGATGCAGCCAGGAGCTCGTCGACCTGGTGTCCTGTGCCCTGCTCTTCGGGTTTCCAGAATCGGCTGGTCGACCGATCCCGGAGCCGGTGAGCCTCGTCGCAGATCAGCACGTCCAGGAGCGGGTCAGGTGGAGTGACGAAGCTGCTGAAGTAGGTGAACGTCTCCCTGAACTGCCGATCCCCGTAGCCGACGTGTTCTTGGAGGGCCCCGTTGAAAGCCCGGCTGCCGCTGGCGTACTTGACCGTACGGCCTTGAGCCTCCAGCTCCGCCTTTATCTGCAGGCCGATCGCGCTCTTCCCGGTTCCCGCCCCACCCGTCACGAGGAAGACCACACGCCGCTCGTCCGGTACCAGGGCGGGATGCCGAGGATCCGGTAGGACCCTCGAAGCAGTCTCCAGAACTTGATCCGCGACCTCCTTCTGCCGCCCTCGCAGAGTGAAGACGGTGTCGGCTCCGCGGGACCAAATCATGGCATCGAGCAGCGGAGTATTGCGCAGGCCCATGCTCTGCAGCATCCGCTCTGCCGTGGAGGCCGCACCATCCTCCGCGAAGTTCATCCTGAGGTCGGACAACAACTGCTCGCGGCGGTCACTCGTGTAGACGCGGGCGTAGGCCCCTGTCGGCGCGTCCACGTCGATCAGGGTTCTTACGGATTCGTCGGTAGCGTTGTGCAGGTACGCGAAACCGCCGCATTCGAAGTCGGCACCCTGGAACGGACCTCGAGGGCTCGTGAACGCCTCATAGTTTGCGCCCAGTTGCAGCGCCGGATGCTTCTTCTTCTCTTCGATTCCCGGCACATGCAAAAGGTCCGCGGTCGCCCGTTCCACCCGGCTCACCGTCGACCAACGTTTCAACTCGACCAACTGCACGGAGGGCACGTGGCGCTCTGGATGGCGCCCCACCAGAACGACGTCGATAAGGCGGGGATCGCCGGGACAGACCGCCTCGTCGAGGGTGGCCGCACACTCGACGATCATCTCCACGTTCCCCCGTCCCGCTGCGACCAGGTCAATGGCGAGGCTCACCAGGCTCTCCGCCCAGGCGGAGCGCTCCGACTCCGAGGCGTCCGCTCCCCGGAAGTACCGCCACCGGGCGGCAAGATGCGGCACCATCCGGTCGCGCGAGTCGAGAGTGAGCAGATCCTGAGCCGACAGTCTCAGAAGGAGCATGGACACGAGGTGGTTCCCCCAGGGCACGAGTGACTCGTGCGGGTGGGGGCATGTCCTGTCCAGGAAGCCCGTCGGGCCGCAGTTCGGTTGTGGTGATCTTAGGTAAGGCCTGGCCTGCCGAAAACATCACGATGGCTGCCGGCCGGAACTTTGGCGATCGTGGCTGGATCACGCGGTGCGGGTCACTGGGTACCCCTTGAGGCCCGGCAACACGGAAATTGACGTCCCATCCCAGGCAGTCTCATTGCCCAGCGATCGAGACGAATCGCACAGGTTCGGACAACACGGCAACCGCAGACTCCGAGCCGGCCAGACGGGCGGAAAGCGTCGCTTCCGCCAGCCTCGGCGGCAGAGCCTCGGCGAATTTCAGACCCCGTACGGCCCGCTCATCGACTGCGGGAAGACAGAGCCGGTCGGCCGCACCGGCGGTGTGACTCTTCCAGGACGCCGGCGTCACGTCCTCACGCAGCCGGATCCAGTGATCGTTGACGCGCTGGCCCGGCACCGCCACCTCATCGAGGGTGGCCGCCAGTGTGGCATTGGCCCGGTGCCCCGCCCACGTCCACCAGCGCATGCGACCATCGGCATCCCGGATGATGAGCGTGCCTCCCTGATGCACCCGCTCCAGGAAGTGCTCACGCGCTTCACTCAGGGACCGGACCGCCCGCTGCGTGAGTTTGACGGGTGGATCTGCGCCCAGCAGCACTTCGCGTACTGCCCGCGACACTTCGAACGATGCTCCGGGGCCGAATCCGGCGCTGCTCCACTTCGCCTTTCCTCCCCCGTCCACGGGCTCCACGAAGCAGCGCTTTCGTCGCCAGTCGATGTACGTGACCAGCCAGCTCCGCCCGCCGAGCAACAGGCGGCGCGGCCCGTTCACCCGCTCGGTGAGCAGGCTGGGATCGGTTCGACCGATCTCTGACCGGCCGTGCAGCACAGTGAATTGCGGAGGCGCAGTGAAGACTGCCGTGAGGTGCATGAAATGGCGGTGGCCAAAACGCCGTTCGGCTTCCGGGCCGATGAACAGGAGTCCTCCGTCCCGGTCCAGATATCCCTCGTCGACCAGATGTCGCGCGATCGGTTCTGCAGCGCTGCCGAAGGGTCCGAGACCGTTCCACCACTCCTGCCACAGGTTCTCGCCAACTCGGTGCTCCTGCAGACAGAGAGCAAGCAATTGCTGCGCGACAATGTGACGCGGCTCAGGAGGAGCGATCACGGGCTCTACCCATCCCCGCGACCACTGCAGAAGCAGCCCGGCCGCGTCCAGGAGCCCGGATTCGTCCAGCGCCAGGAAGAGGCAGTTCCTCAGGGTGTCTGCCCTGCGCCCAGTGCGGCCGAGGCGCTGGAGGAAGGAGGCGACCGAGGATGGCGCGTCGATCTGGATCACCCGGTCCAGATCACCCACATCGATGCCGAGTTCCAGTGTGCTGGTCGAGATGATGACGCAGTCGCGTTCTTCCGCGAAGGCTGTCTCCGCCCGTCTGCGTTCCTCGAGGGAGAGCGAGGCATGGGACAGGAAGGCCGTGATCCCTTTCGCGCGGAGTTTCTCTCCCAGTTCCTCCACAAGTCTTCTTGACTCGCAGAAGACAAGTCGCTTCTCTCCTCTGTGGAGCGAGGCAATGACCGTGGCCGCGTTGTCGAGGGAACCGACGTAGTCGAGCTCGATGTCACCCGGCGGAATGACGGCGGTATCCCCTGCCGCCGACGACCCTGGTCCGGCCAGGTGTGGGGCTACGACCTGGGCCGGCCGTTTCCCTGCGCCCGATCCCTGGAGCCACGTGAGCAGCTCCTCCGGGTTGCCGACCGTCGCCGAGAGCCCGATGCGCTGGAGGGGCCGGCCCACCACCCGTTGCATCCGTTCAAGGACTGCGAGGAGATGCCACCCTCGGTCGTCTCCGGCGAAGGCATGCACCTCGTCGACCACCACTGCCCTGAGCCCCGAGAAGAAGGACGCATGGTCGACATTGGCGCTGACCAGCATCGCCTCCAGCGACTCAGGGGTGGTCAGCAGGATGTCCGGCCGCTCGGCCAAGATGCGCTTCCTGGCCCCGGCGGTGGTGTCACCGTGCCAGAGCGCGGCCGTACGTCCCAGCCATGACGTGTAGTTCTCCAGGCGCGGAAGCAGATTGTTGAGCAGGGCCTTGAGCGGGCAAACGTACAGCACCGAGGTGCCGGTCCACCGGTTCTTCGCCATGCGCGAGAGCAGAGGGAAGCACGCGGCTTCCGTCTTCCCCCCGGCTGTCGGAGCCAGGAGCACGGCGTCGTCGCCTGCGAGAACCGGAGCTACCGACTCCTCCTGAAGCGGACGCAGGCTGCGCCACCCCAGCGTGTTGACGATGTGGTGGACGAGCGCCGGGTCCAACTCGCCGGAGACGCTCACGGCAGCTCCAGCTCGATGTCATCCGCGCGTCCTGCAGCCGCGTTGCGCTCTGTCTCCGTGAGTTCGGACGAGGTGACGGTGAAGGCGTAGTGGAGCCGTGGGTCGAAGTCCTCGAACTCGTCCACCCGGTCCAGGACGTCGGCGACCAGCTTCCGCAGGAATACCCGGGGTGTGACTCCGACCTTCCCACCGAGTCCGCCGGTGACAGCCACCGCAAGGTCGCCGATGTACGCGTCGTCGACCCGCTCGCTGATCCGGTCCGGATGACGTGCCTCTTCCCGGTACAGGTTCCGCACTGCTCGGCCGAGTTCGCCGAGATGGGGAAGATCGAAGCCCGCCAGACGAAGCTGGACCGCACGGGGGGAGTCGAAGCGGGGGTCCGTGGTGAAGTCGGTGGCGAGCCGTTGCGCGAGGGGGGCGAGTCTCTGAGCTCCCTGTTGGCCGTCGTAGAACGCCGGGGTTCCGGTGATGACGAGGAAGAGTCCGGGGAAGCGTCCGGCGTCGATCTCGTCGAGAAGTTGCCGCAGGGCGTTGAGCCCCTTTTCCCGGACGTCGCCTCGGACGCGTTGCAGCGTTTCGATCTCGTCGAGGACGAGGAGCAGTCCGGGGTGGCCGCAGTCACGCAGCACGGTGAGGAGCCCCTGGAGGAAGCCGAGTGCCGCGAAGTGGTCGAGGTCCCCACGGACGCCGGCCGTACGGCGCGCAGAGGCTGCGACGGACTTCTGTCCGCCCAGCCAGGCGATGAGCGCTTCGGCGGTGGCTCCGTCCCCAGCCGCGACGGCCCTGCGGTAGCCGCGCAACGCCGCGGCAAAAGCAGGCGTGGTGCGGGCGACTTCCGCCAGCCGTCGTTCCATCAGCGCGTCGACCGCCTCGGCAAGCCCCGCCTCGTCCTCTTCGTCGGCCTCTCCGGCGTCGAGGACTTCCTCCTCCAAGGTGTAGAACCACGAATCGACCACGGCGCGCAGGGCACTGGGCTGATGTGTTGCGGTGGTCAGCCGCTCGGTCAGCCTGCGATAGACCGTCTCCAGCCTGTGCAGCGGAGTCTCCGTCTCGGAGATCTGCACTTCGGCCGTGGCCAATCCCGCTCTCTTCGCGCGTTCGGCGAGCCAGCGGGCGAAGAAGGTCTTGCCGGAACCGTAGTCTCCACGAATCGCGTGGAAGGCGGCCCCGCCCCGCGAGGCCGTCGCCAGGTCGTCGTCGAGTGCCGCTTCGAAGCGACCGAGGCCGACCGCGAGGAGGTCGAGACCCGCTTGGGGCACGGTTCCGCGCCGCAGCGCGTCGATGACTTCCCGCCGTCGGACCGCGCTGGCCTGGGCCACAGGGCCCGTCATCGTGACCCCCCAGTCGGCAGGAACTGCCCGCGCAGCAGCGTCTCATCGAGTTTGACCGTGTGACCGCCGTCGATGAATCCGAGCACGGGGTAACCCTCGACGTTCAGAAGCCGCTGGACAGTGGCGACGAAGCCCTCGATGTTTCGTCGCACGCGTCCGGTGGCCGAGATCGCTGCCGCCAGGGCGGCCGGGGACATGGTGCCGCCCGCTGCCACCAGCTCATCGATCACGGCCGCCACGATCTTTACTTCCGGCGCCTTGCGAACGTACGCCTTCTGCGCCTCGTAGACCTCGCTCGCCACCACCTGGTCGCCGAGGCTGAGCGGTGTGGCCAGGAGTTCCTCACCACCGCGCCCGTCGGCCGTCACTACGTCCGCGTCCGTGAACAGTCCCTCGGACTGCTTCGGAGTCTTGCTCTGCTTGGGCTTCGAGGAGGTGACTTCACATGCCGTTACAGGCTCCGCCTCCGTCGCAGTGGCGGCAGAAGCCCGCCACCACGACGGTGCTGCTTGCTCCCTGGGAAGCGGATCCCAACCCTGAGGCGCCAGCTCGGCCGAGGGTGCGAGGACCAGCACGGGCACGGTTACTTCGGCCAGGGCAGCACCGCCGTGGTATCCGGCCCGGCGACCCGAGTAGCGGATGTTCTCGCGCCAGGGCGCGACGATCGTCCCGTCTCCATCCAGCACGCGGGGGCCTCGCAGGGCTACTTCCCCCTCCCGGGCATCCGTGCCCGGCCGCCAGCGGGCGGACCCGGCCGGCCCGTCCACCTCGACGGGGGAGCTGCCCGGTTCACGCTCCAGAACGTGCCCGTGGTCGGACGTCAGAACGACGGGTCGCCCGTAACTACGGGCCGCGGCCAGCAGTTCGCGCAGGTAGGTGACGTCGTGCAGCGACCATGCAGTGCGCTGGCCCTGCTGCCCGGAGTCGAGAGCGTCGTCGATCGTGTTGAGGACGACTCCGACTACGGCGCCCGAGGCGAGTGCGAGCAGCAGTTCCGGGGCAAGGAAATGCCCGGCGTCTCCGCCGATCGAGGCCTTGTGGAAGAGCTCGGCGTCCTTGCGACGCTTCCTCCAGAAGGCAGTGAAGCCGGATGATTCCACTGACTGACCGCCCGCTACCGCAGACCCTGTCAGCAGTGAGGCCCTGCTCACCTGGGTCACGGAGGGGAACGTCGTAACCGCCGCGAGGCGCTGTGCGGGTTCGCCCTGTGCCGGACGCGGAATGATCTCCCGCCAGCCCTCGCGTTCCGTCTCCTCCCCGAGCTGGGCCGCAACGGCACTGTTCATACCGTCCAGCACGATGACAAGGGGGGGCACACCGGCGGCCAGCGGTCGTACGACGGTCTCCAGGACGTTCTCGACCACCAGAGCGCCGCCCGGCTGCTGAGCAGTGGCATGGAGTGTCCAACCCGCCAATTGCCGGGCGAAAGCCTCGTCCAGTGCTTCCCTACGGTCCCGCCCTTCGGTATACAGCGCGCGCAGATGCCGCGCGGCTTCCCGGTCGCCCCCGGGATCGCCGCTCCACAGCACCGTGAGCGCCCGGTCGGCCCAGCCCCAGTCGGCTCCATGGGCTGCGACTCCCGCCGCCACCCCTGTGACGGCGGGTACGGGCAGGCGCAGCCAGCGTGCGAGGCGTACCGCCATCTCCGCGACCCGTACGCGGTCGGGGAAGAGCCCGGCCAGGGCATGCCCCTTCAGGTCTGCGAGTTCGTTCTCGCCCGCGTCCGGAGACTGGCGGGCCGCCGCGATCACCGCCCCCAGCTGGGCTGCGAAGCTGGAGGGGAGAAATCGGCTGGCAGCCAGGCCTGTCGTGAGGCCGGCGTCGCGTGCCAGCTCATCGGCCCGGTCGAGTACCGCGAACACGCGTTGTCTGGCACTGTCGCTGCTGCGTGCCTCGGAGATCCAGCGGATCAGTGTCCCTTCCACCGAGTCCGTGAAGGCGGTGAGTTCGGCGCGCCGAGGGCGTGCCTGACCGAAGAGTCCGCCGACGGCGAGGACCGTGTCCGGGCTCGCCGCCGGATCGCGCAGCGCCGCGCCGAGCAGGCCGAGTGCCATGGCGTCCGCCCCCCGCCCCGTTTCCGCGAGCGCGAGCAGCACGGGTACCGCAGGGCCGGCCACCTCGCCGAGCCACTTCTTCAGCTCGTCCCGCTCGACGTCCTTGAGTTCGGCGAATCGGCGGGGGCCTGCCGTCGTGCGGGACCAGGCCAGCAGGGAGTCCGCGTCGATGGCGGTTTCTCTCGACGTGTCTGCGGAGCCTGGGGGCCGGGCCAGCCCGAGGCGTACGACGACCAGGGCGCGCAGGGCCGAGTCTCGGGTGAGCACCCCTGCGGCTCTCGGCCAGCCGCCTTCCGCGGGTTCGGCGTCGAGCAACGCTTCCAGCAGCCAGTCCTCGCGGTACATCCGCATGTCCAAGCCGGCGGCACCGAAGCGCTGCAGGACGATCTCGGCTCGGTCCACGGTGAGCGTGCGACGGCGCACCGCATGTCCGCGCAAGTCCCAGCCGAGCTGTGAGTCGTCCACCCCGGTGGTGACGACCAGCAGGCTGCCCGGGGCTGCGTCCGCGCGGTGCTCCTGCCACGCGGCGAGCAGTCCGAGGACGGACGACTCGTCTCGCACGCTCACCCGCCGCGGCTCACCGCCCACCGTAGCGGTGAAAGCGCCGGTGGCCCCAGGTGCGTAGCGGCCGTGGATCAGCATCAGAGAGCGGTCGCGCAGCGCGGAAGCGTTCTTTTCCAGTAGGGCTTCGATCGTGCGGCGGCCGACCTGCGGAAGAGGTTGGACCATCAGTTGCCTGCCTCTTCGGTGTCGGCCGTCCCGGCATCGGCCTCGACGACCTGCCACGAGACCTGGACGCGGGCGCCGGGATGAGCGGTGAGGAAGGTGCGGAGCTCGCTGCTGAGTTCCGCGACGGTGGCAGCCAGACTGGCTTCGAGCCGTGTCGGTTCGACGAGGTACGCACCGTGGGAGCCCGACGGGCCGGGGGTGGGTGCGACCGGCCCGGTAGGAGCGGCAGTCCCTGGCCACACTGCTCCCTGTCGGGGGTCCACTGCCTGGGGTGAGGCGGTGGGCACCGACGGGTTGCCGTGCTCGGTGAGCCGGATGTCCTCGGCGGTCGGCTGCGCCGGGGCCGGCGGCGGGGTCACCGGCTGTGCCGCCTGGGCGAGCCGGGTGGCCTCCCGCATCAGTGCCATGGCCGAGCCCTGGATGCCGGCGAGGACCGGGGCGAGGGACTCGTCCCGGGACTCATGGCTGTTCGCCACGCGTTGGACGGTTGCCAGGAGTCCGCGGGCCCGGTCGCCGACGGAGTCGTCACGCGTCGACAGCTCGTGAACTGTGTCGAGCAGCGGAGGCCATTCCTCGGAGTGGAGCTCGGAGAGCACATCGGGCGCCTGCTTGAGGGCAGCACCGATCTCCTCGTCGCCGACCTCGTAGGCGATGCCTGCGATCTCCTGGACGGCGAGGGTCGGATCGCCGGTGCGCTGTACGCGTGCCATGAGATCGGCGGCGGCCTTCAGGGACTGAAGTCGCGGCGCCTGCACACCTCCGGGCCCCTCCAGGCCCAGCCGGCCGGCGTGCTTCTGCAGCAGGTCGCGCACCCCCGCAACGGCCTTGCGGTGTTCGTCCGCGACACCCCGCACCTTGTTGGCGAGCTGGGCAACGTTACGGGCGAAGAGCACCGGCGAAACGTGCACCCCGAAGATGACACCCGCCCTGCGCAGAGCATTGTTGAACGTGTCCTCGTCCGGCAGCGCCACTGCCCGCAGCCCATAACCGGGGCCGATCTTGTCGAGCTCGGGGGCCTGCGGAATCGTGGAGGTCTGGTAGATCCAGGTGCGGTCGTCGACCAGCGCGTAAGCGGCGATGAGCAGGTTGCCGACGTGGCGGTCGAGCCCTTCGTAGCCCATCTCGGAGATCCAGGTACGGATGGTCTCCACGGCGAGATCGCCGTCGGCGTCGGCACTCTCCGCGGCCCGCTTGTTGATGCGCAGCCGCCAGTCATTGGTGACGACGAGCGGACCGTCGTGCACCTCGCCGAGCCCGAGCGCGTGCACGATCTTCCGGACCTTCTCCAGGTGGTGGCCGTCGACGACCACACGCCGCGACCCGTCCTCCATTGCTCGGGTGATCCATTCCAGCGTGGTCTTGAGGTCGCCCAGGGTGATGGGCTTGCGGGTCAGCCGGGGGTCGAAATCGGGGTGCTTGGGGTAGCGCGCCGCGTACATCTCGTCGGCGAGCAGCAGCAGGTTCTGTTCGAACCCGACGGCAGGTTCCGGCCGGGTCCGGTCGAAACCGCGCTGGAGGGAGATCAGGTGCTGTCCCTCCGGCACCTGCGCACCGACCGTGCCGGGCTCGGCCCGGTTGATCCCGTACAGCTCCAGGAGCGATGTGGTGAGCCGTTCGGTGAGGCTGTCCCGCGAGGCCTTGAGCTGGTTGCGGATCTGAGTGCGTTCCTCTGCGGGGCGGGTGGCGGTGTGATCCTCCAGCCGGTCCCGCTCCAGCAGGTAGTTGATCTTCAGGAGGCGGCCGAGCTGCCGCCCCGTCTGCTCGGAGAAGAAGTCGGGCAGCCAGACGAGGACGGGCTCGTTCCGACCGGCCCTCCGGAGCTTGTCGACACGCTGGACGTCGTCCATGGGTGAGTGGTCGGCGTCGTCGAAGGGGTAGTCGAAGACGATGCGGATGTTGCCCGGCAGCTGCGGCGTGAACTCCTCGTCCGGCAGGTGGGTGTCACGCACGTTGCCGAAGACCAACTCGACCCGGCGCCTGGTGCCGCGCCAGACGACCTCCCGCTCACAGACGAAGGACTCGGTGTCCTTGACTCCTAGCGCCCGCCACAACTGGTCCTTGATCCACTGACGGCGGTAGCCGAGCTGGTCGGCGGCTCCCTGAACCTCTTCGAGGAGGGGCTCCACGTCCAGATCCGAAAGGTGCAGGTGGAAGACGGGGTCGCTGGTGTCCCCCTCGCTGCGCAGCTCTCCGTCGTATTCCACCTGGAGATCCCGCAGCCGCTTGACGGCCACGGAGCCCGCGTCGCCGACCCGTGTGCGAATCGCGCCGTGGTTCAGCGCGGCGAGCCGACTGCCGGTGAGGCGGGTCAGCGCGGGCACATTGGGGGCGAGGGCTGCCAGCAGCAGCGTCTTGACCAGCCGGTCGTCGGTCTGGAAGCGCTTGTCGTCCTTCGACTTGTACTTCTCCAGAAGGGTGTCCTTGACCCGACCGTGGAAGCGGTGCGCGATCTCCGACTCGCGGCGCAGCTTGGGCGTAAAGGCTGCACCAGTGCGGTCCGCGATGACGTCGTACAGGTCTCCGAGCGGGATCAGCTCCCCGAGCTTGAGGTCGTCGCGACGCCGGCGCAGCAGCTCCTGCACCAGCTTCAAGCCGGTCCGCTCGCGCTGCAGGGCGCCGGAGAGGTCGACGAGCACGTTCAGCAGGGCCGGGGAGAGCGGGTAGAGCTCGCGGAAGTCGTCCCAGCTGGCCTCGGTGCGGCCCTGTGCGTCGAGGAGCACCTGGCGCACCTCGTCGTTCGACGACTCCACGATCTTGAACGCGTCGTCGCGGACGGACTCCATGCCCGGCTTGGGGGAGAGCACGCGGTGCTTGATGATCTCGACGAGGTTGCTGTCCTCGAGGTCGACGACGTCGAAGCGTTCGGCGAGGTACTCGATCTGCTGCTCGAGGTTCTCGACGTCGGCGCCGGCCACGTCGCTGCCGATGAGCTGGGACAGGTCCCGCTGGCGGGAGATGAACGACACGATCGGCACCGGACGGCCACTGTCCGCGGACTCGATCAGCTTGACCAGTCGCTGCACCTGGTCCCGGACGAAGTCCTGCTTGCCCATGTTCGCCTGGAGCCACAGCACCAGCTCGTCCAGGAAGAGCACGACCCCGGTGTAGCCGAGAGACTGGGCATGCCTGGAGATGATCTTGAGGCCGTTCTCCAGCGGCACATAGGCCCCTGCCTCACCGCGGACGCCCTGGGCGTACGAGGCCATGGGCCCTGCCAGCAGCGCGGAGACCAGCTTCTCCCGGTACGGGTCGTCCACGGCGGAAGCGCTGAACGCCCGGTCGAAGTCGGCGCCGCTCCAGCCGCCCGCAGCCGACACGCCGGCACCCGTGTCCAGCGGCGCCATGTCGTCGGGGTCGGCTTCCACGGGCGCGGCGCTGCTGGGGGCGAGCGCCGCAGCCCCCTTGCCCAGCCACTGCAGGAACTTCGCGTCGTCGGCCAGGAACGCCCGCTGGGCCCGGGCGTCGGCGAGCAGGGCGTCGGCCCGGTAGACGGGGGGCAGCGGCTCGTCGGGGTGGAGTTCGCACACGGTGTGCACGTAGCCGCCCAGCAGCGCCGAGTCGAGGTCGGTGGAGCCGACGAGGTGGTAGGGAACCATCAGGAACCGGCTCTGCCGCAGCCAGTCCTGGTGCGGGGCGACCACCTCCATGAGGCGGGGCTTGGCGTGGACCGCCGAGTGGTTGTTGAGCACCGCGTGCAGCACGGACAGGAAGTGGCTCTTACCGGAACCGAAGGAGCCGTGCAGATAGGCCGCGTGCGAGTTCCCCGTACGTACCGCGTTCGACACGATGCTCAGCGCATGCCGGAAGGCACCCTTGAGCTGCTCGGTGACGACGTACTCGGCAACCCGTGCGTCGGTCTCGCTGAATCCCTGAGAGAGCTCGATCTTGAAGTCGCCCGCATGGACGTCTTCCTTGATGTCGATGACATCCTTCAGGAAGAGCTCGCTCGTAGGCATCAGGCGATCAGTCCCTCGGTCGGTGGCTTGGCGTGCGTCACACGGTGTGCCCTGGTCGGCACGCCTCAATCTTGCCAGGCCCACGGCTTGCGGGACCCGGCCCTCGCAAGATCCACGCCACTCCAGGGCACCCTCGGTCACTTCTCCCTCTTCAAGGGTCACGCTCCGTGCCGCTGGGTAGATTGACCGCCGGGGTAAGAGGTTCCGACGGGGGCGGGGGCGGTACGTGGGGTGGCGCGAGGAGATCGCTACGGCGCTCGGCGAGTGGATCGCGATCGAGGGCGGTGCGGGAAGACAGCCCCGGTGGCAGCGCATCGCGCGCGCGGTCCGCACCGGGGAGCCCGGAGGATTCGCGGTGGACCTCCGCGGTTCCGACATCGGCCCGGACCAGCTCGACGGCCTGAGGCTCGCCGGCCCTGAAGCTGACGACATCGAGGCGAACGGCTTCTCCGTCTCCGAAGCAGTACAGAACGGCTCGCTCCTCACCCTGCGCGTGGCCGAGTTCGCCGATGTCGCGGACCCTCATTTGTGGATGCTGAAGCAGCCGCCCACCTTCCTCATCGAGGCATTGCGTGACGGTATCGCCGGCTTGGGCGAAGCCCCTCTGGCCGCCGCGCTGGCCGGCCGGGCCATCGGCGGGACACCCGCGCAGGCCCCCGATCCGCCCGGTTTCCATCCCGCGCAGGGGGATGCGTACCGGGCCTGCCTCGGCTCGGGTGTCCTGCTGGTGTGGGGACCGCCGGGCACGGGCAAGACCACCGTCCTCAAGCGCGCCATCGGCGACCTGATCGCCCGGGGCGACCGGGTACTGCTGGTCTCCGCGACCAACATCGCCGTGGACAACGCCCTGCTCGGGGTGGTCCGGGAGAAGCGCCACAGCCCGGGCGAGATCGTCCGCGTGGGCCCGCCCCACCTGCGGGAGGTCGCCGAGGACGCTTCGGTGTCCCTGCCGCTGATGGTCCGGGAGCGCCTGGCGGAGGTCGCCGAGCGCCGCCGGACGGTCGAGTCCGAACTCGTTGCCGCCCGGAACCGGGCCGACCAGCTGGCCGCCCTGGACACAGTCCTGGCCGGTTTCGATCCCTCCGCCTACTTCGCTGCGCTGAAACTGCTGCGCACCCCGGGTCAGGACCTGGCGGCTGCTCTGGGCCGGGTGGCCTCGGCCGAGGCCCGGTCGGCGGAAGCGGTGCAGAGCTACGCGGCGGCCGCGCGGGTGGCGCAGGAGGCGTCCGACCGCAGCGCGGCCACGGATGCGTCGCGTGAACAGTGGAAGCAGGTCGACGGGCTGCGCAAGGAGCAGGTGCGGGTCCGGCTGGCTGCGGAACGCCGCGAAGCCGCCGCGCTGCTGGCGGAGGACTCCTGCGGTGAGCTGCGGGAGGAGTTACAGGAGCTCGAAGCCCTGGGCTCGGTGGCCCGGTGGCGTAAGCGGGAGAAGATCACGGAGCTCCAGCAGCAGCTGCACGACGCCGAGCAGCAAGCGATCAGGGACCGCCGCGCAGCAATGGACGCGCGTACGACGGCGACCACCCACATAGCGACGCTCGACACCCGGATCGCGGCACTCATATCCGCCATCCCGTACTCCCCGCAGCAGATCGACAGTCTCGAAGCCGACGCGGAAGCCAAGCTGATCGCGGCGGAACGTGCCCAGGAACTGTGCCAGGCCTGGGACCGGGAGTCGGCCGAAGCCACCCAGGCGGCCTCGCAAGCCCAGGCTGCACACGATCTGACCGCAGAAGCCGTCCGGTGGGGGTGGCCACAGCGGTACGACCGGGCTCAACGACTGCGCCCGGCCGTGGCGGCCGACGCCGCCAGACGCCCCGCGCTGGAGAAGCAGTACGAGGAAGTCCAGGAGGAGTACGAACGCCTCGCCCGCAACGCCCAGGGCGAGATCATCAAGAGCGCGAAGCTGGTCGCCACGACCCTCGCCAGATTTCGCACCAGCCGGGCGGTCTTCGAGGGCCCGTACGACGTCGTCCTGGTGGACGAGGCGGGCGCCGCCACTCTGCCGGAGGTACTGCTCGCCACGGGAAAGGCCGGTCGTGCCGCTGTCCTGCTCGGGGACTTCATGCAGCTGGGTGCGGTCATCCCGCCTTCGCTCAAGGAGCCGGACCGGGACGACATCAAGCGATGGCTGCTCCCCGACGTCTTCCAGCACTGCGGGATCGTCGAGCCGGCGGACGCTCAGGCGCACCCGGCGTGCGTCACCCTCACCGAGCAGCACCGCTTCGGCCCCGCCGTGATGAAGCTGGCCAATGATCTGGCGTACGGAGGCGTGCTGCGCGGCGGCAGCCAGACGCGGTCGGCGCGGCCGGCGGACGACCCCGAGATCGTCCTCATCGACACGGACGGCCTGCACGAGCTGGTCAGGGCCCATCTGACGGGAAGCCGGAAGGGGTGGTGGCCGGCAGGTTCCCTCATCTCCCGGGCGTTGGTGGAACTTCACCGGGAGAACGGCGAGGAGGCGGGCATCGTCACCCCGTACGGGGTCCAGGCCGAGGCCACTTTGGAGGCCCTGCGCGATGTCGAGGGCTCCGAGCGGCCCCTGGCCGAGGTGGGTACGGCGCACCGGTTCCAGGGGCGGGAGTTCGACGTCGTCATCTTCGACACCGTGGAGGGAGCGGACAGCAGGGAGCTGTGGATGGCCCTCGCCCACCGGCAGCCCGGTGCCGACGAGTGGAGGCGTAATGGCGTACGGCTCTTCAACGTAGCCGTCACCCGGGTCAAGACCCGGCTCTACATCATCGGCAGCTGGGAACGTATCCGCGGGGCTAAGGCGGGAACCGCCCTCGCGCAGCTGGCCGGGATGATCGGCACCCCGGGCGTCCGACGCCTCCAGGCCAAGCACCTGGTCACCCCACCGCACGCGCCCACCACGTACCGGGGCGAGTTCGGGGCCGCACTCGCCGAGGTGTTGAGCCGGCACGTGGAGGTGACGGGGATCGACGACGAGCGGGACTTCTACCGGGCCTTCACGGACCAGATCCGGCAGGCGCGTGAGTCGCTGTGGTTGTGGGCCCCGTGGGTGGCGAACCGGCTCCGCTCCCTGCTGCCCGAACTGCGGGACGCGGTCGCCCGAGGGGTCCGCGTCACCGTCTTCATCCGCGACGACACGGACAAACTCCAGCGTCAGGACAACAACCAGTCGCTCATCGCGGACCTGCGCGCCGTGGTCCACACGGTCGTCCCGATGTACGTGATGCACCAGAAGATCGCGGTCATCGACGAACGCACGGTCATGCTCGGCAGCCTCAACGTGCTTTCGCAGCACGACACACGGGAGGTGATGTTGACGATGCAGGGCTCCCACTTCGCCCGGAAGCTGCTGGAGCACGAGCACGCGGAGGTGTTCGCCCGCCCGCCGAAGTGCGGCCGCTGCAAGGGCACGGAGATCGAGATCCGCCGCTACAAGCAACGCAACTGGGTCTGGCGCTGCTACGCGACCGCTTGCAAGACCACCGCGAAGGGCAGCTCGAACGCCTGGACCCAGGACATCCGGCTGCCGGGCTCGCGCTGAGCGCGTGTTCAGTGGGGGTACGGCTGCTCCAGGCGCAGGGGGCAGTCGGCCCACACGGTCTTGCCCGGCCCGACCCGGTCCCACACGCCCCACCGGAGCGCAAGGGCGTCGACGATCACCAGACCCCTGCCGCCGTCCTCGCCGGGAACGGGTGGGTGCTCGGCGGGCGGCGTCTCCGGCCGGCGGGGGTGGGTGTCGGGCACCTCGACGCGTACGGCGCTGCCGTCGGGGGCGAGCAGGGGCCGCAGCTCGAAGTCCCGTCCGGGAATCCGGCCGTGCAGCGTGGAGTTGGAGGCGAGCTCGGCGACGACGAGCGTGAGCGCGTCGAAGGCCGCCGAACCACGCGGAATGCCCCAGACAACGGCCTCGACCTCGGCCAGCATCCGGGCAAGCCGCGCGCCGCGACGGGTGGCGGAGAATCGCTGGGTGAATCTACGTACGGTGACGGGGGCTTGGGGGCGCGGAGCTGTCATGGGCTTCAGCGTTCCGGCCGTCGGCGCTGCTGGGCAGGGATGACACTGGTACAGATCACCCTGTATTGATTCACGCACTGCACTGGCCGGGTGACTGCACGTGACCATAGGTCAGGCGGGCGGGTGCGCGTGCGGGGGGCGGCTGTGTGATGAACGAAGACCACGGCGGCGGTACTACTGAGATCTAACTCGTGGTGTCGTCATGCGGATTTGATGGTCAGGCCGGTCTCGGTAAGGCAGCCGTCGATGAGCTTGCTGCGGTATTGGATGTGCCGTAGGCCGCTCCGGAGGGTGCGGATGAGGTGCTCTGGCGTGGAGAAGGCGACGTTGGAGAGCCAGCCGCGACGTAGCAGGGACCAGATGCCTTCGACGGGGTTGAGGTCGGGTGCGTATGCAGGCAGGTAGAGGATGGTCAGCCAGTCCCGGGAGGCGGCGAACTCCCGTAGACCTGCGGCTTTGTGCACGTTGAGGTTGTCCCAGATGAGGACGATCGGGCCGCCGAGTTGTTGGTGGGCTGCGATCAGAAGGTCCCGGTAGTCGCGCCAGGAGAAGCTCTTGCGCCCGTCGCGTCGGCCGTCGTCCCGTCGCGGCCGGTAGATCAGCCGGGATCGGTGGCCGGGTTTGTAGCAGGTCAGCGCGGCGATCGGCGATCGATATCCGTCTGCGAGAGCGGCCGCGGACCCGCACCACCGGGGTCCGGCCGCGCTGGGACCAGGTCTTGGCATGCGACGGCGTCATGGAGAAGCCGGCTTCGTCCTCGAAGACCAGCCAGGCTCCACGAGCCGCCGCTAGCCTTCCGCGCGGGGCCACACCTCCTTGACCCACCCGGCCACCGCGTCGTCATCGCGCTCCACGGCACGACGGGCCGGAACCTGGCAGGACCAGCCGTTACGCACCAACAACTTGCGTACGCCCTGGATCGTGTAAGTGAGGTGGAAGCGCCGTCCGATCACCGTCTTCACACGGCTCAGAGTCCAGCGTTGGTCCTCCCAGCCGTGCGCAGCCGGCCCTTTGGCCAGCTCGGACTCCAGCTGAGCGAACTGCTTCTCACTCAGTCGCGGTAGCGACGCGGGTCCCTGCGACCGCAGGGATCGCGGGCCGCCCTCGGCCCACGTGTGACGCCACCGCTGCACCGATCGGACACTGACCCGCAGATCCCTGGCGATCGCCGTACTGCCCTCGCCCCGAGCGAAGCGCTCAGCTGCCTGGAGCCGTAACTCCTCGCGCTTGCACTGCCGTTCAGCGGTCAACCCGCCACCCTGTGGATACCTCATCCTCTCGTGATACCGCAGGCAGACACCCCTCGTCAGCCCTTATGACTTCACAAGTTCAATCTCAGTAACAACGAACCAGAACTCTCGGACAGCCTCAAGACCTTCGGGGCAGTGCGCAAGGTCCTGAGGGGGGAAGCCGGGCTGACCCAGGAAGGAGTTCGCGCCGCGGGTGCGGTACTCGGCGCACTACATCGCCAAGATCGAACAGGGCAAACGCTTCCCGCCGGGCGATCTGTCGGAGCGGGCAGAGGAACCGCTGGGGATGGTGGCGGCGAAGGTGCTGGCGGCGGCTGCGCGGAGCCTGACGCGGAAGGCGGGGCTGGCGTCGCGGTTCCACCAGTGGGCGGGCATCGAGGAAGAGGCGGTGTCGCTGTACGCGTACGAGTCCAGGGTGATTCCGGGGTTGCTGCAGCCGGAGCCGTACATCCGGGCGGTCTTCGAACGGCGTCTCCCGCCGCTGACAGAGGAACAGCTCGAACTCCAGGTCGCAGCGCGACTGGCGCGGCAGCAACTCTTCGTAGAGCGACCCAACACCGCATTCTGCTTCATGATCGAGCAGGCACGTCTCGAACGCCGCTTGAGCGGGCCCGAAGTGGCGAGGGCGCTGCTGGACTGCCTGCTGGAGCAGGGTGGTCGTCGCAACGTGGAGATCCTGGTCATGCCCCTGCGACAGGAGGACCACTCGGGGTACGACGGGTCCATGTACCTGGCCGAGACAGCGGTCAACCAGTGGCTCGGATACGTGGAAGGCCACAGCACCAGCACCGTGATCAGCGATCCGAAAGCAGTCAGTTCCATGCTTCAGCGCTATGGCAAGATGCGCTCACAGGCTCTGAGCCGTCAGGACACCGCGAGCCTGTTGGAGCAGATGCGAGGAGTGCTATGAGCACCACCGAACTTGCCTGGTTCAAGAGCAGCTACAGC
>MUNB01000630.1 GCA_002154345.1 Streptomyces griseus
GTCGATTCCTACACGGCTCGGCATGTGTATGGCATTCCGGAGAAGAATTTTTCCAAGTTCCGTGATGTGGCGCGGGATCGGAATGTGGTCGTGGATGTGCGGCCGACGAATCCGTCTGCGCCGAAGTGGTTGGATGCGGGGGCGATGCCGAAGCCGCAGGAGATCAAGGCGAAGACGGTCAACGAGGTTGATGTTCTGTTGGGGGCCGATGCGGGGAACGTCGGTCTGGTGGGTTATTTCAAGCCGGTTCTGCCTGCTGAGGGTTCGGTTCCGGTGGATGCGTGGGACGGGGTGGTCTCGCGGTTCAATCAGCGGTCCGTGGAGTTTCATGAGCTGGCCGGGAAGATGGCCCGGTATGAGGCTGAGGGCACGTTCACGGTGCATGACGGCATTGTGTTCGGTTTTGATGGTGAGGGTGGGCGTCGTCCGATCACGGGAGATCATGATCTGTTCGATGTGTCGTCTCCGGATGGTTCTCGGATTTCGCATCCGGAGCATGATGCGCTGATTGATGAGATGCGGGCCAAGGACATGGCGGTGGCGCATGGTGCGCACATGTTCTGGAATCCGCCGACGGCGTTCGACAAGTCGGTCTTCGACAAGATCGTCGGTTCTCATCAAGGGCCTTCCGGCGAGCCGCTGCTGCGCTTCACCCCGAACAGCGACCACGCCGTACTCGTCCACCCCGCATCCCGCCCGGTCGGGAACCGGAAATCGCCCCGCGAGCACACCGCTGTCCCGGGCCTGGCGGGGACGGTCCAGGCGGACGGCCAGACCTTCCACAGGATGCCCACCCGGGGCGACGGGGACTGCCTCTTCCGGTCGCTCCTCGACACCGCGCGCAGCCACCCTGTCCCGCCTGCCTGGGCCGCGCGGAACGTCGCCGGACTCCGCGAGCTGCTTCGTGACCGGCTCGCCGGCTCCGAACTTCTCGCCCCGAACGTCGAGGCCGCCCCCGATCCGGTGCTCGTCGTCGTGGACGACCTGCGGATGGCCGCTCTGGACCGGATACGGAACACCGAGGAGCGGGACCGGACACGGGAGCGCTGGGACCGGATCGCGCAGGAGGTCGTCGAGGCCGGGGACGAACGCCGGTGGCGGCAGATCCTGGAGGAGAGCGGATATCCCCGCCTCGCCGCCGTGGCACCCACCCCCGCCGACGCGCGGCGGCTCGGCACGGACGGGCTGATCCTCGCCGCGGCCGAACAAACGGCCCTGTGGTCCTCACCCTTCGCCGACGCGCTCCCGCTCGCGCTGGCACACACCCTCGACGTGGAGCTTCGGCTCGTCCGGCCCGACGCTTCGGCACCGGAGGGCGTCTCCGTCATTCCGCTCAACCCCGGAGGCCGTGGCGGCACCCTGCACGTCGCCTACAACGGCTCCGACCACTACGACACCCTGGTTCCGGCCACGGCTCTGCCTACCCCCGACCCCGCTCCCACCCGGGCCACCGAAGATCCGGCCGGCTCCGACGTCTTCGGGGAGTGGCTGCGGAGCATGGGGGGGATCACGGATCTGGACGTCCCCGCGAAGGAGAGCCCGGCCCCGGACGTCTCCGCCGAGGAAAGCCCGGACCGGGGCGATCCCGTCCCGCTGGAGACGCAGCTGGAGCGGTACCGTCCGGCACGACTGCTCACCGGCGAGGACGCCCGGCCGCCGGGCCGCGCACCGCGCACCGTCACCTTCGACGACGGCAGTCGCCTGCCCACCGTCCTGATCAGCCCGGACGCCGATCCGGGCGACGGCTCCACCGGACCGGGCGCGCGGCCCGCCGGGACGCCGAGGACCGGACTCCTCAACGGCCCGGGCGTCCTCACGCTGCGCTCACCCGAGCAGGTGGCGAAGGAGATCTTCGACCGGCTGCCCAAGAAGCTCCGCGCCCAGTTCGACGGGGCGGAGCTGCTGCGCCTGCTGCGGGACCAGCCCGGCGCGTTCACCTCCCCGCGCGGTGCCCGCCTCGTCGGCCGGGAGAAGTCCGGGGTCGGCCACGAGATGATCGTCGAGGCCGTCCCGTACCACCGCTGGGAGCGTTTCTCCGAAGCGGGCGGCGCCACCGTCCGGTTGGACACGATGAGGCGCGGCCAGGCCGGTACGGGCGGCGGGCGCAGCGTCGGTGTCGGCCGCCGGGTCGCCGCGGCGCTGGGCATGGGCCCGCCCCTCAACTGGATGCTCAAGATCGGCGTCTCGCTGGGCTGGACCCGCAGGACCGACTACACCTTGGGCACCCAGGCGTACCACCAGAGCGAATACCGGGCCTGGACGGGGTCCCACCTCCACCTGGACGATGTCCACTACCAGGTGCGTGTCGAGCGGATCACCGAGGACCCGTCGGCCCCCGTACCGGGTGCGCCGCCCGCCGCCGCACCCCACTGGCAGCGCAGCGAGGTGCACTCGGGCGGGTTCGCCATGCGCGACGGGTTGAGCTGGCGGCTGCCCGACGACCTCACCGTGCCCTTCACGGGGCCGAAGCGCGCCCCGGAGACGCTCACCTTCCCGGATGGGGTCGAGCCGCGGATCGCCGACACGACCGCCCTGCACCTGACGGATCCGCCGGAGGAGATCGCACTCGCCATCTCCGGTGCACGCCCCGGAAGCTCGGCGCATCGCACGCTGATCTCGTACGTACGTCCCGGGCGGCTCCTCGGCCTCTTCGGCCGCCTCTCCGGACCCGTCAGCGGGCCCGAGCTGACCCGGGGCAGCGGGCAGCACCCCTTGGGCCATCTGATCGTCGAGAGGTCGATCCCGCACCGGGCCACCCTGGTCACGGAATCGGTCAAGGCCGAGATCCGGGACCTCGCCCAGACCACCTACCAGAACCAGCGCGCTCACGCGCGCAACACAGCTTTCGGCGTACAGGTCACCGCGGGGCCGA
>MUNB01000631.1 GCA_002154345.1 Streptomyces griseus
GCTCACCAGCGGTCGTGGACCTCCGCGCGGATCGACCGGTCGTACAGCTCCCGCACCGCGTCGAGCGTGGCCTGCGGCAGCGGCGGCAGATCGGCCGCCGCCGCGTTGGCACGGGCCTGTTCCACCGAGCGTGCGCCGGGGATCACGCTGGTCACGCCCGGCTGCTGGATGATCCAGCGCAGCGCGGTCTGTGCGGGGGTGGCTCCCTCGGGGGCCAGTTCGGCGAACTCGGCGGCCGCGGCGACACCGGTCGCGTAATCGATGCCGGAGAACGTCTCGCCCTGGTCGAACGCCTCGCCGTGCCGGTTGTAGGTGCGGTGGTCGTCGGGGCCGAAGACCGTCTCCTTGGTGTACCTGCCCGACAGCAGGCCGGAGGCGAGCGGAACCCGGGCGATGATGCCGACGCCCGCGGCGACGGCCGCCGGAAGGACCTCGTCCAGCGGCTTGAGGCGGAACGGGTTGAGGATGATCTGTACGCTCGCGACGCCCGGGCGCGCGATGGCGGTGAGGGCCTCGGCGCAGGTCTCGACGCTCACCGCGTAGGCGGCGATCCGCTGCTCGGCGACCAGGGTGTCCAGGGCGTCGTAGACGGCGTCCGAGGAGTAGACGGCGCTGGGCGGGCAGTGCAGTTGTACGAGGTCGAGCGTGTCGGTGCCGAGGTTGGCCCGGGAACGGTCGTTCCAGGTGCGGAAGTTGTCCAGGACGTAGTTCTCCGGCACCTGGTCGAGGCGGCGGCCCATCTTGGTGGCGACGAAGACGTCGGCGTCGGGGCGGTTCTTGAGATAGCGGCCGATGAGCTGTTCGCTGCGGCCGTCGCCGTACACGTCCGCGGTGTCGAAGAAGGTGACGCCGGATGCGACGGCCGCGTCGAGGAGCCCGAAGGCGTCGTCCTCCGCGACCTCGCCCCAGTCGCCTCCGAGCTGCCAGGTGCCCTGTCCGACGACCGAGACGTCACGGCCGGTCCTGCCGAGTGTGCGCTGTTCCATGAGGATCATGCTATTCCGCTTCTTGTGTGGCCGTTCTCGCGTGCAAGGAGGAGGGAAAGGGGTGGACGGCGGCAGGAGCACCGCTGCCGCCGTCCACGTCTCTGAGCCGCCCGGTGCGACGGGCGGGCCGGGGATCAGCCCCGGTACTCCGCGAGGACCCGGGTGAAGTCCCACGGTTGCTGTCCGACTCCGGAGCAGGTGTCGGCGCCGCCGCCGGTGCAGGGCCGGTCGCGGTTGACGGACCAGAAGGTCAGCCGGGCGAGGTGCCGCTGCTGGGCGTAGGCGAGGATGGTGCGGAAGTCGGCGACGGTGATGGTCTCGCCGACGTCGGTGGTGCCGTTCATCGAGGAGATGCCGGTGTGCCGGTAGGCCTGGTCGTCGCTGTAGCCGTAGGCGTTCTTGACGGCCGTCTTGAGGCCTTCGGCGGCGCGGACGCTGAGCGTCCCCATGTTCTGGCCGTTGCCGCCGAAGTTGAACGGCATGATCGTCCAGCTGTCGACGGTGAGACCGGCCTGCGCGGCCCGGTCGATGAGGCTGGTGTCGGGGCCGTTCTGGCCGGTGCCGAAGGTGATGTACAGCTTGATGCCCGGGTTGTTCGCGCGGATCGTCCGCAGGGCGTCCACGGTGCGCTGCTGGACCGTCGGGGAGTCGTAGGCGGCGGCTTCGATGTCGATGTCGATGGCCTTGAGCCCGTACGCGTCGATGACCTTCTGGTACGCGGCGGCCAGTTCGCCCGCGCTGCCGCAGGAGCTCTCCAGCTTGTTGCCGCTCCAGCCGCCGAACGACGGGATCACATCTCCGCCGGCGGCCCGTACGGTGGTGATCGTCTGCTGGTCCACGCCGCCGGTGAGCGGGCGGCCGCCGTCCCACTGGGGGTTGCAGTAGCCGTTGCTGAGGACGAAGGCGAGGGTGAACCACGTGACGCCGGTCGCGTTCATCACGGTCGTGGGGCTGGGCGGGCTGCCCCAGCCGTTGTAGAGGTAGGGCGCGACGGCCATCGGGGAGCTGCCCGGGTCGGGGTCGCCGCCGCCGGACGGGGCGTTCCACTTCTGGTTGGCGGCTCCGGTGCAGGTCCACAGCTGGAGCCGGGTTCCGTTGGCCGAGCTGTTGCCGGTGGCGTCGAGGCACTTGTCGGCGGCGACGGAGACGATGTCGCGGGCGGCGGAGACCCCCCACCGCTGGTTGGCGGCTCCGGTGCAGTCCCACAGCTGGAGGACGGAGCCGTTGGCGGTCGCGCCGTCCTTGACGTCGAGGCATTTGCCGAGCGCCCGAACGGTGCCGTCGGACCGTACGTCCCACTGCTGGGCGCCGGTTCCGTTGCAGTCGTAGAGCTGTACGGCGGTGCCGTTGGCGGCGGAGGCTCCGGCCACGTCGACGCATGTGCCGCCGATGCCGGAGATCTGTCCGACCGCGGCGACGGCCGCGCCGGCGGGGCTGCTCGGGGTCAGGAACGCGGCCATGGCGGCGAGCGCCAGGGCGGACAGCGCGAGGCGCGCCGGCCGTCTTCGCGGGGTGCGTGGGTGTCGCGGAGCTCGGGTCATGCGGTCACCGTCCTTGTCGGAAAGAGCCGGTGCCCGTCCGCGGACTGCCGCGGACGGGCACCGGGGCCGCTGGTTCCGGTGGTCAGTCGCCGGTCGTCACACGGACGTAGTCGATGACCATCTGCTGCGGGAACTGGGTGGAGCCGTCGGGGTCGCCGGGCCAGTAGCCGCCGACCGCGAGGTTCAGGATGAGGAAGAAGGGCTTGTTGAACACCCACTGGTTGCCGCCCAGGTCGGCGGGGGTGCGCTGCTGGAAGACGTTGCCGTCGACGGACCAGGTGATGGAGTCGGGGGCCCAGTCGATGGCGAAGGTGTGGAAGTCGTCGGCGAACGCCTGACCGTTGGGCAGGGTGTACGCGGCGCCGATGCCGCCGGAGCCGGAGTATCCCGGGCCGTGCAGGGTGCCGTGGACGGTGCCGGGCTCGAAGCCGACGTTCTCCATCACGTCGATCTCGCCGCTGTCCGGCCAGCCGACGTTGCCGAAGTCGTCGCCCAGCATCCAGAACGCGGGCCAGATGCCCTGGCCGCGCGGGATCTTGATCCGGGCCTCGACGTGGCCGTAGGCGGCGGCGAACTTGCCCGAGGTGTTGAGCCGGGACGAGGTGTACTCGCAGGTCCCGTACCAGCACTGGTAGTTGCCCGGGTTCTCCTTCCGGGCGGTGATCACGAGGTTGCCCTGGCCGTCGAGTGCGGCGTTGTCGTTGCCCGGGGTGTAGTACTGCCGCTCGTGGTTGTTGACGTTGTCGCCGGTCTCCAGCTGCCACTTGCCGCCGTCCACTGCGGCACCGGCCGGCCCGTCGAACTGGTCCTCGAAGACGACCGCCTGAGCCCCGGGGCCGGGCGCCTTGGAGTCGGCGGGTGCGGCGGACGCTCCGCCGGGGAGTGCCGTCAGGATGGCGGAACAGCAGAGCAGCGAGGCCGCGTAGAGGGCGACGCGGCGGCGTCGGGAGACGCTGCGCGCCGTGGAGTGCGTGGGGTGCACGGTCATCACATCACTTCGTGGGGGGACATGTGCATGACAGATGGACGCCGAGAGGTGAACGGTTGGGGCGATCACCTCGGGCGCATATTTCAATTCTTGATTTAAGGGAGTGCCGCAGGAGCCGTCAATAACCTGGTCCAGACCGAAGAAGGAACGGCATGTGACATGGGCATATGCGCCTGAAGACAGCCGCACATCGTGCGGTTCGCACCATACGGCCGCAGAGTGGAGATACAGGAGTTGCGGAAGACGCGGACGAGCGAGCCGAGTGGCGATCCGGACGAAGGGAGCACGACGTGGAGAACAACGGCCTGCCACGACCCCACTTCGTCGTGCAGATCCATGACGCACGCCGACTGCACTTCGACTTCCGGCTGGAGGTCGACGGCGTACTGAAGTCCTGGGCGGTGCCCCGCGGGCCGTCGGAGAACCCCAGCGACCGCCGGCTCGCCGTGCCGACGGAGGATCACGCCCTGGAGTACCGCGAGTTCGAAGGGGTCATCCCCCGGGGCGAGTCCGGCAGCGGCACGGTCATCGTCTGGGACCAGGGCACCTACCGGCCGCTCGGGCACGACGGCCAGGGCGACCGCGTCCCCTTCGCCGAGTCGCTGGAGCTCGGCCACGCGACGTTCTGGCTGTACGGGGCGAAGCTGCACGGCGAGTTCGCGCTCACCCGCATCCAGAAGGGCGACGAGCCGGACAGCGGCGGCCACGAGGCATGGCTGCTGATCAAGGCCAACGACCGTCTCGCCGTACGCGGCAGGCCCGGCTCCCCCGACCCGTACCACGCCCGTTCCGCCCGTACGGGACGGACGTTGCACCAGGTCGCCGCCGCGGCGGCCCGGCAGTCGGCGGTTTGACGACAGGCCCTGGGCTCCCGGGCCGGGGGCGAGCGTCACGTCTCCGGGCCGAGGATCTCGGCGAGCACGCCGGTGTAGAGCGACCGCCGGTCGGGCCGGGCGTGGGCCGCGGCTCGGCGCAGCACCGGAACCGCCGGCGCACCGAACCCGACGAGCGCGTCCCGCGCCGCTCGGCGGACCACCGGCTTCGCATGGTCGAGGAGCCGGACGAGGTCGGGCAGCGCGGGCTCCCAGGAGGCGCGGCCGAGCGTCCGGACCGCCATGCGCACCACGTCCGGCAGCGGATCGGACAGCAGGAGAGCGGTGAGCCGGGCGTGCGTGTCCCGGTCGAACAGAGCGCGCGAGGTCCGGTGGGCGTGCAGCCGCACCCCGGCACGCGGGTGGCGCAGCAACTCCTCGACCAGGGAGCGCAGTTCCGGGTCAGGACCGGCTCCGGGCCCCGGCGCGCGCTCCTCGACGAGCCGGGTGAGCACGCGGCGGGTCTGCTCGGGCGTTCCGGTGCGGGCGAGGCCGAGCAGTTCCGGCAGCGTCTCGGGGGCGGCCGGGGCGGCCGGGGCGGCCGGGGTCCGGGCCGGGGTACGCAAGGCGTCGAGCGCGGCGGCGTCCTCGTGTCCGGCCCCGGACGCGCGCAGGGGCCCGTCGACGAGCACGAGCGCGTCGGCCAGGGCCTCGCGGCCTTCGGTACGCAGAAGGCGCTCGGCCCTGGTCAGCG
>MUNB01000632.1 GCA_002154345.1 Streptomyces griseus
GACCCGGTCCCTGTCCCGCCGCTCCGTGCTCGCCACCACCGCCGTCGCGGCCACGGCCGCCGCCGTCGGCCCGCTCGTCACCGCCCCCGCCGCGTACGCCGCGCCCACCCTCCCGAACGGCACCAGCGAGGACAAGGTGCTCGTCGTCGGCATGGACGGGCTGCGCCACGACGTCATCGCCGCCGCGAACGCCCCGCACCTGAAGTCGATGATGGCGAACGGGACGTACGGCACCTCGCTGCTGTACGCCGACCCGATGGCCGCCACCTCCTCGGGACCCGGCTGGTCGACGATCTCCACCGGCGTCTGGCCCGACAAGCACGGCGTCAAGGAGAACTCCTTCGCCGGGAAGAACTACGCGCGGTACCCCGGCTTCCTCGCCCGCCTCGCCCAGGTCCGCCCCCAGCTCTCCACCTATGCCGCCGTCGACTGGAAGCCCCTGGACGCCCAGGGCACCGTCACCCCGGGCGCCGACGCCAAGCTCGTCCTCGACGGCGACCGCGACGGCTACACCGGCCACGACGCCACCATCGCCGCCGAGACCGAGTCGATCCTCCGGAACCAGAACCCGGACGTGCTCTTCGTCTACTTCGGCCAGACCGACATCGCCGGCCACA
>MUNB01000633.1 GCA_002154345.1 Streptomyces griseus
GCCCCACCTGCCCGTCCCCGCGCTGTACGCAGCGGCCTGGGCCCGGGTCCGGGGCGGCGACGCCCCCGCCTTCGAAGAACTGAACACCCGCGCCACCCGGAAGGGCCGCCGCCGATGACGAACGACACCACGACCACTACGGACAGCGCCACCACGGACGGCGTCCCGGGCCAGGCGACGGCGCCCGGCCGCGCGCCACGGCAGATCATGCTGCCCGAGGACCGGTACGCCACCGAGCTCGCCTTCCTCGCCGCCCACGACCCGGGGCCGCGCCCGCCCGGCTGGCTGCTCACCCCCCGTGCCGTCGTCACCTTCGTGATGGGCAGCGCGGCGGACGCACTGAGCCTGCCGAAGGGAGCCCGGCCCGCGGCCGGAGTGCCGCGCCGACTGGTGATCGAGCAGAAGTTCGTCGGCGAGCGCGCCCTGGTCGAACGGTGTGTGGTCACCCTCGCCGGGGAGCGCGGGCTGCTCCTCGTCGGTGAACCCGGCACCGCCAAGTCCATGCTCTCCGAGCTGCTGTCGGCGGCCGTCTGCGGGACCAGCGCGCTCACCGTGCAGGGCACCGCGGGCACCACCGAGGACCAGCTCAAGTACGGCTGGAACTACGGGCTGCTGCTCGCCCAGGGGCCCACCGAGCAGGCCCTCGTGCCCTCCCCGGTGCTCACCGCCATGACCCGGGGCGCCGTCGCCCGCGTCGAGGAGGTCACCCGCTGTCTGCCGGAGGTCCAGGACGCCCTCGTCTCCCTGCTCTCCGAGCGGCGGATCGCGGTGCCCGAGCTGGCGGGCGGCGACGGCGCCCAGGTGCACGCGGCCCCCGGCTTCACGCTCATCGCGACCGCCAACCTCCGGGACAAGGGCGTCTCGGAGATGTCCGCCGCGCTGAAGCGGCGCTTCAACTTCGAGACCGTGGGCCCCATCGGGGACGTCGACGCCGAGACCGCGCTCGTCCGGCGCCAGTCGCGGGCCGCCGTGGAACGCGTGGGCGTCGCCTATCAGGTGGACGACGCGGTCCTCGAAGCGCTGGTCACCGCCTTCCGGGACCTGCGCGACGGCCGCTCCGTGGAGGGCTGGGAGGTCGAACGCCCCTCGACGGTCATGAGCACGGCGGAGGCGGTCTCCGTCGCGGGCGCCCTCGGCCTGGCCGCCGCCTATTTCCCCGGCGACCGGGATGTGCTCTCCCTGCTGCCCGGCCATCTGCTCGGGGTCGTCCGGAAGGACGACCCCGCCGACACGGCACGGCTGCTGGGGTACTGGGACGGGCCGGTGCGCAGGCGCGCGGAGCAGGGTTCGGCCACCTGGCGCGCCCTGTGGGACCTGCGCTCGGTGCTGGAGAACTGACAGATGAACGAGTCGACCACTCCCGGGCCGGGCGCCACCGCCGGGGCGTCGCCCGCCACCGGCGCGCGGACCGGTTCCCCGGTGCCGAACCCGGCGGGCGGGCCAGCCACCCCGGAGGCCGCGGTGGCGGCCCTCGCGGCTTCCGGTCCCGGGGCGCCGTTCCTGATCGGGGTACGCCACCACGCACCCTCGCTGGCGGCCGCCCTGCCGGAGCTGCTGGACGCGGCGGCCCCCGACGTCCTCCTCGTCGAACTGCCCGCCGAGTTCCAGCCCTGGCTGAGCTGGCTCGCCCATGAGGAGACCGAGGCCCCGGTGGCGCTGGCCGCCGTGCCCGCCGCCGGCCCGGCGGGTGAACGGGGTCCGGCCTTCTACCCGTTCGCGGACTTCTCGCCCGAACTGGTCGCACTGCGCTGGGCGGCGAGGAACGGCGTCCCGGCCGTGGCCTGCGATCTGGCCCTGACCGACCGGGCGTGGTCGGAGAGCGGCCCCGGAGCGTCCTCGGAACCCGTGCCGGGGGAGGGGCTCGGGCTCTCCGTCGCGCTCCGGTCCCGGCTCACCGGCCGGGAGGGCGACGACCTGTGGGACCGGCTGGTGGAGGCCAAGGCGCCCGGTTCGACACCCGAGGCGCTCCGCCGCGCCGCCCTGCTCACCGGCTGGGCGCTGCGCCATGAGGCCGAGGCGCGCGGAGGGGTGCAGCGTACGGACCTGGTGCGCGAAGCCTGCATGCGCGGGCACATCGCCGATGCCCTGGCGAGCGGGCGGCGTCCCGCCGTGGTGGTGGGTGCCTTCCACACCCCGGCGCTGCTGCCGTCGGCGGCCGGGTCGGAGCCGAGCAAGCCCGGCCACCCCGACGACGCCGCCGGGCCTGCCGGGGCCGCCGGATCCACGGTCTCCCTGATCCCGTACACGTACCCGCTGCTCGACTCACGTTCCGGTTACCCGGCCGGCATCCGGGACCCGGAGTGGCAGCACACCGTCCTGGAGGCCGCCGGGGATCCGGCCGCGGTGCACGAGGCGCTGGTCCGTACCGCCGTACGCCTCTGCGCCGCCCTGCGCGAACAGGGCCACCCGTACGGCCCGGCGGACGGCCGGGAGATCGTCCGGGTCGCCGGAGACCTGGCCCGGCTGCGCGATCTGCCCGCGCCGGGCCGCGGTGAACTCCTGGAAGCCGCGCAGACGGTGCTGGGCCGCGGCGAGACCTACGGCACGGGCCGCGCCGTCGCGTACGCCCTCGAACGCGTTCTCATCGGATCCCGCACCGGGCGGCCCGCGCCGGCCGCTCCGCGCAGCGGCCTCGGTCCCGCCGTCGAGGCGGAGACCGAAACCCTCGCGCTCCCCGGACCGCAGGACACGCACGAGAAGGCACCGCGCGACCTCCGGCTCGACCCGGCACGCTCCGCCCTGGACCGCCGCCGCGAACTGCTGCTGCGCAGGCTGACGGTGTGCGGCATCCCCTACGCGCAGGAGCAGGAGGTGACCGGCGCGGCGGGAAGTGAAGGGCTGACGACGCGCTGGCGGGTCCGGTGGACCCCGGCGACCGCCGCCATGCTCACCGCGGCCGGGGCCCGCGGTGTCACCCCGGCCCAGGCGGCCGAGGGCGTGTTGCGCCAGCGGCACGCGGCCGAGCGTGCGGAAGGCGGCCCGACCGCGGCCCAGGTCGTGCGCGGCCTTGCGGAGGCCGCCGCCTGCGGGCTGCCCGCCCCGGCCGACGAACGGCTGACCGAACTGGCGGCCGTGCTCCCCGCGAGCGGAACCCTTCCCGAACTCCTCGCCGGGCTCGACCTGCTGGACCGCATCGACGCGGGCCATCTGCCGGGCCTCACCGCCCCCGACAGCCCCGAAGACCCGGCGGACGGCCCCGAAGGCTCATCGAACGGCCCCGAAGACTCCTTTCATGGCCCTGCGACTCCAAAAGCCGCCGCCGCCGCGAGGGCTGCCCGCACCGCGCACGCGGCGGAGCTGCTGACCGCCGCCGCGGTGCGCCAGGTCGACGGCCTGACCGGCTCCGAGAAGCCCGAGGAGGCCCGCGCCCTGCTCGAACTGGCCCAGCGGGCCGACCGGCTGGGAGGCATCCGGCTCACCGACGCCCTCGCCCGGCTGGCCGCCGACGGCGCCCCGTTGATCGCCGCGGCCGCCGGAGCGGTCCGCGTGCTGACCGGCCACGAGGAGGCCAAGACCTTCGGGGAGCGTGTCGCCTCCTGGGTGGACGGAGCCGTGGACAGCACCTCCCGGGCCACGCTCACCGCCCGCCTCACCGGAGTCCTGACGGTCGCGGGGCCGCTCCTGACCGTCGGGGTCGGCGCCCTCGACCCCTTGCTGGACCGGGTCGTCGAGCTGGACGACTCCGCGTTCCTGGCCCGGCTGCCCGCCCTGCGCGGTGGCTTCGACACCCTCAGTCCGGCCGCCCGGGACCGCCTGCTGGGCACCGTCGAGGAGCGGCTGGGCGAACGGGTGGACCACCTGGACGCGGACGATCCGGCCGAGCTGGCCCGCCGTACGGCCGCCGACCTCGCGGCCCGCGAGCTCCTGACCGCACTCGGCCTTCCGGTCACGGCACCCGCCCACGACGACCGGCTCCCACCGCCGTCCGTCGACCGCGCCGCGCCCCGACCCACCACTGCCCTCGGACCCGGAACCCGTGCCGAGGCCGCCCCCACTACCGTGCCTTCTGCCGAGGCCGCCTCTGCCGATGTGCCCCCCACCTCCGTGCCCGGTGCCCAGGTC
>MUNB01000634.1 GCA_002154345.1 Streptomyces griseus
CCCCTCCAGACTGCTCCGACTGTGCGACCCACCCGTGTACAGCACAGCCCGAGCCCCCACATGCGCCGCCGCCACCGCGTCATCGAGCGCATCCCCGATGACCACCGCGTTCTCCGGCGCGAACCCGTCGACACCACCCGCCCCGGCCAGCGCGGCGAAGTGCCGCTCCATGTGGAGCGCCTTGCTCCCGCCGGACGGCCCCGTACGCCCCTCGACGCGGACGAACCGCGGCTCGATCCCGTACCCCCGCACCACCGGCACCAGCTGCTCGTGCCCGTACATGCTCAGCAACGACTGCCTGCGCCCGGCCCGCTGCCACTGGTGCAGCAGTTCCTCCACCCCGTCGGTGAGACCGCAGGCGGCCCGCTGCTCCGCGTAGTACCGGTGGAAGACGCCGTCCATCCGCTCCCACTCGGCCTCGGTGGGCAGCCGGCCCAGGAATCGCTCGTAGAACCGGGGTATGGGGATCGTGTACATCTCCCGGTACTGCTCCAGCGTGATCGGCTCCAGCTCGACCTCCGCGAACGCGGCGTTCGTCGCCTGGATGACGGCATGGGTGTCGTCGAGCAGCGTGCCGTTCCAGTCCCAGACCAGATGTGTGCGTGTCGTCCCGGAAGTCATACAGAAAAAATACCCGCCGGGTCCG
>MUNB01000635.1 GCA_002154345.1 Streptomyces griseus
TCCTCCAGATGCCGGCGCACCGACCCGGCGTAGCGGCCGGGAAGGCCGGCCAGGGGCTCTCCTCCGTACAGTCCGAGTGCCTCGTCGAAGAGGGGCTGCGCGGCGGCCGGTCCGGCGGATGCCTTGACGCTCCGGGCGCGGCGGCCGAGGGCGGCCAGTTCGACGGTGTCGAGCCGGACGCCCTCGGCCTCGAAGCGGTACCAGCCCTTGCCGCCGCGGATGAGGGACGACCGCGCCGAGGTGTCCGGCGCGTCCAGTGATCGGCGCAGGGAGTAGACGTGGCTGGGCAGCACCCGTACGCCGGTCGCCGGCGGGCTCTCGCCCCACACGTCGTCGAGCAACTCCTGGTGGCTCACCCGGCTGCCCGCGCGCAGCACCAGCGCGGCGAGAACCGCCTGCCTGCGTACAGGCCCCAGATCCAGCCGCCGTCCGCCGCGGTACGCCGACAGCGACCCGAGCAGGCCGAGCCGCAGCCGCCCGTCGTCACCGTCCGCCACACGCCCCCCCTGCCCTGCCGGCTTCAGCCGACTTCAACTCACTTCATCGTTGCTTCAACGGAATTGCAGCGCAGCGCGAGAGGCTGCCGCAAGCCTTAACCCGGGCGGGTTCACGGCGGTTCCCGGCCATGCGGCCGCGTCTCGACGCGCGCCGGGCCGTCCGGCCCTCACAGCCACCTCGGGGCCGTCCCCACCGTCCGTCCGGCCGGCCCACGTCCCAGTCGGCCCGAGGCGGTACGTGAACGCACGAAGCAGGAAAGGGGACAGCGTGTCCCAGCAGAACTCCGCCTCCGGTGACGACGAGCCCCGCACCGGGCCCGTCAGCACGACCGGCCCGGTGCACGCGTGGTGGCAGGGACTGAGCTCGTGGCAGCGGATCGCGCTGCCCGCCGGAATCCTGACCCTGGTGATCGCCGTCATCGCGGCCGCCGCGCTGAACTCCGGTGGTGCGTCCGAGGGTTCCCGGGCGACGGCGCGTGACCTGCAGCCGTTCCGCGAAGCGGTTGACGGCCTCGCCGAGGCTCCGGGCCTGCGCTACAAGGACACCTCGACCCTCGGCATCACTGAGAACGACATCACCGTCACCGCCGACGGCAGCCAGTTCGGCACCACGTCCTCCGGCCGGAGCGACCGTGGCCGGGACGTGCTGCGCATCGGCGGCAAGAAGTTCACGCGGTGGCAGGTCGACCCCGCTCCCAGGAAGACCGTGGCGGCCGACGAGAAGGCTCCGCCCAGCGAGTGGATCGTGGGGCTGGACGACGGATCCGAGCTGATGGACGAGGCGCTGGCCCGCACCGTCGCCCCACCGCAGCTGGCGGCAGTGCTGGACAAGGCCCTCGCCGACCTGGAGAAGTCACCACCACCGGCGAACGGCTCGAAGACGCCGGGCACGCCCGGTCAACGGCCGCTGACCGTGAACGGCACGCCCGCGCTCGGCATCGACACCTCGGCGGGCCGCCTGCTGGTGACGGAGGAGAAGCCGCACCGGGTGCTGCGGCTGGAGGCGTACGACCTTCGCGACGGCCTCGCCGACATGAAGGACCAGCTGGAGAACGGCGAAACTCCGTCGGCTCCCCGCACGGTGACGACCGGCCCCCTGGCAGCAGGCGGCGCCGAGGGCATGGACCTGACCCCGGTCCTCGCCGACGCCGCCGACAAGATGTTCGACACCCTGGTCGAGTACGCCGACCAGCTCGAGGACGCGACCGACCGGGGGATCACCTTCACCCTCGACGGCGCGGGCGAGATGGACTGCAGCGCGGACGGCTGCACCGCCACCCAGAACTTCACCGGCGAGGTCACCTCCATCGCCCGGAAGGAACGCGTCACCAAGGGCAAGGTCACCGCGGTGATGGGCGCCACGTTCACCATCGACGGCAAACCCGCCGGCGAGTGCACCAGCCCGCAACGCACCTTCCCCGTCCGCGGCAACAACGTCTCGGGCACCCTGAAGTGCTCGAACCCGGCAGCCGGACCCCTTTACGCCTCGGTCGCCGCCCGCGTCCAGGCCCAGGCACAGGCCGACGCCGACCGCTGCGGCTGCAAGGTCCGCCTCACCTACCCGCTCCGCGCCAGCACTCTGATCGACGCCCGCGCGCTGGCCAAGGTAGAGGCGCAGAAGCTCGCCGCCCAGGCGAAGTCGGAACGCGACCGCGCGGACTGCGTCAAGCCCCACAGCTTCCCGTCCGGCACTCAGGTGCTGCTCGCCGACGGCACCACCCGGGCCATCGAAGACATCCGCGTGGGAGACCGGGTCACCACCAGCGACCCGCGGTCGGCGTCGGCCGCCACACGGCCGGTGACCAACACCTTCGCCACCGACGGCGACAAGGACTTCACCCGCATCACCGTCACCACCGGCCGGGGCCCCACCACCGTCACCGCGACCGACAACCACCCGTTCTGGCTGACGGACGACCAGCGGTGGAAGAACGCCGGCGACCTCCGGGTCGGCGACGAACTGCGCACCACCGACGGGACCGGCGTGGCCGTGACAGAGGTCCGCGACCAACAGGGCCGGCACCGCACACACGACCTCACGGTCGACGAGCTGCACACCTACTATGTGCTGGCGGGCCGGACGCCGGTCCTCGTACACAACACCAACGGATGCCCGCCGCATGTGACCGGCAAGGGAGACGACCCCCTCGTTCCCGAACTGGTCAAAGACATCAACGCACGCTATCCGGGACACGTTCGGGCACAGGGAGTCGACATCGTCGGCGCCAATGGCAAAGCGCTCACGGATTTCGACATCGTGACCAGGAACGCCGTGGTTCAGGTAAAGACGGGTTCCGGCAAGGGAGCGCTGAAGCAGGCTCTGAGGACGCAGAGCCTGACGGACTATCCGGTCATCGTCTATCTCCCGCAAGGGCGAGGAAGCGTGATCAAGAGCCTTGAGCAGGCCGGCATCATGGTCACTCGCGACAAGAACGTCCTGCTGGACGCCTTGGCCCCGTAGCCCGAACTGCGGCATCAGCACCCGCCACGACAGGAAGACGCATGCGCCCCACCATCGTTCTCCTCAGCCCTCCAGGGAGCCATCAGCACATCGTTGCCCGTCTACGGCAGGCCGGCGCCTACACCGAGGACGAACCCTTCGATCGACTGGATCGAGGAGAGTGCAGCTACGGCGTGGACACGTCCGGGGATGTCCTCGATGAATTCGACGAGGAAGAATTGGATGAGATTCGTCGGAGGATCGGCGAGTTCCGGGCGATCACGCTTGAATACTCGGGAGTTTCCTGCATTCGCGATCTCCTGGGCGAAGCAGTCCAGGGACTGTCAGGCCTGCTGGACACCAACTACGGTGAGCTCATCGCCTACGGGGAGGTTCTGGAACGGTTCCGGAGCGATCCCTTGTGGGACTGGCGATTCACCGAGGGCGGATAGCCCGATACGGCCCCTCGGCCCCCGGCTACCGCAGCACGCGTCCGAGGAAGCCGCGCAGGTAGCCCGCGACGACGTCCAGGTGACTCTCGAGCAGGAAGTGCCCGCCGTCGATCAGGTGCACCTCCACGTCCTCGGCGTCGCGGGCGAAGGCCTGCGCACCCTCCGGCGCGAAGATCTCGTCGTTGCGGCCCCACACGGCGAGCACCGGGACCTCGCTGGTACGCAGGAACTCGTGCAGGAGCGGGTAGAGCGGGCGGTTGTGCCGGTAGTCACGGAAGAGCGCGAGCTGAATCTCGTCGTTGCCCTCGCGTGAGACGAGGGCGACGTCGTGCGCCCAGGTGTCCGGACTGATCAGGCTGGGGTCGGGCACGCCGTGAACGTACTGCCAGCGGATGGCGTCGGGGCTCAGCGCGGCGCGGACGGCGGGTTCGGTGTCGGGGCCGGGGTTCGCCCCGTAGGCCCAGAGGCCGGCCCAGAAGGAGTCGACGAAGCCTTCCTCGTAACCGTTGCCGTTCTGGGTGACGAGGGCGGAGATCCGTTCGGGGTGCTTGAGCGCGAGGCGCCATCCGATGGGGGCGCCGTAGTCCTGGACGTAGAGGGCGTAGCGGTCCAGGCCCAGCTGGTCGAGGAGGGCGGAGGTGAGTTCGGCGAGGGCGTCGAAGGTGTAGTCGAACTCCTCCACCGAGGGGGCGTCGGAGTGGCCGAAGCCGAGGTGGTCCGGCGCGATGACGTGGTAGCGGTCGGCGAGCAGCGGGATGAGTTCGCGGAACATGAACGAACTGGTCGGGTAGCCGTGCAGCAGGACGATCACGGGGGCGTCGGCGGGGCCGGCCTCGCGGTAGTGGATCCCATGACCGTCGACGGTCGCGGTCCGGTGGTGCACCGAGTTCATTTCTAACCCCTTTACGCATTCGATCCGGTTAGGCGCTCGTCAGGTAAGCACGGAACGACCTAACCTGTCAAATGGCCATAGCCAGTTAGAAGGGCCCGGAAGCAGCGTTTGCCGTCGGGTATTTCGGCGACCTGGGCCAGGGTCCGGCCCGGCACGGAAAACGCCACAACCCCTGCGGCGTGGTCAGTGGTAGGCGTGGACGACGGCATGGCCCTTGCCCCGGCCGATCATCCACTTGTTGACCGGCGCCGTGATCACGAAGGCCACGGCGAAGCCGCCCAGCAGCGCCGTCCAGAACAGCGCGTCCGACAGCTGGGCGTCCATCGCCCCGGGGGTCAGGGCGATGATCGCGTTGTCGACGAGTTCCATCACCGCGATCGAGACGGTGTCCGCGGCGAGCGCCACCTTGAGGGCAGCCCTGAGGGTCAGCCCGGCCCGGCGGACCGCGAACAGCGTGAACGAGTAGCCGAAGACGAACGCCAGCCCGATCGCCAGGACCATCGTCCCGACATTGCCCCACATCAGGGCGGTGCCGATGACCATGCCGAGGATCTCGCCGATCGCACAGCCGGTCAGACAGTGAAGGGTCGCCTTCACCGCGGCCCCCCACGTCACCGCTCCCGGCCGGTGCCCCGTGCGCCCCGCGTGGGCCTGGTGCGCGGCCCGGTCGCCGGAGGTACCGGCGTGGTGTGCGTTGTGGTCCATGACTCTCATCCCCGAACCGTCCGGTGTCGCCGTACTCCTTGACCGCATCCAACCATATACCTCCGGGGGGTATCTGGCATCCTCATGGGTGAGCTCCCACGATCGGCGGAAGCACGCCGGGGGCCGGTCACACCGACTCCGCGACTCGTTCCGCGGATGGCGTCGGACACGGGTTGTCGGCAGGATCGTGGAGAGACGCACCGACCCCGGCCCCGATCGTTCGACAAGGCCTCTGCTTCGTTCGTCAGGAGACAGACATGAAGATGCTCATCAACGTTCCCGAGACCGTCGTCGCCGACGCCCTGAGGGGTATCGCGGCCGCACACCCCGAGCTGACCGTCGATGTGGAGAACCGGGTCGTCGCCCGGAGGGACGCGCCCGTGGCGGGGAAGGTGGGGCTCGTCTCCGGGGGCGGTTCCGGGCATGAGCCGCTGCACGCCGGGTTCGTCGGTCCCGGGATGTTGTCGGCCGCCTGTCCCGGTGAGGTGTTCACCTCCCCCGTGCCGGACCAGATGGTGCGGGCAGCGGCGGCCGTCGACAGTGGGGCGGGGGTGCTGTTCGTCGTCAAGAACTACACCGGTGACGTGCTCAACTTCGAGATGGCCGCCGAACTGGCCGAGGACGAGGGGGTCCAGGTCGCCCAGGTGGTGGTGGACGACGACGTGGCCGTGAGCGACAGCACGTTCACCGCCGGGCGGCGCGGTACCGGAGCGACGCTGTTCGTCGAGAAGATCGCCGGAGCGCTGGCGGACGAGGGCGCTCCGCTGGAGCGGGTGGCCGCCGTCGCGCGGCAGGTGAACGGGGCCTCGCGCAGCTTCGGGGTGGCGCTCGGCGCGGTCACCACGCCGGCCAAGGGCAGCCCCACCTTCGATCTGCCCTCCGGGGAGCTGGAGTTGGGCATCGGGATCCACGGGGAGCCGGGGCGTGAGCGGCGGCCGATGATGACGTCCGGGGAGATCGCCGACTTCGCCGTGAACGCGATCCTGGAGGATCTGCGGCCCACCGGTCCGGTGCTGGCGCTGGTGAACGGCATGGGAGCGACACCGCTGCTGGAGCTGTACGGGTTCAATGCCGAGGTCCACCGGGTCCTGTCCGAGCGGGGCGTTCCGGTGGCCCGTACGCTCGTGGGGAACTATGTGACGTCGCTCGACATGGCAGGCTGCTCGGTGACGCTGTGCCAGGTCGACGAGGAGCTGCTGCGGCTGTGGGACGCCCCGGTGCGGACGGCCGCGCTCCGCTGGGGCAGCTGAGCCGTCGGCCGGATCCCGGGACCGTGTGCGCGACCCCGGTGCGGGGTCGGCCGGCCGTACTGCCCGCACTGTCCGTGCCGCCGGGACGATCCGTTCCGGCGAGACCGAGGAACAGGAGATCATGTGCTCGACACCGACTTCTTCCGCCGCTGGATGGCCGCTGCCGCGGCGTCCGTGGAGCGTGAGGCGAACCATCTGACGGAGCTGGACTCGGCGATCGGGGACGCCGATCACGGCAGCAATCTTCAGCGCGGCTTCACGGCGGTGACGGCGGTGCTGGAGAAGGACGCGCCCGCCACCCCCGGCGCGGTGCTCACCCTGGCCGGACGGCAGCTCATCTCCACCGTCGGCGGGGCGTCCGGACCGCTGTACGGGACGTTGCTGCGCCGTACGGGCAAGGCTCTGGGCGACGCCGACGAGGTGACGCAGGAGCAGTTGGCGCAGGCGTTCGCGGCGGGGGTCGCCGCGGTGGGGCAGCTGGGCGGCGCCCAGGCCGGGGACAAGACGATGCTCGACGCGCTGCTGCCCGCGGCGGAGGCCCTCGCCACCTCGTTCGAGGGGGCGGCGAACGCGGCCCGGGCGGGTGCGGAGGCGACGGTGCCGTTGCAGGCGCGCAAGGGCCGGGCCAGCTATCTCGGCGAGCGCAGCATCGGGCATCAGGACCCGGGAGCGACCTCGTCGGCGCTGCTGGTCGAGGCCCTCGCGGCGACGGCGGCGGACGGAGCGGGCGCATGAGCGGCGAGGCGCAGGTGGGCATCGTGCTGGTCTCCCACAGCGGTCCGGTCGCCGAGTCGGTCGCCGAGCTGGCCCGGGGCCTCGCCGCCGGAGGGGTGACCGCTCCGGTCGCCCCGGCAGGCGGGCTGCCCAACGGTGGGCTGGGGACGAGCGCGGAGCTGATCGGCCGGGCCGCCGCCTCGGTGGACCGGGGTGCTGGCGTGGCGGTTCTGGTGGATCTGGGGAGCGCGGTCCTCACGGTGAAGGCCATGCTCGCCGAGGGCGACGAGCTGCCCGAGAACACGCGGCTGGTGGACGCGCCGTTCGTGGAGGGCGCGGTGGCCGCCGTGGTGACCGCGTCGGCGGGCGGCGACCTCGCGGCGGTGGAGGCCGCGGCCTCGGAGGCGTACGGCTACCGCAAGACGTGACGCCTCGCGTGGCGCCCCGCACTCCGCCGCAGCAGACTTGACGCCATGTCGACCGCCAGGCGCAGTGCGGGGCTTCTTCTCTTCCGGGTCACGGACACCGGCGGCGAGCGGGATGTCGAGGTGCTGATCGGGCACATGGGCGGGCCGTTCTGGGCGGGCCGGGAGGCGGCCGCCTGGTCGGTGCCGAAGGGCGAGTACGGGTCGGAGGAAGGCGCGGAGGCGGCCGCCCGCCGCGAGTTCGCGGAGGAGCTCGGGGTGCCCGTCCCGCCGGGCGATTGGATCGCGCTCGGCGATTCCCGGCAGCGCAGCGGCAAGACGGTGACCGTGTGGGCCCTGGAGGCGGAGCTGGACGTGGCGTCCGTCGTGCCGGGGACGTTCACGATGGAGTGGCCGCGCGGGTCCGGCGTGCAGCAGGAGTTCCCGGAGATGGACCGGTTCGCCTGGTGCACGCCGGAGCAGGCCGTCGAACGGCTGGTCGCCGGCCAGCGGGTGTTCGTCGACCGGCTGCGCGCTCGGGTGCGCGGGACGGCCGCCTCCCCCGGCGCGTAGCGCTCAGGTGGGGGGAGGCCGCCTCGCCCGGCGCGTAGCGCTCGGGTCCGCGTGGACGGCCGACCCGCCCGACGCATAGCGCTCAGGTGCGCGGGACGGCCGCCTCGCCCGGCGATCAGGCCGGGGCCGGAACCGTGCCCACCCGGCGGCCGGCCCGCAGTTCCAGTACGTCGCCGGTGAAGCGGGACCGGAAGCTGCGGTCGTGCGAGACGACGACGACCGCGCCGCGGTACTGGTCGAGGGCCTGCTCCAGCTCCTCGACCAGTACCG
>MUNB01000636.1 GCA_002154345.1 Streptomyces griseus
CGCACGCGTGCGTGCTGCACTGGATGCACAACGACGGTCCGGTGCGGGAAGGGGAGCTGCTCCTGCTGGACGCGGGTGTCGAGGCGGACTCGTTCTACACGGGGGACGTCACCCGGACGCTGCCGGTCGGCGGCCGTTTCACCGATGTCCAACGGCGCGTGTACGACCTGGTGTTCGCGGCGCAGTCGGCCGGCATCGCGGCCCTGCGGCCCGGTGCGCCGTACGGCGCGTTCCACGACGCCGCGACGCGCGTCATCGCCGAGGGGCTGGACGCCTGGGGTCTGCGGCCCGGCGGCGGGGCGATCCCGCACGAGCCCGACCTGTACCGGCGCTACACGGTCTGCGGCACGGGCCACATGCTCGGACTGGACTGCCACGACTGCGCGGCCGCCCGCAGCGGGACGTACCCGGGCGGTGTGCTGGAGGAGGGCCATGTGCTCACCGTCGAGCCCGGGTTGTACTTCCAGCCCGACGATCTGACGCTTCCCGAGGAGCTGCGCGGCATCGGCGTGCGGATCGAGGACGACTTCGTCATCACGGCCGAGGGCGCGCTGTGCCTGTCGTCGGATCTGCCGCGCGGCGCGGACGGGATCGAGGCGTGGATGGACGCTTCGCGGTGACGCCATCGAGGCTCTGGGCGGTGTCCGGACACGCCGCGTTGACTCAATAACTCTCTTTTTTGGCACACTTGTGATCGAGGTCAGGCCACCTTTGTGCGGTCGGTGCGCAGATTTTTCAGAGATTCCCCCATCCGGAGGAGCGCACTACGGCATAGGATCATGCCGCGCGCCCCTGGGGCCTCTGCTGCCCCACCAGCATCGCTGACCCCGTCGGCATGTCCTCACCGACGCCCCCACAACCCGTTAACAGGTATCTGAGTGTCACCGATATTCGAGCCCGGTTCCGGCCATGGAGCCGCGCAGTGAAAATCAATCGTCGCCTCGTACTCCTCGTCACCGCACCGCTCACCGTCGCCGTCACCTTCTCGGTTCTCGCCCTTGCACCGGCGACGAACCAGGCACTCCAGGCAAGCCGATTGACCTCGATGGTCGATGCCGCCGCCGGAGCGAGCGAGCTGGCCCACCAGTTACAGCGTGAGCGGGCGGCGGCCACCGCCCTGATCTCCGAACAGGGGGACGCGGAAGCCTTCCGGATACGTACGAGCGCCACCGACAAGAGCATCGCCACCTTCCGCGGCCGGACCAAGGGTCTCTCCTCGGTGCCCGGCAGCGCGCAGGGCGCCCTGGACCGGATCGAGCGCTTCATCGAGGAGATGCCCGGGCTCCGCGCCCAGGTGCGCTCGGGCAGCAGCACCGTCTCCGCGCTCGCCTTCGGCTATCGGATCGTGATCGCCGACCTCAACAGCTACCGCGACGGCATCGCGCAGGCGGACGGCGTCGACGCCGACATCGCGGACCGGATCCGTGCCGCGGCCGCCCTGTCGGAGGCCGCCGAGCACACCGCCCAGCAGCAGGTCACCGTGGCGCGAGCCCAGGCCGCCGGCGGTTTCACGACCGCTTCGCAGCGGACCTTCGACGCCGGCCGGCTGGGCTACACCGAGTCGATCGGCGTCATGTTCGACCTCGGGCCCGGCGAATGGCGGACCTGGCTGGAGCGCACCCTCTCCGGGGCGAAGGCGCTGGAGGCCCGCCGGCTGGAGGACGAGATCGGCCGCACGGGCACCGGCAAGGACATCACGGTCACCCCCGAGGAGTGGCAGAAGGCCGCCAACGACCGGCAGGAGCTGCTGCGTTCGGTGGAGAAGCGGGTCGACGCCGCCGTCCACGCCCAGGTCTCCGACGTACGCACCACCCTCGTCTGGACGGCCGGCGCGGAGGTCGCCCTGGTGCTCCTGACGCTGGTCGGCGTCGTCGTCGTCGCGATCCGCCTGGGCCGTGTCATGATCCGGCGGCTGCGTGATCTGCGCAACGCCGCGCACGAGGTCGCCCACTCCGGGCTGCCCGCCGTGATGAACGAGCTGTCCCGGCCCGGCGCGCTGCGCGGGGCGACGCCCGAGGAGGTGGCCCGGCGGACCGGCGACCCGGTCAGGACCACGGGCCAGGACGAGATCGGCGAGGTCGGCGAGGCGTTCAACGCCGTCCACCACGAGGCCGTCCGCCTCGCCGCACAACAGGCTCAGGCGCACGAGCAGTTGGCCGAGACGCTGGTCGGGGTCGCGCGCCGGGGAGCCCGGTTGACCGCGGTCATGGTGTCCGAGCTGGACACCGTGCAGCGCGACGAGGCCGACCCCGTACGGATGAAGACCCTCTTCGCTCTCGACCACCTCGCGGTCCGCATGGAGCGCAACACCAACAACCTGCTGGTGCTGGGTGGTTACGGCAACGCCCGGGTGCGTTCGGCCGATGTCGGGTGCTCCACCGTCATCGTGGCCGCCGCCCAGCAGATCGAGCGGTTCGACCGGGTCTCGCTCGGCGTGATCGAGTCGGGGATCGGCGTCACCGCCCGCGCCGTGCACGACGTGGCGCACATCCTGGCGGAGCTGCTCGACAACGCGACCCGGTACTCGCCCCCGGACAAGCAGGTCGGGGTCGCCGTCTGGCGGCTGTGGGACCGGGCGGTCGTACAGATCGTCGACGAGGGCGTGGGCATCACGGCGGAGCGCCGCGCGGTCCACAACGCCGCGCTGCGCGAACCGCAGGCGGGCATCGGCGACGTACGGTCCATGGGTCTGCATGTGGTGGCCCGGCTCGCCGCGCGCCACGGCATCGTTGTCGAGCTGCGCGACTCCTCGGGCCCCGGCACGATCGCCGAGGTCACGCTGCCCGCGAAGGTGCTGGCCCTGGACTTCAAGGAGGTCCAGGCGCCGTCGCAGAGCGAGCTCGGCAACGATGTCGGCTACGAGGCGCCGCGCCCGGTCACACCGCCGGGGCCGAGCGGTCGGCGGCAGCCCACCGCGACGGACGCCCGGCCCGGCCGCGGGGGCGCCCCGGTCGGCTCGGGGGTCATCGCCCGTGAACGGGGGCACGACACCGCGCCCGGCGCCGTACCCACGCGTGAGCACGGGCACGACACGGCGTCCGTGCCCGTGCTCACGCGTGG
>MUNB01000637.1 GCA_002154345.1 Streptomyces griseus
ACGACGAGGACGACGAAGAGGGCCCCCGGCCGCCCGGCCGGCGCGTCCACCTCGCCGGGACCTGGGACGACGGGCCCGGCGCGGGGCGGCCCGTCCCCGCGGGCGGCTCCGGCGCGGACGCGCTGCGCGCCGACTCCCGGCGGCCCGGACCGCCGGCCTCCGCGCCCAAGCAGCTCGCCCGCACCGCCCCGCCCTCGTCCCCGTCCCGGGCCTGGGAGGACGCCGTCGCGGGCGGCGAACCCGCCGTCTACCGCGGCCCCACCACCCCGCTCGCCGCCGAACGCGCCCGCCAGGCACGGATCGCCGTGGTCGGAGCCGTCACCGAGCGCTGGGCCCCCGAGCAGGCGGGCCCGGTCCACGACAACTGGCAGCTCGCGCCCCCGATCGGCCCCTCCACCGACCTGTGGGCACTCGGCGCGCTGCTCTACCGCGCCGTCCAGGGCCACGCCCCCTACCCCGAGGAGAACGCCGCCGAGCTCGTCCAGATGGTGTGCGGCGAGCCGCCCGCCTTCGCCGAGGAGTGCGGCCCGCTGCGGCCCGTCGTCGAGTCGCTGCTGCGCCAGGACCCCACGGAGCGGCCGGACTTCGAGGAGCTGCGCGGCTGGCTGCGCTCGCTGGTGCGCTCCGCGCCGGAGCCGGAGGCGGGCGCCGATGTCGTCCCCCTGCCCGCGCCCGACGCCACCCGGCTCCCCGTCGTACGCCGCCGGGGCGAGCTGGTCCGCCGGCGCCGCGGCCGTTTCGGCGGCGGCGCCGCGCACGGAAAGCACCGGCAGGGGAAGCGTCAGCAGCCGCCCGGGCAGCGCGGCGGCGGCAAGCAGCGTGACCGGCACGACTCGTTGCTGCCGCCCGACCGGTCCGTGCGGATGCCCGTCGAGGCCTGGGAGGAGGAGCGTCCGGCCCGTGCGCCGCGCGCGCCCAAGGGGCCCCGGGTGCTGCGGGAACCGCCGCGCCGGGGCGACCGGTCGTCCTCGCCGCGCAGTCTGGGCCGGCTGCTGCTCGTCCTGATCCTGCTGCTGATGGCCGCCGCCGTCGCGTACGCGGTGATGTTCCTGCCGAAGCAGGGGGAGGGCGCGGACAACGGCGCGCCGGCGTCGCCCACCGGCTCCGCCGCACCGCCCGCCGCCTCCGGCGAGCCCGCGCCGTCCGCCTCGTCGGACGGGTCGTCCGACGCCGGCTCGCAGCAGCCGCAGACCAGCCGGTCGGCCGTCGCGCTCGCCTCCGGCTACACGCTCCGCAAGGACGCGGAGGGCTTCGAGGTCGGCGTACCGAAGGACTGGCAGCGCAGCCCCGCCAACGCGGACCGTCAGATCCGCTACGGCAGCGACGGGTTCACCCTGCTCGTGGTGCCCGGCCGGGACACGGTGAAGGCGGGCGGCAGCGATCCGCTGGACTACCAGCGGAACAAGGAGCCCGAGCTCCAGCCGTTCCGCGACTCCAGCTGGTCCTCCTCCTCCGGGCTGCGCCGGGTCGACGTCGGCCGGCAGGCCATGGCCGAGGGGCAGTTCACCTGGCAGGAGAGCGGCGGGCGCGAGGTGTACGTCCGTAATCTCGCGATGATCGTCGACGGCAGGTACCACGTCATCCAGGTCATCGGGCCGGAGAACGAACGCGACAAGGTCACCGAGATCTACGAGCAGGCCATCGCCTCGTACCGGGTCAACGCCTGACCGCACGTCATCGCCGCACCCCCGCCACGGGCGTTGTGCGGTGTCGACAACCATCACAGTGCGGTCTCGTGAGCGATCCCCGGTTCCGCCTTACCGTTCCGCCTCCGTAATCTGGCAAGCCGAGGAACGGGGCGGGGACATCACGTGGATCGATCACAGGGCACGGACGCGGGACTGGTGCTGGCGGGGCGCTACCGGCTGGGCGAGGTCCTGGGCCGGGGCGGCATGGGCAAGGTCTGGCGCGCCCACGACGAGGTGCTGCACCGCACCGTCGCCGTCAAGGAGTTGACCGCCGGGCTGTACGTCGCCGAGGCCGACCGGCTCGTCCTGCACGCCCGGACGCAGAAGGAGGCGCGGGCGGCGGCGCGCATCACGCACCCCGGCGTCGTCACCGTCCATGACGTGATCGAGTACGACAACCGCCCCTGGATCGTCATGCAGTACGTCGACGGGCCCTCGCTCGCCGACGCCGCCAAGGAGAGCGGCGAGGTCGCCCCGCGCGAGGCCGCCCGCATCGGGCTGCACGTGCTGAGCGCCCTGCGCGCCGCCCACGGGGCCGGGGTGCTGCACCGCGACGTCAAGCCCGGCAACGTCCTGCTGGCCCGCGACGGGCAGGTGCTGCTGACCGACTTCGGGATCGCCGCGATCGAGGGCGACTCCACCATCACCCGGACCGGCGAACTGGTCGGCTCCATCGACTACCTGGCGCCGGAACGGGTACGCGGCGGCGACCCGGGGCCCGCCTCCGACCTCTGGTCGCTGGGCGCGACGCTGTACACGGCGGTCGAGGGCACCTCCCCGTTCCGCCGTACGTCCCCGATCTCCACCATGCAGGCCGTCGTCACCGAGGAGCCGCCCGCTCCGGTCAACGCCGGTCCGCTCGGCGCCGTGATCACCGCGCTGCTCCGCAAGGACCCGGCCGACCGGCCCACCGCCGCCGAGACCGAGCAGATGCTGCTGGACGCCATGGAGGGCCGCGCGCGGTTCGCGGCCCTCCATGGCGTCCA
>MUNB01000638.1 GCA_002154345.1 Streptomyces griseus
CGCTGCTGCTGCTCGGCAGCGGTACGAGCATGGCGAACGCCTGGACGCTGCCGAGCAGCAGCAGCGCGGCGAACGCCTCGTGCGTGGCGTTGTCCAGCGGGGCGAACAGCCACAGCGCGAAGAACGGGAGCAGGAAGAGCAGGTTCATCACCGCACCGGCGGCGGCCGTGGCGATGCGGTGCCGGCGGCTGCCGAAATAGAGGTAGTCGTCGACCGTGCAGTACATGATGACGGCGGGCAGCCGCCACCGCAGCCCGATCTCGGCGACCCGCCCGCCGTAGTGCCGGGCCACCACGCCGTGCGCCAGCTCATGGAGGGCGGTGCTCACCCAGAGCAGCACCGCCGTGCCGGTCAGCAGGACCGGATTGCCGAACAACTCCCGCACTGCGAGCAGCAGTTCGCCGGACCGGGCGAGGACCACCACCTCCATGGCGAGGATCAGCGCCAGTAGCGGCACCATCGCCCAGGGCGCGAGCAGAAAGCCGACGGCCCGGTGCAGCCGGGCGGTGGTGGCGTCGGCGTCGGCCACCAGCGGGAGGGTGCCGCGCAGGAGCGTGCGCTTCTCCGGTACGGGGTCGGGGACCTGGGCGCTCTTCGGCGCGGGCGCTCCGGCCAGCAGGCCCTTCGTTCCGAGCAGGGCCAGGAGCTGCTGCCAGTGGGCGTCCGCCAGCCGCCGCCCGTACTCCCCCGCGTACGCCTCGCCGATCTCCGCGAGGCTCCGCCCGCCGTCCATGCGGGCGATGAGGAAGTGCTCCTTGGCCCCGACCTTGAAGGAGTTGCCGGTCTCGGCGTCCTTGATCAGGTGGACGGTCGCGGCCCCGTCCAGCAGCGCGTCGCCGATCAGGACGCGCGGCCGCAGCGCGGGGCGGTAGGAGGCGAGCGAGCCGGGGGCGGCCCCGGATGCGCTCATGCGGACTCCTTGAGGACCCGGCCCAGGACGTGGCTGAGGTAGGCCTCGTCGCGGATGGTGACGTGCAGCCGGTTGTTGGTCATGTGCATGTACGGGGACAGCAGCAGCGGCAGCGCCACGGCCGGGTCGGTGACCCGCTCGTCCCGCTCGCCGTCCCAGGACCGGAAGACCAGGTCGCCGTCCTCGGCCAGTTTCCGTGCCCGGTCGCGGAGTTCGGCGCAGTGCTCGGCCCAGCCGGCCAGCGAACCGGGCAGCGAGCGGGCGCTGCCGGGCGGTGCCGTGGCGGCCCGGACCCGGGCGAACCGGTCCCGCAGCCCGTCCGCCGTGCGGGCGTAGTTGCGGTCGTACTCGTCGGTGCCGATGAAGCCGGTGCCGGGAAAGGCGCGGTGCCAGAACTCGTAGTAGCTGTCCAGGTAGTCGGTCAGCTCGTCCCGGCCGGGCAGGAAGGTCGAGGACATCACCATCATCAACTGGGCGGCGGTGCCCAGCAGGACGGTGCGCAGGTGGAGGTTCTTGGTGGCCAGCGCGTCGATCACCAGATCGCTGGAGTGCCGGAAGTGCCACTCGGCCAGCTCGATCCCGGCGGGCCCGCCGTACTTCCCGAACTCCGGCTCGTACGGCTCGCGGTGGCGGGAGTTGTTGGGGCGCAGGTTCATCCGGCCCTGCTCGTCGGTGTAGTGGCCGCGCTCGCTGCCGGGGAACTCGATCTCGAAGAGGGTGTTGTAGAAGTCGTTGAGGAACCCGGAGTCGACCTCGTACAGCGCGGGCCGCTCGGCGAGGAACGCGTCCACGGCCTGTTCGGCGCGGCGGGCCACCTCCGGTTCGGCGGCGGGCGAGGACGGCTTCAGGCGCAGCCGTACGTGGGGGCCCTCCAGCCAGTAGTTGATGAAGAAGTACCCGGCGAGCAGCCCGTCCGCCTCCAGCTCCGCGACCAGCGGGCGGACGCAGTTCAGGAGGAAGGGGCGGGGGTTGGCGGCGTAGAAGACGTGGGTGGCCTGCCAGGCTCCGGCCGTTCCGGTCATGAGCGATGTCATACGGTCCTCCTGCGGACGGGTACGGCCGTCTCCACGGCCAGTTCGGCGACATGGCGGCCGTGGCCGGAGACGGTGGACAGCGCGTCCTCGTCCGGCAGCATCTCCCGGAACACCACCCGGGCGTCAGGCGACTTGATCAGGGCTTCGAAGGCGGACAGGGACAGGGGGCTGTCGAAGTCGAGGTACTGCGGTTTGGCCCCGGTCGCGCCCCGGGCCCCGGTGTCCGACACGGTCGCGAAGACCCGGTCGGGCAGGGCGTGGGTGCGCCGGAAGGCGTGCCAGTCCAGGAACCAGCCGTCCTCCGGGGCGCCGGGCCGGTGCAGCGGCAGGACGGTGGCCGGGGCGCTCCAGCTGCGCCGGCTCAGGACGAGCGAGCCGTGCCGTACCCGGGGCCGCCCGGTGACCCCGCCGCGCGGCTCGCCCTCGGGGACGCCCGCCCACACGTTGAGCGGGGCCATCGAGGTCGGCGAGAGGAGGAGCAGGGTGCGGGGCAGTTCGGGCAGGGCGAGCGGGACGAGGTAGCCGAGGTAGACGGGGATCACCTCGCGGTCCAGGCGGACCGAGCGCAGGACGAGCCGGTCGGCCTCCGGGTCGTGCACGAGGTAGAGATCGTCCAGCGCGATCCGGAACTCCGGCTCCAGCGTGCCCCGTTCGCCCGGGCAGACGATCTCGTACGGGGTGAGCCGGCCGTGCAGGTTGAGGTTGCTGGTGACCGGGCCGCCGGTGACCTCGGCGAGGACCGCGCCTTCGGGCACGAGGGCGTCGGTGTCCGCGAGGAGCTGTTCGTCGAGGCCGTCGAAGAGCTGGGTGAACCGGGTGAACGAGAACGACACCCCGCCGTAGGACCGGTTGAGGACGACGAGCGGGTCGCCGGGCCGGTCGGCGATCTGGACGTGGTGGCTCATCGGCGCGAACTCCGGTGCGATGCCGTCCAGTTCACCGGATACCACGTCCAGGAAGTCCTCGTCGACCCGCACTTCGGCCGCGCCCGGCTCCGCCGCCTCCGCCGTCCGCCACAGCGCGGCCATCCGGTCGGTGAAGGTGCGGCGGGCGGTGTCGAGGGCGCGCAGCTTCGCCAGGCCGAGCCAGTTGACCTCGGGCACGTAGGCGCCGTCGGCGTCGTACGGGGTGCGCCCGGCGGAGAACGTCATGTACTGGTCGAAGAAGTCCTCGTGGAAGTCGTGGACCAGCTTCAGCAGGTCGTCGCAGCGCCCGCCGTGGCCGTACCGGGCGAGGAAGAAGCCCTGGAAGGTGATCCGCTGCGGGAGGGTGAGGTCGAAGGCGGGCAGCACCCGCTCCACCGCCGCCAGCGGCCCTGCGGCCAGCTCCCGCCAGGCGTCGGGATCCAGCCCCACCCCGGAGCCCGCCGCCGCGTCCTCGTACAGCAGCGTCTGCGGGACCTTCGCCCGCTCCGCCCCCAGCTCCTCCTCCTGGACCGCCCGCAGCCCGGCCCGTACGGACTCCAGCAGGGCCCGCCGCTCGTCCGGCCCGGCGTCGGCGAAGCGCGCGGCCCGCTCGGCGGGCTCCTCCAGCCGGTCCGCGAGCCGGTCGGCCCAGGGGCGGTCCAGGCCGCGCAGCGCGTCCTGGAAGGCGCGGAGCGGGTCGGTGTCGTGGACCTCGGTGCGCAGGCACGGCACCTGGACCATGCCGACGTCCAGGAGCGCCCCGAGGTACTGCTCGCACTCCTCGCGCGCCGCGCCCCGGTCCTGCTCCAGCCAGGCCGCCAGCTCGCCGTAGCGGAGGGTGCCGCGCTCCTCGAAGAGGCCGAGCAGCCGTTCCAGGGTGCCGCTGCGGCGCAGGAAGAACAGCCGGTCCTTCACCGCGTCGAAGGTCACGGCCGCGTCCTCGTCGCCCGTGGTGACCCAGCGCCGGACGTAGCGGACCCGGTCGTCGTCGCGCCCCCAGCCGGAGGCGAGGGCGAGCGGCAGATCGGCGCGGCGGACCGGGTCGGCGATCACCGCGTCGGCGAGCCGGCCCAGCGCCACGACGTTCAGCCGGACCTGCGTCCGCCACTCCTCGCCGACCCGCACGCGCAGCCCGTCGGAACCGCCGAAGACCCCGGGTGCGACGCCGGTGAAGGTGGAGAAGGGGCTGGTCTTGCAGGCGGTCCGGTAGACGTAGGAGAGCAGCGAGCGTTCGATCTTGCGCTGCTTGCGGTCCGGCCGCGCCCCGGCGTCGCGGTCCGTCTTCCGCCGGTAGCCGTCGAGTTGGGCGTCCAGGGTCGGCGAGGCGAGCAGCAGGCCCTTGCGCAGCCTCTCGTGACCGGCGATCCGGGCCAGTTCGGTGCGGCTGCGGCCGGTCTCGGCGGCCAGCAGTCCGGCCCCGGCGCTCCGCCGCTCGTCGAGCGCCCGGCGGCCGGTCAGCCAGTCGGCGAGGGCCCGGGCGGCGGCCGGGTCCAGGTCACGGACCCGGGCGAGGGCGCGCTCGGCGG
>MUNB01000639.1 GCA_002154345.1 Streptomyces griseus
CGCAGGAGCAGCTGACCTGCGGCTGCCACGTCCACGTCTCGGTGGCCTCGGACGAGGAGGGCGTCGCCGTGCTCGACCGGATGCGCCGCTGGCTGCCCGTCCTGCTCGCCCTGAGCGCCAATTCTCCGTACTGGCAGGGCCGGGACAGCGGGTACAGCAGCTACCGCAGCCAGGTGTGGGGCCGGTGGCCGTCGGCCGGCCCGGTGGACGTCCACGGCTCGGCCGAGGCGTACCACGACCGCGTGCGGTCCCTGGTGGGCACCGGAGCGCTCCGGGACGAGGGGATGATCTACTTCGACGCGCGCCTCTCGCACCGCTACCCCACCGTGGAGGTGAGGATCGCGGACGTCTGCCTGGACCCGGCCGACACCGTGCTGCTGGCCACCCTGGTGCGAGGTCTGGTGGACACGGCCGCCCGGGAATGGCGCGCCGGAGAGCCGCCCCCGGACATCGACACGTCGCTGCTGCGGGTGGCCACCTGGCGGGCGGGCCGCTCGGGGCTGGAGGGCCGCCTGGTCCACCCCCGCACCCTGCGC
>MUNB01000064.1 GCA_002154345.1 Streptomyces griseus
CGTGCAGCAGACGCGCCCGGCGGCGCGGAGACTCACCGCCACTCAAAGCGCCGCCGGGCGCGTCTGCTGCACGGCCCTGTACCAACCCAGTACGGCCCGGCGAAGATCACGGCACCTCATGCCCGAGGAGCGCCGCGCCAGGGAAAGGACCCTCTCGTGCGACACCGTTCTTTGCTCATACTCACCGCAGTGCTCACCACCGGAGCACTGACGCTCACCGCCTGCGGGTCGCGCGACGACAGCAAGAGCAGCGGCGGCGACGGAGGCAACCAGACGGTCGTCATCGGCCTCGACGCCCCGCTCACCGGCGACCTGTCCGCCCTCGGCCTCGGCATCAAGAACTCCGCCGAGCTCGCCGTCAAGACGGCGAACAAGGACAAGACCGTTCCCGGCATCACCTTCAAGCTGGAAGCACTCGACGACCAGGCCCAGCCCTCCGTCGGCCAGCAGAACGCGGTCAAGCTCATCGGCACCAAAGAGGTCCTCGGTGTCGTCGGCCCGCTGAACTCCGGCGTCGCCCAGTCGATGCAGAAGCCGCTCAACGACGCCAAGCTGACCCAGGTCTCCCCCGCCAACACCGGCACCGAGCTGACCCAGGGCAACGACTGGAAGACCGGCAACAAGAAGCGCCCCTTCGCGTCCTACTTCCGCACCGCCACCACGGACCAGATCCAGGGCGCCTTCGCGGCCAAGTACCTCTTCGAGACCGCGAAGATCAAGGACGTCTACCTCATCGACGACCAGAAGCCCTACGGCGCCGGCCTCGCCGCCTCCTTCAAGGCGAAGTTCACCGAGCTCGGCGGCAAGATCGTCGGCACCGACCACGTGAACCCCGAGGACCGCGACTTCAACTCCGTCGCCACCAAGGTCAAGAGCTCCAAGGCCAAGGCCGTCTACTACGGCGGCGAGTACCCCGCCGGCGCCCCGCTGAGCCAGCAGATCAAGGACAGCGTCAAGATCCCCTTCATGGGCGGCGACGGCATGTACAGCGCCGACTTCATCTCCCTCAACAAGAAGGCCGAAGGCGACATCGCCACCTCCGTCGGCAAGCCCGTCGAGGAGCTGGAGTCCGCCAAGAAGTTCATCGCCGACTACAAGACGGCCGGCTACAAGGACGCCTACGAGGCCTACGGCGGCGGCACCTACGACGCCACCTGGTCCATCATCGAGGCCGTCAAGATCGTCGCCGCCGAGAACGACGGCAAGATCCCCGCTGAGGACGGCCGCGCCAAGGTCCTCGCGGCCATGGACAAGGTCAAGTTCGAGGGCGTCACCGGCCCCGTCTCCTTCGACGAGTTCGGCGACACCACCAACACCCTGATGACCGCCTACCAGGTCACCGGCGGCAAGTGGGTCTCCAAGGTCAGCGGCACCGTCGAGTAATCACCGGCCGGGCCACGGCCCCGCCACCGTCACACAAAGCAACCAGACCGCGCGGGAGCGCTACGAGCCCTCCCGCGCGGTGCCATATCCGAACCACTCCACGGAGGCCCTGCGGTGAACGAACTGCCGCAACAGCTGGCCAATGGACTCATCCTCGGCGCGATGTACGGTCTCATCGCGATCGGTTACACGATGGTCTACGGAATCATCCAGCTCATCAACTTCGCGCACGGCGAGATCTTCATGATCGGGGGCTTCGGAGCCCTCACGGTCTACCTCGGGCTTCCGTCCGGATTCTCCCTCATAGCCGCGATACCCCTCATGATCGTCGGCGGTGTCATAGCCGCCGTCGCCATCAGCATGGCCGCCGAACGCTTCGCCTACCGGCCCCTGCGCGGCGGTCCACGCCTGGCACCACTCATCACCGCCATCGGGCTCTCCCTCGCCCTCCAGCAAGCGGTGTGGATGTGGTACCCCAACGCCACGAAGGACCGTTCCTTCCCCCAGTTCGAGGGCGAAGCCTTCGACATCCTCGGCGCCACCATCCAGCGCGGTGACGTCTTCGTCCTCATCGTGGCCCCCCTGTGCATGCTCGCCCTCGGCTTCTTCGTCTCCAAGACCCGGGCCGGCCGCGGCATGCAGGCCACCTCGCAGGACCCCGACACCGCCAAGCTCATGGGCATCAACACCGACCGCATCATCGTCATGGCCTTCGCCATCGGTGCCGCGTTCGCCGCCGTCGCCGCCGTCGCCTACGGGCTCAAGAACGGCCAGATCGGCTTCCGCATGGGCTTCATCATGGGCCTCAAGGCCTTCACCGCGGCCGTGCTCGGCGGCATCGGCAACATCTACGGCGCCATGCTCGGCGGCATCGTCCTCGGCGTCGCCGAAGCCCTCGCCACCGGCTACATGAGCGAAGTCCCCGGCATGGAACTCTTCGGCGGCGGCGCCTGGAAGGACGTGTGGGCCTTCGCGCTCCTCATCATCGTCCTCCTCGTACGCCCCCAAGGCCTGCTCGGCGAACGCGTCGCGGATCGGGCGTGATGACCATGACGACCAAGACCACACCCGCCGGCAGCCCCCTCATCGCGCTGCCCGCAGCCCGCCACCTCACCACCGCCGGCGCGGCCATCGCCCTCATCGGCACCTTCCTCGCCTGGACCTGGACCGCCGAATTCCCCGGCGACCTCACCGTCACCGGCTACCCCGGCGGCCTCCAGGTCCTCACCCTCGTCGGCGCCGTCCTCACCCTCCTCTTCGCCCTCTCCGGCTACGGGATCAAGGGACTTCGCTGGCTCACCCCGGGCGGCGCCAACAGCCCCGTCCGACTCGCTGCCATCGGCGTCCTCGGCACCACCGGCTTCACCGTCGGCGCCATCGCCGTCAAACTCGGCGGCGTCGTCAACCTGGAACCCGGAGCCTGGGTCAGCCTCGTCGGCGCGATCATCGCCACCGTCGCCGCCCTCGGCCTCCCCGCCGACCAGGAACTCGACGACACCACCCGCCCCACCCCGCTCAACCGCTTCGTCAACAGCCTCCGGGCCCCCGCTCCCACGCGCGCCAAGGACCTCCCCAACTGGGCCGAGATCCTCATCATCGCCGGAGCCTTCGGCGTCGCCCTGCACGTCTTCACCTACGGCATCGACACCGAGTACGCCGAACTCTTCATCGGCTACATCATCAGCGTCGCGTTCGGCTTCACCGCCCTCACCCGGGCCGGGCTCATCGCCCGGATCACCCGGCTGACCACCAAGCACCGCAACGTCACGCTCACCGCCGCCCTCATCGCGGCGTTCTGCTTCCCCTTCACCCAGCAGAACGAGCAGTACGCCCTCATCGGCGCGAACATCCTCATCTTCGCGACCGTCGCGCTCGGCCTCAACGTCGTCGTCGGCCTCGCCGGCCTCCTCGACCTCGGATACGTCGCCTTCCTCGGCGTCGGCGCCTACGCCGCCGCCCTGGTCTCCGGCTCCCCGCTCTCCCCGGTCGGCGTCCAGTTCCCCTTCTGGGCCGCCGTCCTCACGGGCGCCGCAGCCTCACTGGTCTTCGGCGTCGTCATCGGCGCCCCGACCCTGCGACTGCGCGGCGACTACCTCGCCATCGTCACCCTCGGATTCGGCGAGATCTTCCGACTCACCGTCAACGCCCTCAACGGCGTCAGCGGCCCGGACCTCACCAACGGCTCCCAGGGCATCCCGAGCATCCCCGACCTCAACCTCTTCGGCTTCGACTTCGGCGTCAGCCACGACGTCGCCGGATTCACCCTCGGCAGGTCGGCCAACTACTACCTGCTGATGCTCGTCTTCACCGCCGTCGTCGTCCTGGTCTTCCGACGCTCCGGAGAATCCCGCATCGGCCGCGCCTGGGTCGCCATCCGCGAGGACGAGACCGCGGCCACCGCCATGGGCATCAACGCCTTCCGGCTCAAGCTGCTCGCCTTCGCCCTCGGCGCCACCCTCGCCGGACTCGCCGGTACCGTCCAGGCCCACGTCTCCTACACCGTGACGCCCGAGCAGTACCAGTTCGCCGGCTCCGTGCCCCCGAACTCCGCCTTCCTCCTCGCCGCCGTCATCCTCGGCGGCATGGGAACCCTCAGCGGACCCCTCGTCGGCGCCGCGCTGCTCTACCTCATCCCGGCCAAGCTGCAGTTCATGCAGGACTACCAGCTCTTCCTCTTCGGCATCGCGCTCATCCTCCTGATGCGCTTCCGCCCCGAAGGACTCGTCGCCGACCGCAGGAAGCAGCTCGAATTCCACGAGACCGGCCAACTCGACGTCCCACCGGACGTCCCACTCACCGACCAGGCCGCCGGCACCACGAAGGCGGGGGCGTGATCACATGACCACCACCACGACCACCACGGTGCTCGACGCCAGCGGCGTCACCATGCGCTTCGGCGGACTCACCGCCGTACGCGGCGTCGACCTCACCGTCAACAGCGGCGAGATCGTCGGTCTCATCGGCCCCAACGGCGCCGGCAAGACCACCTTCTTCAACTGCCTCACCGGCCTCTACGTCCCCACCGAGGGCAAGGTCAGCTACAAGGGCACCGTCCTGCCGCCCAAGCCCCACCTCGTCACCCAGGCAGGCATCGCCCGCACCTTCCAGAACATCCGGCTCTTCGCCAACATGACCGTCCTGGAAAACGTCCTCGTCGGACGCCACACCCGGACCAAGGAAGGCCTCTGGTCGGCCCTCCTGCGCCTCCCCGGCTACCACAAGGCAGAAGACGCCAGCCGCGAACGCGCCATGGAACTCCTGGAGTTCATCGGCCTCCAGGACAAGGCCGACCACCTCGCGCGCAACCTCCCCTACGGAGACCAGCGCAAGCTGGAAATCGCCCGCGCCCTGGCCAGCGACCCCGGACTCCTCCTCCTGGACGAGCCCACCGCAGGCATGAACCCCCAGGAAACCCGCGTCACCGAAGAACTCATCTTCGCCATCCGGGACCAGGGCATCGCCGTCCTCGTCATCGAGCACGACATGCGGTTCATCTTCAACCTCTGCGACCGCGTCGCCTGCCTCGTCCAGGGCGAGAAACTCGTCGAGGGCACCCCCGGCGACGTCCAGGCCGACGAACGCGTCGTCGCCGCCTACCTCGGCACCCCTTTCGAAGGCGCCCCCGGCGCCGAAGAAGTCGCCGAGGTCGAAGCGGCCGAGGCCCACGCCGGGGCCACCAGCACCACCACCCCGGCGAAGGACACCACGCCCGACACCACCAGCACCGATGAGGAGGGCACCCGATGACCGCACTGCTAGAGGTCGAAGACCTCCGGGTCGCCTACGGCAAGATCGAAGCGGTCAAGGGCATCTCCTTCACCGTCGAAGCCGGCCAGGTCGTCACCCTCATCGGCACCAACGGCGCGGGCAAGACCACCACCCTGCGCACCCTCTCCGGACTGCTCAAGCCGCTCAGCGGCCGCATCCTCTTCGAGGGCAAGCCGCTGACCAACATCCCCGCCCACAAGATCGTCTCCCTGGGCATCGCCCACTCCCCCGAGGGACGCCACATCTTCCCCCGGCTGACGATCGCCGAGAACCTCCTCCTCGGCGCCTACCTCCGCAACGACAAGGCAGGCATCGAGAAGGACGTCCAGCGCGCCTACGACCTCTTCCCCATCCTCGGGGAACGCCGGAAGCAGGCCGCGGGCACCCTCTCGGGCGGCGAACAGCAGATGCTCGCCATGGGACGCGCCCTCATGTCCCAGCCCAAGCTGCTCATGCTCGACGAGCCCTCCATGGGACTCTCCCCGATCATGATGCAGAAGATCATGGAGACCATCGTCGAGCTCAAGGCGGCGGGCACCACGATCCTGCTCGTCGAGCAGAACGCCCAGGCCGCCCTGTCCCTCGCGGACCAGGGCCACGTCATGGAGGTCGGCAAGATCGTCCTCTCCGGCCCCGGCTCGGACCTCCTCCACGACGAGTCGGTCCGCAAGGCGTACCTCGGCGAGGACTGACGCCCCTGCCGTACGGAAGAGGCCCGCACCCGGTTCGCTCCGGGTGCGGGCCTCTCTCGTTCCGTGGATGTACGCGTACGGGTACGGCGTGTACGCGGCTACTCGGCCGACTTCTTCTTCTCCTCGGCGTCCTCGATCAACGCCTCCGCGAGCTGCTGCATCGACATCCGGCGGTCCATCGACGTCTTCTGGATCCACCGGAACGCGGCCGGCTCGGAGAGCCCGTAATCCGTCTGCAGGATGCTCTTGGCGCGGTCCACCAGCTTGCGGGTCTCCAGCCGCTGGGACAGGTCCGCGATCTCGCTCTCCAGCGCCTTCAGCTCGGCGAACCGGGAGACGGCCATCTCGATGGCCGGCACGACGTCGCTCTTGCTGAACGGCTTCACCAGGTACGCCATGGCCCCGGCGTCCCGGGCCCGCTCGACGAGGTCGCGCTGCGAGAAGGCGGTGAGCATCAGGACCGGGGCGATGGACTCCTCGGCGATCTTCTCGGCGGCGGAGATGCCGTCGAGGACCGGCATCTTCACGTCCAGGATGACGAGGTCCGGCTTGTGCTCCCGGGCCAGCTCGACGGCCTGCTGCCCGTCGCCCGCCTCACCGACGACGGAGTAGCCCTCCTCCTCCAGCATCTCCTTGAGGTCGAGGCGGATGAGGGCCTCGTCCTCGGCGATGACGACGCGGGTCGTCAGCGGCGGGACGTGCGACTTGTCGTCGTCGACGGCGTCTACGGGCTGGGGCGACTCGGGGGTGGTCACGGGGCTCCTCGGTATGGGGCAGATACTGCTGCCACGAGCCTACCTAGCTCCTGTAAGGTAGTGACCCGCAGGGGAGCAAAATACCTTGCTTTCCAAGGCCCCAGTACTCCAACTGGTCAGAGAGGCCGCTCTCAAACAGCGGACAGTGTGGGTTCGAATCCCACCTGGGGCACTTTTCCTTGGATTCCAAGGCGCAAGGCGGTTCGGTGAACTTCACTTGATCTGAGTACCCGCACGCCATTCCCCACCGAATGACCGTCTGCGCGACGAAACTCGCCGACATGTACGACGTGGGAACTCGCGAGCGAACTCTGGCTCTGGTCGCGCAGGGACGCAGCCTCAATTCGGTGAGCAAGCAGACCGGCATATCGCGAGCCGCGATTCGCTCGTGGCAGGCACGCCTCGAACCACTCGCCACGAACCCATGCCCCAGGTGCGCCGACACTCCCACCCCCATCGAGAACCCCTCCTCGTATGCCTACTTACTGGGGCTCTACCTCGGGGACGGCTGGATCAGCACGTCCCGGCGCGGGGTGCACTTTCTCCGCATCGCCTGCGATGACGCCTGGCCAGGTCTCATCGACGCCTGCGCCGAAGCCGTGCAGCTCGCCCGACCGGACAACAAGGTCTTCCGACTCCAGCGAGAGGGCTGCATGAACATCACCTGCTGGAGCAAACACTGGCCCTGCCTCTTCCCTCAACACGGCCCCGGCAAGAAGCACGACCGCCGGATCGCCCTGGAACCCTGGCAGCAACGGATCGTGGACGCCCACCCTTGGGAATTAATCCGCGGGCTCATCCACTCCGACGGCTGCCGCATCACGAATTGGGCCTCGCGCATGGTTCGCGGCGAACGCAGGCGCTATGAGTACCCCCGGTACTTCTTCACGAACAAGTCCGACGACATCCGCGCACTCTTCAGCGACGCGCTCACCGCCGTCGGCGTCGAGTGGACGACCCTGGCACGCGGCGGCAAACCGCTGAACATCTCCGTAGCCCGACGGGCATCCGTCGCCCTCATGGATGCGCACGTCGGGCCTAAATACTGAGCCGCCCTACTTCGGGCTGTCGTCCTCGCCGATGTGGTGGACGCGGACCAGGTTCGTGGAGCCTGCCACGCCGGGCGGGGAGCCGGCGGTGATGACCACGACGTCGCCCTTCTTGCAGCGGCCGATGCGCAGCAGTTCCTCGTCGACCTGGGCGACCATCGCGTCCGTGGAGTCGACCTTCGGGCCGAGGAAGGTCTCGACGCCCCAGGTGAGGTTGAGCTGGGCGCGGGTGGCTTCGTCGGGGGTGAAGGCGAGGAGCGGGATGGGCGAGCGGTAGCGGGAGAGGCGCTTGACGGTGTCGCCGCTCTGGGTGAAGGCGACGAGGAATTTCGCGCCGAGGAAGTCGCCCATTTCGGCGGCGGCCCTCGCGACGGCTCCGCCCTGGGTGCGGGGCTTGTTGCGTTCGGTGAGGGGCGGGAGGCCCTTGGCGAGGAGGTCTTCCTCGGCGGCTTCGACGATGCGGCCCATGGTGCGCACGGTCTCGATGGGGTACTTGCCGACGCTGGTCTCGCCGGAGAGCATGACGGCGTCGGTGCCGTCGATGATGGCGTTGGCGACGTCGGAGGCTTCGGCGCGGGTGGGGCGGGAGTTGTCGATCATCGAGTCGAGCATCTGGGTGGCGACGATGACCGGTTTGGCGTTGCGCTTGGCGAGCTTGATGGCGCGCTTCTGGACGATCGGGACCTGTTCCAGGGGCATTTCGACGCCGAGGTCGCCGCGGGCGACCATGATGCCGTCGAAGGCGGCGACGATGTCGTCGATGTTGTCGACGGCCTGGGGTTTTTCGACCTTGGCGATGACGGGGAGGCGGCGGCCTTCTTCGTCCATGATGCGGTGGACGTCGTCGATGTCGCGTCCGGTGCGGACGAAGGAGAGGGCGATGATGTCGGCGCCGGTGCGCAGGGCCCAGCGGAGGTCGTCGATGTCCTTTTCGGAGAGTGCGGGGACGGAGACGGCGACGCCGGGGAGGTTGAGGCCTTTGTTGTCGGAGACCATGCCGCCTTCGATGACGGTGGTGTGGACGCGGGGGCCGTCGACGTCGGTGACTTCGAGGGTGACGCGGCCGTCGTCGACGAGGATGCGTTCGCCGGTGGTGACGTCGGCGGCGAGGCCGTCGTAGGTGGTGCCGCAGATGTCGCCGGTGCCCTGGTTTTCGAGGGGTTCGACGGTGATGGTGAAGGTGTCGCCGCGTTCAAGGAGTACGGGGCCTTCGCGGAAGCGTCCGAGGCGGATCTTCGGGCCTTGAAGGTCGGCGAGGATGCCGACGCTGCGGCCGGTTTCCTCGGACGCCTTGCGGACGTGGTGGTAGCGCTCTTCGTGTTCGGCGTAGCTGCCGTGGCTGAGGTTGAAGCGGGCGATGTCCATTCCCGCTTCGACCAGGGCCTTGATCTGGTCGTATGAGTCGGTGGCGGGTCCCAGGGTACAAACGATTTTCGCTCGGCGCATGGTTCGAGCCTAAACCTTACCTACGGGTAGGTATTTGGCTCCGTATGACACCTCAACAACCTTTGGGTGAAGGGTTATTGACAAGTGTTGAATTGTGCGGCGGGGTGCTCTGATGAGCGTTTATCCGAGGTTCGGCGGGATGAGGGTGAAGGCGGCTTCGACCTGGGCGTCGACGTTCTGGCGTACGGGTTCGAGGTCGACGGGGGCCGCGTCGGCGGCGGATTCCGCGCGGGTGGAGCGCATGATGCCGGCGCCGCCGTAGGTGGCGGTGGCGAAGGTGGCTCCGCCGACGCTTCCGGTGTCGCTGAGTTCGAGGAGGGCGTCGATGCGGGTGTCGAGGGCTTCGGCGTATTCGCGGGCGCGCTGGAGTGCTTCCTGGACGGCTTGGCGGCGGGCGGCGGCGTGGTGGGGTGAGGTGGGGCGCAGGGCCCACCAGGGTCCGTCGACGCGGGTGAGTTCCTGGTCGGCGAGGCGGGCGACGAGTTCTCCGAGGACGGTGAAGTCGCTGAGGGTGGCGGTGAGTTGGATGCTTCCGTGGTAGGCGCGGATGCGTTCGCCGCGGCCGTGGCGGGTGAGTTCGGGGCGGATGGCGAGGGTGCCGGTTTCGAGTTTTTCGATGGCGTCGCCGTAGCCCTTGATGAGGTCGAGGGTGGTGGCGTTGCGGCGGGTGAGGTCGTCGAGGGTGGTGCGGCGGTCGGTGTTGCGGGCGGTGAGGGTGACGGTGATGCGGGCGATTTCGGGGTCGACTTCGAGGTGGGCTTCGCCGCGGACGGTGACGTGGGAGGCGGTGGCCGCCGCAC
>MUNB01000640.1 GCA_002154345.1 Streptomyces griseus
CCTTCCCGTGCCGCCGGGTCCGGGACCCGGCGGCACGGGAAGGCGTGGTGCGGGAGGGCCGGTCAGCCCTGCTGCGGGTGGTGGGCGGGGATCGGGGGGAGCTCGCCGGTGTTCTCGTACGCCGAGAGCATCTCGATGCGGCGCGTGTGGCGCTCCTCGTTCGAGTACGGCGTGGAGAGGAAGATCTCGACGAACTTCGTGGACTCCTCGACCGTGTGCATCCGGCCGCCGATCGCGACGACGTTGGCGTCGTTGTGCTCGCGGCCGAGGGCGGCGGTCTGCTCGCTCCAGGCCAGTGCGGCGCGGACGCCCTTGACCTTGTTGGCGGCGATCTGCTCGCCGTTGCCGGAGCCGCCGATCACGATGCCGAGGCTGTCCGGGTCGGCGGCCGTCTTCTCGGCGGCCCGCAGGCAGAACGGCGGGTAGTCGTCCTGGGCGTCGTAGATGTGGGGGCCGCAGTCGACGGCCTCATGGCCGTGGGCGCCGAGCCACTCGACGAGGTGGTTCTTGAGTTCGTAGCCGGCATGGTCGGATCCGAGGTACACGCGCATGGTGCGAAGTGTGGCACGAACGCGGCGGGGCAACCGTCACGGGGCGGTCGTCGGCGGACGGAAGGCCCGATTCGATGATTCGCAGGCCTGAGCCCGGTTTTGTGTGGCGAACGCCACTCGGGCAACGATCAGGCAAACGATCCGAATGAGGGGGTTCCCCTTCCGCCTTGTATCGGGCTTGAATGCGTGGCCTTGTCTTCGCGTTCACCCCACGGACACCCCCCACGGCGGAGCAGGGCACACCCTCATGCTCGAAAACGTAAGGAATCCCCCCAATGACGTCGCAGACGACGCTGGCGAAGCCGGGCCAGGATCCCGGTGAGCCGGACCGGCCGGACACGTCGGGCGGGCTTCAGGCCGGCCTGAAGAACCGCCACCTCTCGATGATCGCGATCGGCGGTGTGATCGGCGCAGGACTCTTCGTGGGTTCCAGCGCGGGCATCGCGGCCGCGGGCCCGGCGATTCTGCTGTCGTACGCGATGGTCGGCCTGATGGTCGTCCTCGTGATGCGGATGCTCGGCGAGATGGCCGCGGCCCGGCCCAGCTCCGGTTCCTTCTCCGCCTACGCCGACCAGGCGCTGGGCCGTTGGGCCGGTTTCTCCATCGGCTGGCTCTACTGGTTCTTCTGGGTCGTGGTGCTCGCCGTCGAGGCCACCGCCGGTGCGAAGATCCTGGAGAGCTGGATCCCGGGCGTCCCGCAGTGGGCCTGGGCGCTGATCGTGATGGTCGTGCTGACCGCCACCAACCTGGTCTCGGTGGGCAGTTACGGCGAGTTCGAGTTCTGGTTCGCCGGGATCAAGGTCGTGGCGATCGGCGCGTTCGTGGTCGTCGGTTTCCTCGCGGTCTTCGGGCTCCTGCCCGGTTCGGACAACCCCGGGTCGGGTCTGGCCCATCTGACGGACACCGGCGGGTTCTTCCCCGAAGGGCCGGGCGCGATCCTGACCGGTGTGCTGATGGTCGTCTTCTCGTTCATGGGCAGCGAGATCGTGACGCTGGCCGCCGGTGAGTCGTCGGACCCGCAGCGGGCGGTCTCGAAGGCCACCAACAGCGTGATCTGGCGGATCGCCGTCTTCTACCTCGGCTCGATCTTCGTGGTGCTGACCCTGCTGCCGTGGAACGACCCGTCGATCCTGGAGAAGGGCAGCTATGTCGCCGCCCTCGACTCGATCGGGATCCCGCAGGCCGGCAACGTCATGGACTTCATCGTGCTGACGGCCGTGCTGTCCTGCCTCAACTCCGGCCTGTACACGGCCTCCCGGATGGCGTTCTCGCTCGGCGAGCGGGGTGACGCGCCGAAGTCCTTCGCCAAGGTCAACCGGCGCGGTGTGCCGCAGGCGGCGATCCTGTCCTCGGTCGTCTTCGGCTTCGTGGCGGTGTTCTTCAACTACCAGTGGCCCGACACGGTGTTCCAGTTCCTGCTGAACTCCTCGGGCGCGGTCGCGCTCTTCGTGTGGCTGGTCATCTGTTTCACCCAGCTGCGGATGCGCGGGATCATCCTGCGCGAGACCCCCGGCAAGCTGGTCGTCCGGATGTGGCTCTTCCCCTACCTCACCTGGGCGACGATCGCGATGATCTCCTTCGTCCTGGTCTACATGCTGACCGACGACGCCGCGCGCGAGCAGGTCGTGCTGTCGTTGCTGGTCGCGGCGCTGGTGGTGGGCATCTCGCTGGTCCGGGAGAGGCGGAGCCGCAAGGCGGTCGCCCAGTGATCCACACCTGACGGAACCCACCCCCGCGGGCCCCGCCACCTTCCAGACCGGCTTCCCCATCCGGCCCGACCGGCTGATCGGGGCCCGTACCGGCGGTTCGGGTACGCCGCCGCCCCTGTCCGGGCGCTGGAGGTGGTGACGGCCGACGGGGCCTGCGCCGGGTCACGCCGGAGCGCGAGCCGGAGCTGTTCCGGGGGCTGGGGGCGCGGGCGCCGGGGCGGGCGCTGAACTTCTCCTTCGGCGGCGGGGACCGTACGGCCGGTTTCCATGAGCCGGAAACGGCGAAGAGGCTCGCCGGTCTGGTCTCCCAGTACGATCCGGCGGGCCTCTTCGGAGGGCCCTACGAGGGCTGAGGGCCGGTCAGCCGCGGCGGCCCAGCAGCTTCCAGGTGGCCGGCAGGACGCCCATGGCCAGCGCCGCCTTGAGAGCGTCGCCGATCAGGAACGGGGTCAGGCCGGCCGCGACGGCCGCGCTCAGCGACATTCCGGTGGACAGCGCGAGGTAGGGCACTCCGATGGCGTAGATGATCGCGGAGCCGAGCACCATCGTGCCGGCGGTGCGCAGCATCGAGCGGTCGCCGCCGCGCCGGGCGAGGGCGCCGACGACGGTGGCGGCCAGCAACATGCCGAAGACGTAGCCGAGCGACGGCATGCTCCAGCCCGAACTGGCCTCGGCGAACCACGGCATGCCGGCCATGCCGACGAGCGCGTACAACGCGAGCGAGAGGAAGCCGCGGCGGGCGCCCAGCGCGGTGCCGATGAGGAGCGCGGCGAAGGTCTGGCCGGTGACCGGGACCGGGGAGCCGGGGACCGGGACGGCGATCTGGGCCGCGATGCCGGTCAGGGCGGCGCCGCCGAGGACGAGGGCCGCGTCCACGGCGTAGCGGTGCCGGGCTGCGGGCAGCAGGTCGGCGAGGACCGCTCCGGAGCGGACGGGGGCGGCAGCAGTGCTCATCGGGACTCCGCGGGTGAGGGCAGGTGGGCCGGGCGGCCCCCGGCGGTCGGGGTGGGGTCGGGCTCCGCCGACGTTAGCCCACGAGTGAACGCTCGATCACCATCAGCCGCCCACAAAGCGGCGGTTGAAGGGTTGGTGGGATTCACACAAAGCCTGCGGCGCAATCGCGTTCCCGCGTGACGCTCGTCACGGAGGTGGAGCGGGTGGGGTCCGTTTTGGCCGGAGGGGGACCACGGCCGCAGACTGTAGGTTCCCCATAAATGATCCGAGAGTGAACCGCACCCATGCACGAGGCTCCCCCCACC
>MUNB01000641.1 GCA_002154345.1 Streptomyces griseus
CGACGGCCCCGGAGGGCCTGTTCCCGACCAAGGACACCCTCCCGGCCCCCGGAACCCCCTCACGGTTCCGGGGGCCGCCCCGTCTCCACTCTTGCGGCCGAGCCGCCCCGGTCCTCCGGATACGCGGAGCCGCCCAGGTCGCCCGGATGCCCGGAGCCGCCCCGGTCCTCCAAATACCTCGTGTGCGACCGCTGGCGCAGCTCCTCCGCCTCGCGCAACCCGTCCACCAGCCGCTGCGCCTCCCCGTGCAGCAGCGACAACTGCCGCTCCAGCTCCTCCTCCGGAGCCCGCGCGCCCGGCGCGAGCCGCGTCCACCACCGGGTCCGGAGATAGGTGTCGACGGACTCCGGGACGTCCCGGCGCACCGCCCGCGCCACCACATGCCCGCTCTCCGGGTCGTCCGCCAGCGCCTCCGAGACCCAGCCGGGCGCCAGCAGCCCGTCCAGCAGCCCGGTCAGCGCCTCCAGCCGTTCCGCCGCGGCGGGCGGCAGGTCCACCTGCTTCAGGTACGCCCGCAAGGTCGCGAGGTCGGACCGCAGTTCGTCCAGCCGGGAGGAGGGCTCATCGAACGCCGGGGCGGGCGGGCGGCGCGGCGGGGCGATCAGGGCGCCCGCCCCGTACAGCCCGCCGACCACCACCGGCCAGTACGCGCCCGCGAACCCGGCGAAGGTGAGGGCGAGACCGCCGAGGGCCGCGGCCCCGCCGGTCAGATTCCGGGCCGACTCCAGATAGCCGATCACCCGGGCCGCCACCACCGCCGTACCCGAGGCCAGGGGTCTCTTCCCCGCCGGATCCCTACTGGTAGCCACGGATCTCCTCGAACGCCCCGTCCAGCGAGCCCGGGCCCTCCTTCTTCGTCCCGTCGAAGAGCCGGCCGCCGGTCAGCCCGGCGATCACGTCCAGCTCCGAGCGGTCGGAGTCGCCGAACACGATCGGGAACACCGGAGTGACCTGCCGGGCGGCGGGCAGCGCCCGGTAGAACGCCGTGAACTCGGCCGCCGACCGGCCCGCCGTGTTCTCGCCGTCCGTCATCAGCACGATGGAGGTGAACGCGGACTCGGTGTCCGGGCCCAGGTGGTCGTAGGCCGCGGCGAGCGAGGAGTAGATCGCCGTGTCCCCCTCGGCCGTCAGCGCCGCCGTGTCCGCCCGGATCGCCGCCGGGCCCGCCTTCGGGTCCGCCGGGTCGACGGTGTGGGTGCGGACCTGTTTGACGGTGGACCCGAACGGCAGCAGCGTGACCTCCTCGCGCTCCCGGAAGTCGCCGGTCAGCCCGTTCAGCGCGGACTTCAGCTGAGCCAGCCGCCCGCCCTTCATCGACCCCGAGGTGTCCAGCACGTACACGGTCCGCGAAGGGCGCCGCAGCCGGTGTTCGTACGAGGACAGCAGTCCGTCCGCGACCGATCGCGTACCGGGGAACGGCAGTTCGCGGCGCTGCTCGGGCGAGAGCGGATCGGCGGGGCGCGCGGCGGCGACGACCGGGCGGCGCAGCGTCAGCGCGGTGATCTCCCGCTGCACCTCGGTGGACCGGAAGTGCTCGGTCAGCGTCCGCACGGCGTCGCGGGCCTCCGGCGTGGCCCCGGTGAGCGCGCTCAGCGGGTAGTCGGCGGTGACCACCCCGTCGCGCGGGCGGATCACGGTCAGCCCGGCGCCGCTGTCCCGGTTCAGCGACAGCAGCACCGACTCGTAGTTGATCAGCGCGTCCACGGTGGACCGCCGGGCGTACGCCTCGGCCAGCCAGCCCGAGGAACCGGAGGTCAGCCGCTGCCCCGCGAAGAACTCCTTCAGCTTCGGCCCGGCCCTGCGGACATCGGCGTCGGTGAGCGCCGCCTGGGCGCCGGAGAGCCCGGAGGCGATCGAGATCAGTGCGGAGAAACCGGAGTTGGAGCGGTTCGGGTCGGTCATCCCGTACGTCAGGTCGCCGTCCGCGACCGCCCGGTGGACCTGGGCCCAGCTGACCGCGTCGGCGTCCCAGCCGAGCCGCCGCACCGTCGCGGGCCGCACGCCGAGCGCGACCGGGGAGGCCATCAGCGGGGTCTCGGACGCGATCTTCCGGGCGGCCTCCGGGTCGAGCCGCAGATAGTCGTTGGACGACAGCCAGACCGCGTCGAACGCCCCGTCCGCCTTGCCCGACGCCAGCCGCTCCACCGCGTCCAGCGTGCCCGCCCAGGTGGGCCGTACGGTGATCCCGGTCGCCTCGCGGGCCTTCTCCAACAGCGGTTCCATGTCGCTCAGTTCGCTGGAGGCCAGGATCCGGAGCGTGCCCGTGCGCGGACGCCCGTCGTCGCCGCCCCGGCCGGTGTCCGGCCCGGCCTCCCGGTCCGTCGAGCAGGCGGCGAGCGGGACGAGCAGCAGCGCGGCCAGCAGCGGGAGCAGCGCGCGCCGGGCCACCCGGGCGCGCTGCTCCCGCTGC
>MUNB01000642.1 GCA_002154345.1 Streptomyces griseus
GCCCCCGCCGGCCGGTCCGCCACCCCGGCGACGTTCGCTGTCAACCCGGCCCCGCCCACGACGACGACGGCCGTGCCGGAGGCGCTCACCGCCGAATCCGCCGCCGCATCGGCGGTCAACGCGGACCTCGCACCGCTCGGCGCCTCCGTCATCCCCGAGCTGACCAAGGCGGAGACGGAGGAGGAGGCGGCGATCGTCGCCGCCGGGGCGAAGCCGTACATCGGTCCGCGCCCGAAGATCATCACCCGCAAGGGCTGGGGCGCCGACGAGAAGCTCCGCGAGCGCAACTTCGCGTACACCAAGTCCGTCAAGGCGGCCTTCGTGCACCACAGCGCGACCGGCAACAACTACACCTGCAAGCAGGCCCCTTCGGTGCTCCGCTCCATCTACCGCTACCACGTCAAGAGCAGCGGCTGGCGCGACTTCGGCTACAACTTCGCCGTCGACAAGTGCGGAAACATCTACGAGGGCCGGGCCGGAGGCGTCGCGAAGGCGGTCCTCGGCGCCCACACCCTGGGCTTCAACACCAACACCATGGGGGTCGCGGTGCTCGGCACCTACTCCTCCACCAACCCGCCCGCCGCCGCCGTGACCGCGGTCTCCAAACTCACCGCCTGGAAGCTGGGCCTGTTCGGCGCCAACCCCAAGGGCAAAGTGACCCTCACCTCCGGCGGCAGCAACAAGTACAAGGCGGGCGTGAAGGTCAAGATGAACGTCATCTCGGGCCACCGGGACGGTTTCGCAACCGAATGTCCCGGAGCGCGTCTCTACAAGAAGCTCGGCACGGCCCGGACCAGCTCCGCCAAACTGCAGGGCCGCTGACCGGGGCATGTCCGACCGGTCTGCTTAGACTGGCCAGCCGTATCCAGGCCAGGCCCCAGCAGGAAGCAGAGACGGTGCTGTGACAGAGGCAAAAGAAGCGATCCTCCTGGTCGGTGGCAAAGGCACCCGGCTGCGCCCGCTCACGGTGCACACCCCGAAGCCGATGGTCCCGGCGGCGGGGGTCCCGTTCCTCACCCACCAGCTGGCGCGGGCCAGGGCGGCCGGGGTGGAGCACATCGTGCTCGCCACGTCCTACCTGGCGGAGGTCTTCGAGCCGTACTTCGGCGACGGTTCCTCGCTCGGTCTGCACATCGAGTACGTCACCGAGCAGGAACCGCTCGGCACCGGCGGAGCCATCCGCAATGTCGCGCCGAAGCTGACCTCGGGGCCGGACGAACCGGTCCTGATCTTCAACGGCGACATCCTGACCGGGCTCGACATCCGGGCCCTGGTCACCTCGCACACCGACTCCGGGGCGGACGTCTCGCTCCACCTGACCCGGGTCGAGGACCCGCGCGCCTTCGGCCTCGTACCGACCGACGCGACGGGCCGGGTCACGGCGTTCCTGGAGAAGCCGCAGACGCCGGAGGAGATCGTCACCGACCAGATCAACGCCGGGGCGTACATCTTCCGGCGCTCGGTCATCGACAGCATCCCGGCGGGCCGCCCGGTCTCCGTCGAACGCGAGACCTTCCCCGGACTCCTCGCCTCCGGCGCCCACCTCCAGGGCATGGTCGACTCCACGTACTGGCTGGACCTCGGCACCCCGGGGGCCTTCGTCCGCGGCTCCGCCGACCTCGTCCTCGGCCGCGCCCCGTCCCCGGCGGTCCCGGGCCGCTGCGGCGACCGCCTGGTGCTGCCGACGGCGTCCGTGGCCCCGGACGCCAAGCTCACCGGCGGTACGGTGGTCGGCGCCGACGCGGTGATCGGCGCGGGCGCGAGGATAGAGGGCTCGACGATCCTGGCCGGCGCGGTCGTCGAGGCGGGCGCGATCATCACGGACTCGCTGGTCGGAGCGGGCGCCAGGATCGGCGACCGTACGGTGCTGGCGGGCGCGGTGATCGGCGACGGGGCACAGGTGGGCGCGGACAACGAACTGCGCGACGGGGTCAGGATCTGGTGCGACGCGATCCTGCCGGACGGCTCGGTCCGCTTCTCCTCTGACCAGTAGGACCTGACCCGTACCCTCAGAAGAACGCACAAAGAGCACCGAGAGAACCGAGAGCACCGAGGCCCCCGTGGCAGGACGATTCGCCCCCCGCACCGCGCGAGCAGCGCTGCCGCACCAGGCCGCCGCTCCGTCGGGCACGGCGGCTGCGTCCTCGCCGGACGGACCGCCGCTGACCAGGGAGTGGACCCCGCCCGGCCCGCTGGACCTCCGCCTGGTCCTCGGCCCGCTGCGCCGAGGCCCGGCGGACCCCACGTTCCGGATGACCGCGGACGGCACGTTCTGGCGGGCCACCCGCACGCCCGAGGGCCCCGGCACGCTACGGATCGCGGCGAGCGGCGGCCGGGTCACGGCGGCCGCCTGGGGCCCGGGCGCGGACTGGTTGCTGGCCGGGCTGCCCGCGCTGCTGGGTGCGGAGGACGACCCGGACGCGTTCGTCCCGCGGCACCGCCTGCTGGCCGTGACCCGGCACCGCCGCCCGGGCCTGCGTCTGCTGCGTACGGGCCTGGTCATGGAGTCGCTGATCCCGTCGGTCCTGGAGCAGAAGGTCACCACGGACGAGGCGTACCGAGCCTGGCGCCACCTGGTCCGCCGCTTCGGCACCCCCGCCCCGGGCCCCACGACGGACCTGGGCCTGCACGTCATGCCGGACCCGCGCGGCTGGGCGATGATCCCGTCCTGGGAGTGGCACAAGGCGAACGTCGACGCCAAGCGCTCGTCCACGATCCTGCGCGCGGTACGGGTGGCCCGCCGCCTGGAGGAGGCGGCGACGATGCCGCTGCCCGAGGCCCTGACCCGCCTCCAGCTGATCCCCGGCATCGGCCCCTGGACAGCGGCGGAGACCCTCCAGCGCTCGAACGGCGCGGCGGACGCGGTCACCGTGGGCGACCTGCACCTTCCGGGCATCGTGGGCCACGCGCTGGCGGACAACCGCAACGCGGACGACGAGGAAATGCTGACGCTGCTGACCCCCTACGAGGGCCAACGCCACCGAGCGACGCGCCTGATCCTGCTCTCGGGCCACACCCCGCCCCGCAGAGCCCCGAGGATGACCCCGGGCAACATCGCCAACCTGTAGCCCTTCTCAAGCCTCGAAATCCAGCCCCTCCGGCGCTTGAGGAGCGGGGTCCGGGGCGGAGCCCCGAACTCCAGCCCGTCCGGCGCTTGAGGACAAAGGGGCCCGGGGCAGCGCCCCGGTTTCGGGAAGGGGCGGGTAGGGGAAAGGCCCGCCGCAGGCGCCCC
>MUNB01000643.1 GCA_002154345.1 Streptomyces griseus
ATCATGGCCACCTCCACCGCACGCCGCGTCCGCCACACTCCCCGTCCGTCGGAGTCGGACCGCAAGAACGCCGCCGCCGCTCTCCAGCGCGCCCTCGACCGCCGCGACAACGGCGGCTCGACCGGCCACTGAGCCGCCGCCCCTCCCACCCCACGCTCCGCCCGCCCGTACACCGAACACCCTTGCGTCCCGTCCGAATGGTGGACGTTGGATGTCATGGGGTGGGACGCACTGTTAGGCTTCCGGCATGTCTCGCAGCATCGATCTCGCAGTGATCCCCGGTGACGGAATCGGCCAGGAAGTGGTGGCCCAGGGCCTCAAGGTCCTCAACGCTGTCCTCCCGCAGGATGCGAAGCTGGAGACCAAGGAGTACGACCTCGGCGCCCAGCGCTGGCACCGCACCGGTGACACCCTCCCGGACGCGGAGCTGGAAGCCCTCAGGAACCACGACGCCATCCTGCTCGGCGCGATCGGCGACCCGTCCGTGCCGTCCGGCGTCCTGGAGCGGGGGCTGCTGCTGAAGCTGCGTTTCGCCTTCGACCACTTCATCAACCTCCGCCCCTCCAAGCTCTTCCCGAACACCGCGACCCCGCTCGCCGGCCGCCCCGACATCGACTTTGTCGTCGTGCGCGAGGGCACCGAGGGCCCGTACACCGGCAACGGCGGCTCGCTGCGCACCGGCACCCCCGCCGAGGTCGCCACCGAGGTCAGCGTCAACACGGCGTACGGCGTCGAGCGCGTGGTCCGGGACGCCTTCGAGCGCGCGGCCGCCCGGCCCCGCAAGAAGCTGACGCTGGTCCACAAGAACAACGTCCTCGTCTACGCCGGCCACCTCTGGAAGAACACCTTCGACAAGGTCGCCGCCGAGTACCCGCAGGTCTCCACCGACTATCTGCACGTCGACGCCGCGACGATCTTCTTCGTCACCCAGCCGGAGCGCTTCGACGTCATCGTCACCGACAACCTCTTCGGTGACATCCTCACCGACCTCGCCGCCGCCGTGACCGGCGGAATCGGCCTGGCCGCCTCCGGCAACATCAACCCGACGGGCGCGTTCCCGTCGATGTTCGAGCCGGTCCACGGCTCCGCCCCCGACATCGCGGGGCAGGGCAAGGCCGACCCGACCGCCACGGTTCTCTCCGTCGCCCTCCTGCTGCGCCACCTCGGCTACGAGACCGAGGCCGCGCGCATCGAGGACGCCGTCTCCGCCGATCTCGCGGAGCGCGACGGGGCCACTGCGCGGACGACCGACGAGATCGGCGACGCTCTCGCGGTACGCGTAGCGAGCTGACCCGACGACTCCACTTCGAAGCCGCCGGGTCGCATCAGCGCCCGGCGGCTTCTCCTGTGCGGCCCCCGGGTGCCACCATCGACCCCTGGACCGCATTCACCCCATTTCGTGCACGGCCCCCCGCAAGTGATAATCGAACGCGGGGCCGTGGCTCGCGGTAAAGCTCGGACGTCCTAGGACCTGACCGAAAACGTCGGGCAGAGACGGGCGTGAGCGCGGTCCATCACACACAAAACCGGTGAAGGACACGCACTCATGACGACGCCCACGATCGAGCTCAAGCCCTCCTCGAACCCGCTGTCCGACGCGGAGCGCGAGGCGATCCTGGCCAACCCCGGATTCGGCCGGCACTTCACCGATCACATGGTGACCATCCGCTGGACCGAGGGCCGCGGCTGGCACGACGCCGAGCTGGTCCCCTACGGCCCGCTGTCGCTGGACCCGGCCAACATGACCCTGCACTACGCGCAGGAGATCTTCGAGGGGCTGAAGGCCTACCGGCAGCCCGACGGCACGGTCGCCTCCTTCCGCCCCGACGCCAACGCCCGCCGCTTCCAGCGCTCGGCCGCCCGCCTCGCCATGCCCGAGCTGCCCGTCGAGACGTTCATCGCGGCCTGCGACGCGCTGGTCCAGCAGGACAAGGCATGGGTCCCGGCGCACGGCGGCGAGGAGTCGCTCTACCTGCGCCCGTTCATGATCGCCACCGAGGTCGGCCTCGGCGTGAAGCCGGCCAACGAGTACCTCTTCCTGGTCATCGCCTCGCCCGCCGGCGCCTACTTCCCGGGTGGGGTGAAGCCGGTCTCCATCTGGCTCTCCGAGAACCGCGTCCGCGCCGTCCCCGGCGGCATGGGCGACGCCAAGACCGGCGGCAACTACGCGGCCTCCCTCCTCGCCCAGGCCGAGGCCGCCGAGCACGGCTGCGCCCAGGTCGCCTACCTCGACGCGGTCGAGCACAAGTGGGTCGAGGAGCTCGGCGGCATGAACCTCTACTTCGTGTACGCCCAGGAGGACGGCACGAAGAAGATCATCACGCCCGCCCTCACCGGCTCCCTCCTCGCCGGCGTCACCCGCGACTCCCTCCTCAAGGTCGCCCGTGACCTCGGTTACGGCTCCGAGGAGGGCCGGGTCTCCATCGACCAGTGGCGCGACGACACCGCTAAGGGCACCCTCGTCGAGGTCTTCGCCTGCGGCACCGCCGCCGTCATCACCCCGGTCGGCCTGGTGAAGTCCGAGGGCGGCGAGTGGACCCAGAGCGGCGGCGAACCCGGCGAGGTCACCATGAAGCTGCGGGAGCGCCTTCTCGACATCCAGCGCGGCGTCGTCGAGGACACCCACGGCTGGATGCACCCGCTCGGCTAGGCATCCCGCAAGGGGTCCGGACCCAGGACAAGGCCGCACCCGGCTGCTCGCCGGTGCGGCCTTTTCCGTACGCGAAGCTTAGAGCGCTGCTCGAACGAAACCCCACGTTTCTTTGGTGTAGCCCAGTCGTCTGGTTAGAGTGGCACTCTAATAACCCGACCAGGAGCCCCCATGCCGCCCACCCCCGCCCCCTTCCGC
>MUNB01000644.1 GCA_002154345.1 Streptomyces griseus
CGTGTCCGTCCGCAGCACCAGCGTATTGATGAAGCAGCCGACCAGCTGGTCGAGCGCCTCGTCGGTGCGTCCGGCGACCGGGGTGCCGAGCGGAATGTCGGTGCCCGCGCCGAGCCGCGTGAGGAGCGTCGCCAGTGCGGCCTGGACGACCATGAACAGGCTGCTCCCCTGCTCGCGCGCGAGCGCGGCCAGCCGGTCGTGCAGGGCGGCGTCGACGTCCAGCCGGACGCGTCCGCCGCGGCCGGTGGCGACGGCGGGCCTGGTCCGGTCGGCCGGCAGGCCGAGTTCGTCCGGCAGTCCGGCCAGCGTGGCCCGCCAGTGGTCGAGCTGACCGGCGAGCGCGCTGTCCGGGCGGTCCTCGTCGCCGAGGAGGTCGCGCTGCCACAGGGTGTAGTCGGCGTACTGCACCGGCAGCGGCTGCCAGTGCGGGGCCGTACCGGACAGCCGTGCGGTGTAGGCGGCGGCCAGGTCGCGGCCGAGCGGGGCCAGCGACCAGCCGTCGCCGGCGATGTGGTGCAGCCCGATCAGGAGGACGCGCGTCGTGGCGTCCAGCTCGAACAGGGTGGCCCGCAGCGGAGGTTCGGCGCTCAGGTCGTAGCCGCGCGCCGCGTCGCGCGCCAGCGCGTCGGCCAGTGTGGCCGGGTCGGCCGGTACGCGGACGAGCTCCGGGCTCCAGTGCTCCAGGACCTGTTGCGACGGCACGCCGTCGGTCTCCGGGAACACGGTGCGCAGCGTCTCGTGCCGGGCCACGACGTCGGCGAGCGCGGACCGCAGTGCGTCGGCGTCCAGATCACCGGTGAGCCGGACGGCGAGCGCCAGGTTGTAGCGGGCGTCCTGCGGATCGAGGCGGTTGATGAACCAGAGGCGGCGCTGTGCGAAGGACAGCGGGATCAGCTCCGGCCGTTCCATCGGCGCGAGGGCGCGGCGGGCGGTGTCGGCGGTGCCGAGCCGCTCCGCCAGCCGTTCCACGCTGGGCGCTTCGAAGAGGGCGCGGACCGGGAGTTCGACGCCGAAGGCCGTACGGATACGGCTCACGAGCCGCGTCGCCAGCAGCGAATGGCCGCCCAGCTCGAAGAAGCCGTCCTCGGGCCCGACCCGCTCCACGCCGAGCACCTCGGCGAACAGCCCGCACAACACCTCCTCCGCCACCGACTCCGGACCACGACCGATACCGGCTTCCGGCTCCGGCAACGCCGACCGGTCCAGCTTCCCGTTCGGCGTCAACGGGAAACGGTCCAGCACCATGAAGACCGACGGCACCATGTGCTCCGGCAACGCGGCCGCGACGACCGGCCGCAGGACATCGCTGTTGACCTCGGCACCGTCGGCACCGTCGGCCGGCACCACATAGGCCACCAACCGAGCACCGGCAGCACCCGAGGCGCCCTCGCCGCGCACGACGACCACCGCACCGGCCACGGCGGGATGACCGGCGAGCACCGACTCGATCTCACCCAGCTCGATCCGGAAACCACGCACCTTCACCTGGAAGTCAGCACGCCCCAGATACTCCAACTCACCAACGGAAGCACCCGAATCCGACCAGCGCACCAGGTCACCGGTCCGATACATCCGACCACCGGGCACCCTGCCGAACGGATCCGCGACGAACCGCGAAGCCGACAGACCAGGACGACCCAGATACCCACGCGCCACACCCGCACCAGCGATGTACAGCTCACCCACCACACCCGGAGCCACCGGACGCAACGCACCGTCCAGCACATACACCCGCGTGTTCAGCACCGGACGACCGATGGTGGCCGAGGCGGGCCAGTGGCCGGTGTCCTCCGGAAGGGCCGTACCGGTGACCACATGGGTCTCGGTCGGTCCGTAGTGGTTGTGCAGACGCCAGCCGCCGCGCCGGTGCGCGTCGCGGAGCCGTCCGGTGAGCGCGAGCGCCTCGCCCGCCTGGGCGACGTGCCGCAGCTCGGGCAGTTCGCCGTCCGGTCCGAGGGCGTCGAACAGCGCGTTGACGACCAGGCTCGGCGCGTACAGCTCCTGCACCCGGTGGCGGCGCATCCAGTCGGCGAAGGCCGCCGGATCGCGTCGTACCGCGTCGTCCGGCACCACCAGGCACTTGCCGTGCAGCAGGGTGGACAGGATCTCCTGGGCGGAGACGTCGAAGCTGAGCGCGGTGAACTGCGCGGTCCTCGTGCCCGGTTCGCCGGGTACGGCCTCGGCGTGCCAGGCCATGAGGTTGACCAGGGGCGCGTGCGGCATGACGACGCCCTTGGGCCGGCCGGTGGAGCCCGAGGTGTAGATGACGTACGCCGGATGGTCCGGCGTCAGCGGGCTCAGCCGGTCGGCATCGGTGAGATCGGAGCCGGCCGTGCCCGTGGGCGCGAGCGGTGCGCCGGAGAGGTCCAGGAGCAGCGGAGGGGCCGCCTCCACGCAGGCCGCGGGCAGGCGCGCGGCGGTGTCCTCGGTGGTGAGGACCAGCTGCGGAGCCGCGTCGGCGGTCATGTGGACCAGCCGGTCCGCCGGATAGTCCGGGTCGAGCGGCAGGTAGGCCGCACCGGACTTGAGGACCGCGAGCAGTCCGACGATCTGGCCGGTGGAGCGCGGCAGCGCCACGGCCACCAGGCCTTCGGGGCCCGCGCCGCGCGCGACGAGGAGCCTGGCCAGGCGGTTGGCGCGCGCGTTGAGTTCGCGGTAGGTGAGGGCCCCGTCGTCGGCGAGGACGGCGGTGGCGTCCGGGGTGTTCGCCGCCTGCCGCTCGAACAGCTCCGGCAGCGTGGCCGGAGCCATCGGCCGTGCGGTGTCGTTCCACTCCTCCAGGACGCGGTGGCGTTCCGCGGCGGTGAGGACGTCGATGCGCGCCAGCGGCCGGTCCGGGTCGCTGACGGCTCCCTCCAGCAGCCGGACCAGCCGGTCGAGCAGGGTGGCCACGGAGGACCGGTCGTACAGGTCGGTGCTGAACTCGACGGTGCAGTCCAGTCCGTTCGCGCGGGTGCGCGAGACGCCCGTGCCCGTGCCCGTACGCGTTCCCGTGCTCGTACTCGTACGCTGCTCGGCGAAGGCGAAGAACAGGTCGAACTTGGACATGCCGGTGCCGACGTCGACCGGCCGCGCGTCGAGGCCGGGCAGGTCCAGCTCGGCGGCCTCGTTGTTCTGGAGCGTGAG
>MUNB01000645.1 GCA_002154345.1 Streptomyces griseus
GCTCCCTGCCCCTGCCCAAAGTCCTACTTCCGGTACAACTCCTCGATCTCCCCCGAGAAGTCCCGCGCGATGGCGTCCCGTTTCAGCTTCAGCGACGGCGTCAAGTGGCCCTTCTCCTCCGTGAAGTCCACCGGCAGGACCGTGAACTTGCGGATCGACTCCGCGCGGGACACCAGGCGGTTCGCCTCGTCCACCGCCTTCTGGAGCGACGTGCGCAGGTCCTCGTCGTGGATCAGGTCGCGCATCGGGATGTCCTGCTTCTTGGTCATCTGACGCCAGTGCTGGAGGCCGTCCGGCTCCAGGGTGATCAGGGCCGTGATGAACGAGCGGTTGTCACCGACCACCATGCACTGGCTGACCAGGGGGTGGGCGCGGAGCCAGTCCTCCAGGGGGGCCGGGGTGACGTTCTTGCCGCCCGACGTGATGATGATGTCCTTCTTGCGGCCCGTGATCGTCAGGTAGCCGTCCTCGTCCAGCGCGCCCAGGTCGCCCGTCGGGAACCAGTCGTCCGCCAGCAGCGCCGGGGTCACCTCCGCCCGCTCCCCGTCCCAGTAGCCCCGGAACACCTGGCCGCCCTTCAGCAGCACCTCGCCGTCCTCCGCGATCCGCACCGATGTTCCGGGCAAGGGCCAACCCACCGTTCCCAGGCGGGGTTTGAGCGGCGGGGTCACCGTGTGGGCGGCCGTGGTCTCCGTCAGGCCGTAGCCCTCGAAGATGCCGATGCCCGCGCCCTCGTAGAACGCGGCGAGCCGGCGGCCCAGCGGGGAGCCGCCGCAGATCACGTACCGGACCTTGCCGCCCAGCGCCGCCCGGATACGGCGGTAGACCAGCGGGTCGTAGAGGGCGCGGGCCGCCCGCAGGCCCAGGCCGGGGCCCGGGCCCGTGCCGTGTTCGGCGGCCTCCACCGCCTGGCCGTAGCGCTGGGCGATCCGCGCCGCGCGGTCGAACGACGATGCGCGGCCCATCTTCTCCGCCGTCGCCCGGCCCGTGTTGTAGACCTTCTCCAGGACGTACGGGATGGCCAGGAGGAACGTGGGGCGGAAGCCCGCCAGGTCGGTCAGGAGGTCTTCCGTCTGGATGGAGGGGGCGTGGCCCAGGCGGACCCTCGCCCGCATGCAGCCGATCGCCACCATCCGGCCGAAGACATGGGAGAGAGGGAGGAAGAGGAGCGTCGAAGCCGGGTCCTTCGAGACCGACTTGAAGACCGGGTGGAGGAGTTCGATCGCGTTGTCGACCTCGGCGAAGAAGTTGCCGTGCGTCAGGACACAGCCTTTCGGGCGTCCCGTCGTGCCCGAGGTGTAGATGAGCGTGGCGGGGGTGTCCGGTTCCAACGTTGCCCGGCGGGCCGCGACCGCCGCGTCCGGGATGTCCTTGCCGAGCGACTTGAGGTGGCCGATCGCCCCCGTGTCGAACTGCCACAGATGCGCCAGGTCGCCGAGCTGCTTGCGCTCCTGGCTGATCAGGCGGCCCTGTTCCTTCGTCTCCACCGCGCACGCCACCGCACCCGAGTTCTGGAGGATCCAACGAGCCTGGAAGGCGGAGGAGGTGGGGTAGATCGGGACCGTCACCAGGCCGGCCGCCCAGGACGCGAAGTCCAGCAGCGTCCACTCGTACGTCGTCCGGGCCATGATCGCGACCCGGTCGCCCGCCCGCAGCCCCTCCGCCATCAGGCCCTTCGCGACCGCCACCACCTCGGCGGCGAACTCGGCGGCGCTCACGTCCTGCCACGCGCCCTCGGCGTCCTTGCGGCTGAGGACCAGGTCGTCCGGAGCCTCCCGGGCGTTGTCGAACGGGATCTCGGCCAGCGAGCCGCGCTCCACGATCGGCGCGAACTTCGGTACGGAGACCTCCTGGACCCGGCCGTCCGGGCCGCGCTTCTTCGTCGGTTCGATCAGGACGGGCCGCGAAACAGCCGATGCGGATGCGGGTACGGCGGAAGGTGGCGTTGACACGTGCGGCTCCTCGGTTCGGGGGTCGGGCGGGTCGGTTCGCCGGGTCGTCCGTCCGGCAGGGGGAGATGAAGAGAACAGCTGCGCTACGGGCGCTCCAGGATCGCCGTCACCCCCTGTCCGCCCGCCGCGCAGATCGAGATCAGGCCCCGGCCCGGGCCCTCCCGCTCCGCCAGCAGCTTCGCCAGGGTCGCCACGATCCGGGCGCCCGTCGCGGCGAACGGGTGGCCGGTGGCGAGGGAGGACCCGGCCACGTTCAGGCGGGTGCGGTCCACCGGGGCCAGGCCCTGCTTCTCCCAGGCGGCGAGGGTCGCCAGCACCTGGGAGGCGAACGCCTCGTGGATCTCGTACAGGTCGAAGTCCTCGATGCCGAGCCCGGCCCGCTCCAGCAGGCGCGGCACCGCGTACGCCGGGGCCATGAGGAGGCCGTCGTCGCCGTCCACGTAGTCCACCGCGCCCGTCTCGTAGAGGGAGAGATAGGCGAGTGGTTCCAGGTCCCGGTCCCGCGCCCACTCCTCGCTCGCCAGCAGCACCGTCGCGGCCCCGTCCGTCAGCGGCGTCGAATTGCCCGCCGTCATGGTGGGGTTGGGGTCGTTCGTGCCGAACACCGGCTTCAGGCGCGCCAGTTTCTCGGCCGTCGAGTCCGGGCGCAGGTTCTGGTCGCGGTCCAGGCCCCGGTACGGGACCACCAGGTCGTCCAGGAAGCCCCGTTCGTACGCGGCGGCCAGGCGCTGGTGGCTCGTGGCGGCCAGCTGGTCCTGGTCCTCGCGGGTCACCGCCCAGCGGCGGGCGGTGACGGCGGCGTGCTCGCCCATGGACAGGCCGGTGCGGGGTTCGGCGTTGCGCGGGATGTCCGGAACGAGGTGGCGGGGGCGTACGGCGGAAAGGGCCTTGAGGCGCGCGCCCGTCGTCTTCGCGCGGCGGGCGGCGAGCAGGATGCGGCGCAGGTCGTCGTTGACGCCGAGCGGGGCGTCGCTGGTGGTGTCGGAGCCGCCCGCGATCGCCGAGTCGACGGACCCGAGCGCGATCTGGTTCGCGGCGGCGATCACCGCCTGGAGGCCGGTGCCGCAGGCCTGTTGGATGTCGTAGGCGGGCGTGCGCGGGTCGAGCGCGGAGCCGAGGACGGTCTCGCGGGCCAGGTTGAAGTCGCGGCTGTGCTTGAGGACCGCGCCCGCGACGAACGCCCCGACCCGCTCGCCGGTCAGGCCGTGCCGCTCCACCAGGCCGTCCAGTGCGGCCGTCAGCAGGTCCTGGTTGGACGCGGTCGCGTAGGGGCCGTCGGAGCGGGCGAACGGGGTGCGGCTGCCGCCGATGACCGCGACGCGGCGCGGCTGCGGCAGCGCGAGCGGAACGAACGGGTCCTGGCGCGTCATCGTGACCATCTCGTCTCGGTCGGTCCGGGATTGTGCATCTCGACCAGCTCCTGACTCTTGAGTAACCTTACTCAAGAGTAAATCTACGACCGAGCAGGGAGTCAGGACAATGGCCGATCGCTATCTGCACCTCACCGGCACAGCACCCGGCCGCTTCCTCACCCGCCGGCTCGGCCTGCCGCAGCCCGCCCCGCTGCGCCGCTGGACCCTGGAGACGCCGGCCCTGGACGGTCCGCTGCTGCATCTGACCGCCGGGGCCTCCGCGATCACGGACGGGCTGGCGAAGGTGCTGGCCGCGACCGGGCTCACGGTCGAGCAGCAGTCCGCCCGGCCCGCCGGAATCGTCCTGGACGCCACCGGGGTCACCTCCGCCCGGGGCCTCGCCGAGGTGCACGCGGCCCTCCATCCTGTTGTACGGTCGCTCGCTCCCGGTGGCCGGATCGTCGTTCTCGGCACGCCCCCGTCCTCCGAGGACCACCATCAGGCCGCTGCGCAGCAGGCGTTGGAGGGTTTCGTCCGGTCGCTGGGGAAGGAGATCGGGCGCGGCTCCACCGCACAGCTCGTGCGGCTCCCGGCCGACGCCGAGCCGGCGGCCGCCGAGTCCACCCTCCGCTTCCTCCTCTCCCCCCGGTCCGCCTACGTCAGCGGTCAGGTGATCGAGCTGGCCGCCGCCGCACCGGACCTCGTCGCCGACCGGGACGCGCCGCTCGCCGGGCGCACCGCCCTGGTCACCGGAGCGGCCCGGGGCATCGGCGCGTCCGTCGCCTCGGTGCTGGCCCGCGACGGCGCGCGGGTCGTCGTGCTGGACGTCCCGCAGGCCCAGGACGACCTCGTACGCACCGCCGACCGGCTCGGGGCCACCGCGCTGCCGCTGGACATCACCGCACCCGACGCCGCGGCCCGCATCGCCGCCGCCGCACCGGACGGGCTCGACGTCCTCGTCCACAACGCGGGCATCACCCGCGACCGCCGCCTCGCCAACATGCCGGCCGACCGCTGGGCCCAGGTCATCGACGTCAACCTCGACAGCGTGCTCCGCACCACCGACGAGCTGCTCACCTCGGGCACCCTGAACCGGGGCGGCCGGATCGTCGCCACCGCCTCCATCGCGGGCATCGCGGGCAACAACGGCCAGACCAACTACGCGGCCAGCAAGGCCGGTGTCATCGGCCTCGTCCGCTCGCTCGGCCCGCGCGCCGCCGCCGAACACGGTGTCACGGTCAACGCGGTGGCCCCCGGGTTCATCGAGACGAAGATGACCGCCGCCGTGCCGTTCTTCATCCGCGAGGCGGGCCGCCGGATGAACTCCCTTTCCCAGGGCGGGCTTCCGGCCGATGTCGCCGAGGCCGTCGCCTGGTTCGCGCAGCCCGACTCCACCGCCGTCAACGGCCAGGTGCTGCGCGTCTGCGGCCAGAGCCTGCTGGGGGCGTGAGACCGATGACCTCACTCAGCGCCTCGCTCGTGCGCGGGGCCGTCACGTCACCGTTCAAGCGCGCCGGGCAGCCGGACGCCACCCTGCCCCCGGGCCGCCTCACCCGCCCGGCCGCACCCGTCGCGCCCGGGCCCCTCGCCGCGTACGCCCGGATCTGCGGGTTCGCGGAGTCCGGCCCGCTGCCGGTCACGTACCCTCATGTCCTGGCCTTTCCGCTCACCATGCGGCTGATGACCGGGCGCGCCTTCCCGCTGCCGGTGCTCGGGCTCGTCCACACCTGGATCGAGATCACCCCGCACCGGGCCGTAAGCGTCGACGAAGCTCTCGAACTGACCGTGTATGCCGGTGAGTTGACCGCGCACCGGCGGGGGACCGAGGTGACCATGGCGACCGAGGCGCGGGTGGCCGGCGAGCTGGTGTGGGAGTCCCGCAGCGGCTATCTGTCCCGGCACCGGCGGCCGACGGGCGAGACCCCTCCCCCACCGCC
>MUNB01000646.1 GCA_002154345.1 Streptomyces griseus
CCCCGCGCGCACCCGCGCGCGAGCCCCGCGCACCAGCCCGCGTTTCGCCGCCCCCGTCGACGAGGAGCGACCGCCTTGCCCGAGCAGTCCCCCGGGTCCCGGCCCACCCTGGAAGCCGTCGCGGCACGTGCCGGGGTGTCCCGGGCCACCGCCTCGCGGGTCGTCAACGGGGGCGACGGAGTCCGCAAGCCGCTCGTGGACAAGGTGCTCAAGGCGGTCGAGGAGCTGGGCTACATACCGAACCACGCGGCGCGGACCCTCGTCACACGGCGCACCGGCGCGGTGGCCGTCGTCATCGCCGAGCCGGAGACCCGGTTCTTCTCGGACCCGTTCTTCTCCCAGCAGATCCGCGGCATCAGCAAGGAGCTCACCGCCCACGACACCCAGCTCGTCCTGCTGCTCGTGGAGGGGCCCGGCGACTTCGACCGGATCGCGCGGTATCTGTCCGGCGGGCATGTGGACGGGGCGCTCGCGTTCTCGCTGCACACCGACGACCCGGTGCCCGCGATCACCCGGCGGGCCGGGATCCCGGCGGTGTACGGAGGCCGGCCCAGCTGCCCCGCCGACCCGGGCGACCAGGCCGTGCCGTACGTCGACGCGGACAACCGGGGCGGGGCGCGGCTGGCCGTGCGGTATCTGAAGGACCTCGGGCGGCGGCACATCGCGCACATCGGCGGGCCCTCCGACCAGACCTCGGCGATGGACCGGCTGGACGGCTACCGGGACGTGCTGCTGGACGTGGATCCGACGCTCGTCGCCGCCGGGGCGTTCACCGTGGAGAGCGGGGCGCGGGCGATGGCGGAGCTGCTGGACCGGCGGCCCGATCTGGACGCGGTGTTCGCCGCCAACGACCTGATGGCGTCGGGTGCGTTGCGGGTCCTGCGCGAGCGCGGGATCGCGGTGCCGGAGCAGGTGGCGCTGGTCGGGTTCGACGACATGGACTCGGTGGCCTCGGAGACCGACCCGCCGCTGACCACCATCGGCCAGGAGATCGAGGAGCAGGGTCGGCTGATGGCCCGGCTGCTGCTGCGCGCGCTGGACCGGGACCGTACGGGCAGCGGCGACGTCCCGGAGTCGGTGATCACCCCGGTCACGCTGGTACGGCGGGCCTCCGCCTGAAAGCAGGGCCACCCCCGGACCCGCACAGCGAGGCCGCCCCGGCCCCGCGCACACGTACGGCGGGCCTCCGCCTGAGGAACCGGAGACCCGCCGCGTTCTGTGTCACCCGTACCGGCCGTCCCCCAGTGGCCGTCCGGTACGGATCACCGCCCACCGGTCTTCGGCCGGCCGTCGACCGGCCGAAGACCGGCAGCGGTCACTGGTACGGAATCCGCAGCACCGCCGCGTCCGTCCCGGTCTGCACCCGGGACGTGCCGTTGCCCAGCGCGTTCCAGATCTCCAGCCGGACCGTGCCGTTCTTCAGCTCGCCCAGGCTGCCGGTGGCCGTCCGGACGCCCGCCGCCTGCGTGTACTCCTCCCACCCGTTCACCGGGTCGGTCGCGAAGTAGCGGAAGGTCTCGGCCCGGTCGAACGTGCCGTCGCCGGTGAGGTCGTAGCTGACCCGGACCTGCGGGGCGAGCCCGACCGCCGTGCCCGCGTCCACCCGGAGGCGGAACGCGGTGGCGGCCCCGGCGGAGACCTTGCCGTTGACCTTCTTCACCTCGTAGACGGTCGGCCGGTACGGGGTGCCGTCCCGGTTGACGCCGTCGGCCGAGGCGATGGTGTCCGAGCCCGCCGGGTCGGTGGTGGCGGTGGTGAGGACGCCGCCGGTCTTGAGGCGGAAGGTGTTGCCGGTGGACGGCCCGGGCTCCTCCGGCTCTCCCGGCTCCTCCGGGTCGGGGTCGCTGCCCCCGGGTCCGGTGCTCGTGGCCGTCGAACGGGCCGGTACGGAGAGGGTCTTGCCGTCGGAGAAGGTCACCGTACGGGCGGTCGAACCGTGGTTGTGCGCGGTGTAGGTGCGCGTCCCGTCCTTGGAGAAGACGGCGGAGGTCGGGATGTCGCCGCTGACGGTCATGTCGGGGGCGCCGACGGAGGCGAGGGTGTTGATCCAGTGGTAGGTGTGCGCCTTGGACTCACCCTGCTCCGGCTCGTAATTCCCGTTCACGCCGTCCCACTTGGCCTTGGCGGCGGCCGGGTCGGCCAGCGACTCGAACTCCCAGAGCAGGTCGCGCCACTCCTGGGCGGGGCCGCCGTTCTCGCGCTCCATCTCGGCGATGTTGCGCTTGATGGCCGCCTTCTCCCGGGCGAGGTGGAGCGAACCGCCGGTCACCGGGAGGACGTTGATGCCGTGGATCTCCTCCGGGTTGGCCGTCCACCAGGTGGAGTAGGCGCCGCCGCTGCCCCAGACCATGCCGACCGTGTCGTGGCCGAAGGAGGCGGGGAAGACCTGCTCGTCCGCGTCGAACCAGTACTGGGTGATGGCCTCGGACTCCGTCGTCAGCAGGTAACTGCCGAGGTCCCGCAGCGCGTTGTCACCGGTGGCCGCGCCCCAGAGGACGAGCCCCGCGCTGAGGTTGATGGACTCCGAGGACGACTCCTGGTTGTTGCCCGCCGCGAAGCCCTGGTGGCCGGAGGCCCAGCTGTGGCCGGCGTACACGTCGAAGCCGCGCAGGAAGGGGTAGGCGGAGTCGGTGCGGCTCGGGTTGGCGGTGTCGCGGATCAGGTGCTTGATCATCGTGCCCCAGGCCGAGTCGGCCGCCCAGGCCTGGTCGTACTGGGCGATGATCGCCGCCGCGTAGACGTAGTAGCTGTAGTGGAAGTGGTGGTCGTTGAGCTCGGTGTCGCTGCCGTACGAGGCCGGGTAGCCGGTGAGGGTCTTCCAGTCCTTGTCGTAGCTGAACTCGCTGGCCCCGCCCGCCGTGAACCACTCCTGGAGCCGGCCCTTCATCAGGCCGAGGAGCTTGTCGCGGGCGGCGGTCTCGCCGATCTGGTCGGCGACGGGCACCAGCTGGGCGAGCCGGCCGAGCGCCTTGCCGGTCCAGTAGGTGTCCGAGGCCCCGGAGAACGGGTCCGAGGCGTTGGCGACCTCGTTGATGTAGCCGGTCAGCCGGGCCTTGTCGACGCCGCTGGAGGCGGGCAGCGCGGGCACGACGCCGTTGTTCTTCTGGCTGGTGGTGAAGGTGGCGGACTCGCGCACCTTCATCGTGCCGCGCGGTGAGACGTACGTGTACGGGGTCAGCGCGTCGGTGGTGTGCAGCCACTGGTGGCGGTAGAGGGCCTGGAGCGTGCCGCGCTCGGTGCCCTCCTTCGCCTCGGTGGTCAGGCTGTAGGTCGCCCGGACGTTGCCGCCGGTGGTCTGCCAGGCCACCTGGGAGCCGGTGACGAAGCTGAAGGCGTACTTCCGGTAGGTCGCCAGCGCGTCCGTGGAGGGCAGGACGGCGAGCGAGAAGTAGTCCTTGGAGCCGAGACCCGCGGTGATCGTGGAGCCGGAGACGTTCCAGTCGCTGCCGGTCGGGGCGAAGAGGGCGTAGTGGTGCCCGGCGACGGTGATGCCGAGGACGTTGCCCTGGTCGGAGAAGACGGTGGGCGCGGAGTCGGTCGTGACGCGGGCGTCGCCGCCGGAGCCCTTGGCGTACACGAAGGGCATGCCGTGGCCGATGGTGGCCCGGAAGGTGCGCGAGCCGTCGGCCCAGTACGGCGTGACCGTCCAGTCGGACCAGGCGTCGGCCTTGGTGTCGGGTGAGTTCAGCCCGGAGAGCCCGACGGTGAGGTCGGCCTTGTGGGCGTACTCGTACTGGCGGCCGTCGCCGACGATCGCGGGCGAGGTCGGGTAGCCGACCTCCAGTCCGCCGGAGGTCGCCTGGTAGGTGAGGGGGTGGCCGTACATGGGGGTGCTGTACGGGTTGTCGCCGTAGCGCTGGAAGGCGAGCGAGGACCACCAGTCGTTGGTCGGGACCGGCTGGTCCCGGGCGGCGGTGGTGAGCTTGGGGGTGACGGGCGCGCCGGTGTTGGTGGTCGGGCCCGAGGTCCCGGCGGGACGGCTGTCGGTGTAGCTGCCGGCGCCGGCGGGGATGGTGGCGGCGGCAGCGGGCGATGCGGCGGGGCCCAGGCCCACGGCGGCCACGGCGACGGCGAGAAGCGCCGCCGCGGCGGGTCTGGGGGTGACTCGGGAAACGAGTCCGGAGAGGGAGGTCAGCACGAGCAGCACCTCGATCATGGGGGGCGAAGAGCGCGTTCGAGAGCGCTCTCAAGTGTCAAGGAACGTAAAACTCCTGAAACGTAAGTGTCAAGAGAACGCACACCGAAGGCAGTTGGGCGGTAGTCCGGTGTAACCCCAAGCTGTTATGCGTTCGAGTCTTGACGGGGCGGGGGCGGTGGGGGACGCTCCAGACGCAGGTTTTGAGAGCGCTCTCAAGGCGCTCGGTTCATCCCGAAGCCAAGGGAGGCTTCCCATGCCCATCGCCCGAGCCGCCAAGCGAGCCACTGTCCGCCTCGGCGCGGTCGTCCTCGCCGGGGCCCTCCTCGCCGCCTGTGGATCCGGCGACTCGTCGGACTCGTCCGACAGCGCGGGCGGAAAGGTCACGCTCAACGTCGACCTCTTCGGGTCGTTCGGCTTCAAGGAGGCCGGGCTGTACGAGGAGTACCAGAAGCTCAACCCCAACATCACGATCAAGCAGAGCGACACCCAGGACGAGGCGGACTACTGGAAGTCGCTCCAGACCCGTCTCGCGGGCGGCGGCGGTCTCGCGGACGTGCAGGGCGTGGAGGTGGGCCGCATCGCGTCGGTCACCCAGCAGCAGGCCGACAAGTTCCAGGACCTGAAGGAATTCGGGGCCGACAAGCTCAAGGACGAGTTCGCCGAGGCCAAGTGGTCGGCGGCGACCACCAAGGACGGCAAGATCCTCGGCCTCGGCACGGACGTCGGCCCGGAGGCGATGTGCTACCGCACCGACCTCTTCAAGCAGGCCGGGCTGCCCACGGACCGCGAGGAGCTCGCGAAGAAGTGGGCCACCTGGGACGGCTACCTGGAGCTGGGCAAGGAGTACAAGAAGAAGGCCCCCGCCAAGAGCGCCTGGCTGGACAGCGTCGGCTCGCTCTACGGGATCATGATCGGCCAGGAGGAGGAGCGGTACTACGACGCCTCCGGCGAGCTGATCTACGAGAAGAACCCGGCGGTCAAGGATGCCTGGGACACCTCCGTGGCGGCGGCCGAGGCGGGCCTGAGCGCCAAGCTCGACCAGTGGTCGCCGCAGTGGAACCAGGCGTTCGCGGCCGGTTCGTTCGCGACGATCCCGTGCCCGGCCTGGATGCTCGGCTACGTCAAGGGCCAGGCCGGTGACGCCGGCAAGGGCAAGTGGGACATCGCCAAGCTGCCCGGCGGCGCGGGCAACTGGGGCGGCTCGTACCTCTCCATCCCGCGCGCGGCCAAGCACAAGAAGGAGGCGTACGCGCTCATCGAGTGGCTGACCGCCCCCGAGCAGCAGGCGAAGGTCTTCCAGAAGCAGGGCAACTTCCCGTCCTCGACGGGCGCCATCGAGACGATCTCGGACGCCAAGGACGAGTACTTCTCGGGCGCCCCGATCGGCCAGATCTTCGGTGACGCGGCCAAGGATTCCCCGGTCCAGGTGCTGGGTGTGCACGACCAGAACGTGATGCAGCAGATCACGAACGCGCTGAGCGAGGTCGAGCGCAAGGGCAAGCCCGCGGACAAGGCGTGGGAGACGGCGAAGAAGGGCGTGGACAACGTGATCGGCTGACCCGCCGGTCCGCACGATCCCGCTCCTCGGATCCGCTGACCCGCCGGTCCGCACGATCCC
>MUNB01000647.1 GCA_002154345.1 Streptomyces griseus
CCCGGTACCCCCACGGGGGACACGCGTTAGACATAGTGACCAACCCAACACACCACACCACAGGAGATCGAAATGGCCGTCATCACCACCCCCTCCATCACCACCACCATCCCGGCCGGCTCCCTGGAGATCGGCATGATCGTCAGCATCGACAGCACCCCCCGGCGGGTGTTCGACCTCACCACCACCGAGGACGGCATCCGGGCCCGGATCGAAGGCCTCACCGACCTCCTCGCCCTCTCCCCCGCCTCCGAGATCTCCGCCATCCTCCCCATCACCCCCGTCAGCGTCCGGGCCGCCGACCTGGCCGACGGCATGGTCATCCGGCTCGACGGTGCGTTCCGGCGGGTGACCGAGGTGGCCGTCGCCGAGGACAGCGTCCGGGCCCGGATCGAAGGCTTCACCGACCTCTTCACCCTCTCCCTCGACTGGGAGTACGACACCTACATCGGCGCCTGACACCACCTGCCCCCACTACGGCCCGGCACCCGCCGGGCCGTAGTGCGCTGGCGCTGGACCCTGCCTGACCTGCGAAAACTTCTCGATTTCTCTGCGTTACCCCGGTACCCCCACGGGGGACACGCGTTAGACATAGTGACCAACCCAACACACCACACCACCACACAGGGAGCCCGAAATGGACGCCACCACTGCCCTCGACCTCCTCACCCGGCAGGCCGAGCGCGCCTTCGAGCACGCCGAGATCCGCCGCGAGCGCCTGACCCGCATGCTCACCTGCCAGGGCTCGGACCTCACCATGGCCGTCGACAGCGTCCTGACCGCCGAGGCCGAGGCCGCCCCCTGGGCGCGGCTCCTCAAGCGGATCGACCGCCACGGCGTCCGCGAGGGCCTGGCCGCCGAGCGCGAGAAGGCCACGAACGACATCCTCGGGTTCGGGATCAGCCTGAGCACGAGCATGATCACCAACGCCGCCCGCCTGGCCGAGCAGGACGGCCTCCGGCGGTTCCTGAGCGCCACGAACGGCATGGACATCGACGAGGCCCCGGCCGAGGAGCCCGCCCCGGCCCCGGCCGAGGAGCCGGCCCCGGCCCCGGCCGAGGAGGCTGCACCGGCCGAGGAGGTCACCGAGGTCCCGAAGGTGACCCCGGCCCAGAAGCGCACCCTGGTCGCCATCCGGGACGGCGGCGTCACCCTCCGGTGGACCGGACACTCCCTCAAGAGCCGGACGGCCGTGAGCGTGAAGTGCGGCGACCGCCCCCGGGTCGACATGGTCGAGTGGGTGATCAGTCAGAAGTGGGCGCGGTACACCAGCAACGCCCCGATGAGCGCGGGCCGGGGAGTCGCCCTCACCGCGGTCGGCGAGGCCATCCTCGCCGGCTGACCAGCGGCACCGGGCGAGGCCCTCGGGCCTCGCCCGCCCTGTGACCTGCGAAAACTCCCCGATTTCCCCGCGATACCCCGGTACCTCCCCGGGAGATCAGCGTTAGGCATAGTGACCAACCCAACACCTCACCACCACGGGAGATCGACATGCTCACAAAGGCCCTCATCGAAGAGATCACCCTGATCGCCGAAGCCGGAGACACCTCGGACGCCCTCGACCTCTCCCGCCAGCTCATCCGCGCGGGCAGCACCAAGCGCGCGATCGACGTCCGCCGGACGGTCGTCAAGGGCGAGATCGACCGGGACGCCCTGCGCGCCCTCGCCGTGACCATCGCCGAGGACGAGGTCCGCGCGCTCGACGCCCACCGGCGCCAGCTCCGCTCGCTCGCCCGCGAGGCCCGCACGCTCGGAATGCCCGCCTTCATGCAGGAGGCCGCCAACCTGATGGTCGCCGCCGCCCACGCCTGACCCACACCCGCACCCACCCCCAAGGGAGAGACGCCATGACCAGCACCAGCCCGTACCACGTGGTCCCCGCCCGCGAGATCCGCGAAGGCGACATGCTCCGGGGCTACTACGGCCCCGACGTGACCCTCGACACCGCGGCCCGGCCCGGCGAGTACGCCCCGGACTGGTCGGACCTCGACCGGCGGCCCGGCCTGCTCGCCATCCCGCACCGCGCACGGCAGGCCGGGCCCGGCGCGCTCCCCCTCAAGCGGGGCCGCCTGGACGACGACGCCCCGGTCCTCGTCAGCCGCGAGCTGATCGAGTACAGCAGGCGCGGCTACCTCACCACCCCCGAGGAGGACGACGCCTTCGCGGAAGCGCTCGGCAGGATCGCCGCCCTCGCGGCCCTCAGCCTCCACGAGACCTTCCCCCACCTCGACCTCGACGACCTGGTCGAGGCGTTCACCAGGACCAGCGCCCTCAACATGATCGGCACCCGCTACATGGCCGGGCTGGAGAGCGGCCTGGCCCCCGGCGAGGCGGCCGGCGAGGCCGGGGCCGCCCTGATGCGCCTGTGGGCGGACGCCCGCCTGGAGACCCGGACCCGCCTCGACGCGGCAGCGCTCTGACCTGCGAAAACTCCCCGATTTCCTCGCGATACCCCGGTACCTCCCCGGGAGATCAGCGTTAGGCATAGTGACCAACCCAACACTCCACCATCACGGGAGTCACCCATGCGCGCGATCACCCCCACCACCCTGACCGCATCCGAGCTGGCCGATCACCTGGCCGAGCAGATCCAGCCCCTGCGCGCGCTGTTCCACTCGGGCAACCCGGACACCCTGACCGGCTCCCGCGATGTCCACTGGCGCGTGTCCGACCTGATCGCCGGCCTGCGAGCCGGAGAGATCGCCCCGGTGGTCGCCCAGGTCCGCCTGATCGGGATCAACCGGACGGCCGCGCGCTACTACGTCCGCACGATCAGCGCGCACCGCGCGGCCTGACCAGCACCCGCACGCACCACGGCCCGGCAACCGCCGGGCCGTTCCCATTCCAGAACGGAGGTGACCGGCATGGCCGACATCACCATCACGCACACCCGGGAAGAGGGCACGATCCTCACCGGCTCCCGCAAGGGCGACGGCGTCTACGAGATCGTGCAGCCCCACAACTTCCGCAGCTCGCGCCACGTGACCGGCCTGCACATCCGGGGCTCCCGGGACAAGGAATCCTCGTGGCGGATCAACGCGGCCGCGACCGCGCTCCGCGAGGCCGGGCACACCGTCACGATCGAGATCGACGACGAGGAGCGGCGCTCGTTCGCTGAGGTCGAGGCCGAGCGCGTCCAGCGCGCGGAGGAGCGGGAGGAGCGGGCGTCCGACCGTGCGGACCGGGCCACCTCCTCAGCCGAAGCCCGCCGGGCGAAGGCCGACCAGATCGCGGAACGCTTCTGGGGCGGCCAGCCGGTCCTCGTCGGCCACCACTCCGAGGGCCGCGCCCGCCGCGACCAGCAGCGGATCCACGACAACATGCGGGCTTCGTTCGCGGACCAGGACCGCGCCTCGTACTGGGGGAACCGGGCGCAGGCCGCCGAGCACTACGAGAAGCACCGCAACAACCCCCACCGCACCCTGCGCCGCCTCAAGAAGCTGGGCGCCGACCTGCGCGCCCTGGAGCGCGACCGGGTCGAGGCCGTTGAGCGCGGCTGGGAGCCGAGCGAGCGCAGGGAGCGCCGCATCGACGAACTCGTCGAGGAGATCGCCTACTGGGAGGCGCTCGTGAAGAAGGCGGTCGCCGACGGCGTGAAGGTGTGGGGGCCCGAGGACTTCGCCCCCGGCGACTACGTGCGCTACAGCAACAGCTACTTCCAGGTGGCCCGGGTCAACCCGGTCAGCCTGTCGATCGCCTGGAACCTCCGCCTCTACCCCAAGCAGGTCATGACCCTGGAGGACGCCACCGACGGCGGCCGGGTCTTCACCCACACCGCGGACTACACCCAGGTCCAGTGGCGATGCCCCGAGGAGGCCATGAACGCCTACCTCGCCGACGGCAAGGTCCCCGGCAAGAAGTCGGCTGACGAAGCCTCCGCGAAGACCCCGGCCGGGAAGGTCCGCGAGGCCCAGGCGGCGGCGAAGAAGAAGGCGCCGAAGAAGCGCACCGACCCGAAGATCCCGAAGCGGATCAAGGTCGAGGCGCGGTGGAACGCGACCGAGGCCACCGTGACGTGGCTGAACGGGCGCGGCCACCCGCACAAGGACTTCCAGCCCGTCACGCTCACCGCGGCGAAGGGCACGAAGTACACCGAGTCGGTGTGGTCGAAGCAGCTCCACACGCAGGTCGCCCAGCTCCTCGCGGACTCCGGATACATGCACACGGGCAGCGCATGGCGCGGCGGCCCCGCCGAGGGTCTGACCGGCGCGATCGTGCCCGTCCCGAAGGCGGAGCCCGAGACGCCCGCCATCGAGGAGACCGCGCCGGAGGCGGAGCCCGAAGCGGCCGTCGAGGAGCAGCCAGCTCCGGAGCCCGCCCCGGTCGCCGAGCCCCCGGTCACGGAGCCCGCCATCGAGGAGCCCCCGGCGGAGGAGCCCGCCCCGCCCGTCGAGGAGCGGCCGGCTCCGGAGCCCGCCATCGAGGAGGAGCCGAAGGTGTGGGGGCGGGCGGACTTCAAGCGGGGCGACTACGTGCAGGCCCTCGGCCGGTGGCACGAGGTCCTGCGGTCCAACCCCAGGTCCGTGTCGGTGCCCGGCCCCGACATCTGGTTGGTCCAGTGGGACATGGTCACCGGCCGGCGGAGCGCGGCGGAGATGGCCGACGCCGAAAATATGGCCCTGAACTGCGATTCTTCCGGAACCACCCGGAACCCCATGGTGGATACACGCGTTGGACATAGTGACCAACCCAACACCACCTCAACCTCAGAGGAGCCCGCCATGCCCGCCACCACCACCGAGGCCACCACCTCCGCGCCCGAGAAGAAGGCAGCCCCGAAGCGGGCGCCCCGCGCGAAGAAGGCGGCGGCGGACACCAAGGCCCCGGCCAAGAAGACGGCAGCCCCGAAGGCCCCGGCCAAGAAGACGGCGACCCAGAAGACGATCCCGATCGACCGGATCGACCGCGACCCGACCCAGCCGCGCGAGCACTTCGACCAGGCCAAGCTCGACGAACTGACCAAGTCGATGCAGAAGCTCGGCCAGCTCCAGCCCATCACCGTGGTCTACCTCACGGCGACCAAGAGCTACCGGATCGTCATGGGCGAGCGCCGGTGGAGGGCCGCCAAGGCGGCCGGCCTCACCGAGATGACCGCGCTCGTGCTCCACGGCGTTCACAACGACCCGCGGACCACGCTCGCCATGGCCACCGCCGAGAACGTCGGCCGGGTCGACATGACCCCGATCGAGGAGGCCAAGGCTTTCAAGCGCCTGGAGGACGCCAAGTACAGCATCGACGAAATCTCCGAGATGGTCGGCAAGTCCCCGGCCTACGTCGGCTGGAGGATCGACCTCCTGCGCCTGTGCGACTCCGCCCGCGAGGCCCTCGAAAAGGGCCACCTGACCGTCGGGCTCTCCTGGTACGTCAGCCTGCTCAGCACCAGCAACCAGCTGCGGTTCCTCGCCCGCCACGCGCGCGGAGAGTTCAAGTCCACCCGCGAGGCCGAGGCGTTCGCCCAGGCCGCCCGGGAGGAGGAGAAGCGGCAGGAGGAGCAGGGCAGCTTCTTCGTCCTCGCCGAGGAGGCCCCGGCCACCCCCGGCCGGGACAGCCAGGACGCCATCCCCGGTTCCCTCGACCTCCCCGAGGACGAGCGGGAGCGGATCACCTCGGAGCGCGCGAAGCTGACGAAGAAGATCGACCGGCTCGGTGACCTCGGCGCGATCCTCTCCGAGCTGGCCACGGCCAACCCGGAGGAGCTGGCACTGCTCCTCGCCGGGACGCCCGGAGGAGTCCCCGGCCACATGCTCCGGATCGAGCACCTGCGGGAGGTCGCGCTCAGCGCCACGAAGACCCTCCGCCAGGCCCAGGCCATCGCGGCGGTCCGCGCGGACAGCATCCGGATCAACCCGGAGGCCGTCGCCGAGGCCGCCTGACCTCTGCACGCCGGTCACATAGTGACCAACCCAACACCGGGTGGGGTTGGGGGCGAAAACGGCCCCCAACCCCACCCACCCCCAGGCCAAACGAGGCCGTCACAGCGGCACCCACGGGTTTTAGGCCCCGGCCAGCACCCC
>MUNB01000648.1:0-620 GCA_002154345.1 Streptomyces griseus
AAGGGCACCGGCAACATGGAGCTCAAGCTCGACCGGAAGCTCTCGGACAAGCGCATCTTCCCGGCGGTGGACGTCGACGCGTCCTCCACCCGTAAGGAAGAGATCCTGCTCGGCACCGACGAGCTGGCGGTCGTCTGGAAGCTGCGCCGGGTGCTGCACGCGCTCGACCAGCAGCAGGCGATCGAGCTTCTCCTGGACCGGATGAAGAAGACCCAGTCCAACGCGGAGTTCCTGCTCCAGATCCAGAAGACGACGCCGGGCAGCGGAAACGGCAACGACTGACGTATCTCCAGCGGTACCCGCGAGCGCCCCTGTTACTTCGGTGACGGGGGCGCTTTCGCGTTATAGCATCAGCAGCAGTTGGTGGGGGGGAACGTATTTTCTATATACGCCCACTGTGTTGATTCACCGGTGGGGAGAACTCTCTCCTTCTTTTGCCTGTACGCGGTGGCGTCGCCGTGATGCGCCGTGTCGATCGAGGGGAGTCCTGTGACATCTGGCAGACGGAGGGGTTTCATCACCCTCCCCGTGGCAGCTGCCGTGTTCGCGCTGGGGGCCGGAGCACTCGCCTCCGCTCCGGCGCAGGCCGCGGACACCGTTCCGCTTCCGGGCAAGCAGAG
>MUNB01000648.1:636-809 GCA_002154345.1 Streptomyces griseus
CCCCGATCTCCGAGGCGCCGTGGATGGTGCAGCTGCACTACTACGACGACAAGGGAACCTCCGGCACCGCGGACGACGAGAGCTACTTCTGCGGAGGCACCCTCGTCGCCCCGGCCAAGGTCCTGACCGCCGCGCACTGCGTGGACGGGCTCGACTGGAGCAAGAACGGCGCC
>MUNB01000649.1 GCA_002154345.1 Streptomyces griseus
CCCCGGCCCAGCCGGATCTCCGGATTCGGTTCGCGGGCGGGCGGGCGGCGAGGTGTCGTCGAACGCTCAGCCCTTGACGGCGCCGGCGGCGAAGCCGGACGTGACATGGCGCTGGAGCAGCAGGAAGATCACCAGGGCGGGCAGCGCGAAGAGGGTGGAGGCGGCCATGGTGGCGCCCCAGTCGGTGCCGAAGGTGTTCTGGAAGGACGACAGCCAGACCGGCAGCGTACGGTTGTCCTGCTGCTTGATGATCAGGAAGTTGGCGTAGGCGAACTCGTTCCAGGCGGTGATGAAACCGAACAGCGAGGTCGCCATCAGCCCCGGCGCCAGCAGCGGCAGCGCCACCCGCCGGAACGCCCCGGTCCGGGTGCAGCCGTCGACCTGCGCGGCCTCCTCCAGCTCCGGCGGGATCGTCCCGATGAAGCCGCGCAGCACCACGACGGTGAACGGCAGCGTGATCATGAAGTAGATCAGCGTCAGCGTCGGCAGCCGGTCCAGCATGTTCGTGTCCCGGGAGATGATGTAGATCGGGATGATCAGCGACTCCCAGGGCGCCATCTGTGCGATGAAGATCATCAGCATGAACTGCCGACGGCCCTTCCACCGCAGCCGCGCCACGGCGAACGACGCACCCAGCGCGACCAGCAGCGCCAGCAGGACCGCCCCGAGGGTGACCAGGATGCTGTTGCGCCAGAAGAGGGCGAAGCCGTCGGCCTCCACCGCCCGCCGGAAGTGGTCGAGCGTCCAGGTGTGCGGGAAGAGCTGCGGCTCGGCGGACTGGATGTCCTTGGACGGCTTGAAGGCCGTGGAGATCATCCAGTAGACGGGGAAGAGGCAGACCACGACGGTCACGGCCGCGGCGAGGTGCAGCGGAAGCCGGCGCAGGCGCGGGCGGGCGGACGTACGAGGGAGTGCCGTACGGGTGCTCATCGGGTCTCGTCCTCCTGGCGGAGCATCTGGCGGAAGTAGAGGGCGAGCACCCCGGACATCAGGACCACGGTGACCATCGAGGCGGCGGAACCCAGGTCGTACCGCTGGCTGGAGAGCGCCGTCTGGACCGCGTAGACCGGCAGGATCGTCGTGGCGTCGCCCGGCCCGCCCCGGGTCATCACCCAGATCTGGACGAACGCCTTGAACGTCCAGATCACCTCCAGCGAGAGGACCAGCAGGAAGATCGGCCGCAGCATCGGGAAGGTCACCGAACGGAAGATCCGCGCCGCGCCCGCCCCGTCCAGCCGCGCCGACTCGTACAGCTCCGGGGAGACGGTGGTCAGCGCCGAGTACAGGGTGATCGCGGCGAACGGCACCGACTGCCAGACGATCAGCGTCACCAGGATGGCGAAGGCCGCGGTGCCGTTCGCGAACCACGGATAGCGGTCGAAGGAGTCGAGGCCGAGCGAGGTCAGCGACCAGTTGACGATCCCGAACTCCGAGTGGAACAGCCACTGGAAGACGGTGGTCGCCGCCACCACCGGCATCGCCCAGGCCAGCACCAGCGAGCACAGCACCACCGTCCGCCCGATCCGGCCCAGCCGCTCCACCATCAGGGCGACCAGGGTGGCGATCACCATGATCAGCACGACATTGACCGCCATGAACAGGAAGGTGCGGCGTACCACCTCCCAGAAGCGTGGATCGGTGAGCAGCGTGCGGTAGTTCCGCAGCCCGACGAACTCCGCGTCGCCCGCGATGAGCTGGCGCAGCCGGAAGTCCTGGAACGAGATCAGGACCGCCCGGACCAGCGGGTAGACCAGCAGATAGAGCATGCCGCCGACGGCGGGGGCGATCAGGGCGTACGGCCAGAGGCCCTGGGCCCTGGCCCGCGGGGGCGGGGCCTTGCGTGCGGC
>MUNB01000065.1:0-7476 GCA_002154345.1 Streptomyces griseus
TCGCGGGGGCGGGCGGGAAGGATCCGAACGGTCTGCTGGAGCGGTACGCGGACGGGCTCGACGCCGGTACGCGGACACCGGGCCGGGACGACGCGGAGTCCTGGCCGCTGATCCTGGACCACGATGTGCAGGGCCAGCCCATGGTGGAGTCCGCGTCGGTGGCGCTCGGCCTGCGGCTCACCCGGCCCTGGCTCTGGGACCGGCTGCCGTCCGACGTACGGGACCGGGCGGAGCACTGGCTGAGGGGCGCGCTGCGGCACGTTCCTGCGGGCAACAACTGGTACCTCTTCCCGTACACCGTCGCCGGGTTCCTGGAGTCGGTGGGCCGGGGCGACGCGGAGACGGCACGGGCCCGGGAGCGGGCGCTGGAGCTGCTGGCGGGCTGGTACCGGGGGAACGGCTGGTACGCCGACGGCGACGGGCGCGCCTTCGACCACTACAACGGCTGGGCGCTGCACCTGTATCCGCTGCTGGACGCCCACCTCGCGGGCGACGCACGGGAGTCGGCGCTCCACGGGGCGCGCTTGCGCGAGCATCTGGAGAGCTTCTCGCTGATGTTCGGCGGCGACGGGGCCCCGCTGCACTTCGGGCGCTCGCTGACCTACCGGTTCGCGGCGAGCGCGGGTGTGGGCCTGGGTGCGGTGACCGGGCACACTCCGCTCGCACCGGGAGTGTCGCGACGGGTGGTCAGTGGGTCGCTGCGGTACTTCCTGGAGCGCGGCGCGGTCGGGAACAACGGGCTCCTGAGCCTTGGTTGGCACGGCCCGCACGCGGCGACGCTGCAGACCTATTCCGGTCCCGCGTCTCCTTATTGGGCGTCGAAGGCCTTCGTGGCGCTCCTGGCCCCGGCCGAGCATCCTCTGTGGGCGTCGCCGGAGGAGGAGGCTCCGAGCGAGGGCCCCGACCGGGTGCTGTCCGTACCGGCGGCGGGCTTTCTGCTGCAGTCGACGCGGGCGGACGGTGTGGTGCGGCTGCACAACCACGGCAGCGACCATGTCCGCCCGGACGAGGGCGAGTCGGCCGCCGACGAGGACCCGCACTACGCGCGGCTCGCGTACTCCACGGTGACGGGGCCGACCTCCGCGTCGAACACGGCGGACAACCATCTGTCGGTGACGGTCGGCGGGGCGCGCAGCGCCCGGCGGCGCATCCGTCCGCTCGGGGCCGGGCACGGCGACGGCTGGGGCTGGGCTGCCTCCTGGCACCTGCCGGTGTTCCCGGCGGGCCCGTCCACCGTTCCCGGGCTGCGGGTGGAGAGCGTGACCGTGGCGCGGGGCCGCCACGAGCTGCGGGTGCACCGGGTGCTGGGCGCGCCGGACGGAGCGCGGGCGGAGCTGACGGGCTGGGCGACCGACCCCGGCGGCCCGGTGCGCTCGCGGTTGCGGGGGCTGCACGGCTGGGAAGCGCCCGAGGACGTACGGGCCCCGCAGGGAACGGCGTTCGCGCCCTGGGCGACGGTGCCCCGGCTCGCCGCCGAGGTGACCGGCACGGTGGTTCTGGCGGCGCTGGCTTCCCTGACCACCGAGACCGCCGGGACCGCCGGGACCGCCGAACCGGAAACCGCTCCGGAGACCGGCCCGTTGGACGGGGTGGTGGACCGGGTGGAGGTGGCCGGTGACACGGTCGAGGTGCGCTGGGCCGAGGACGGGGCGCGGACGCGGATCACGTTCGGCGGTGCGGCGGCGCCGGCCGTTCCGGTGGTGACCATGGTGCACGGGCGGCCGGACGCTCCCTGACCGCCGCTGCCCCTGGCCGCCGCCGAGCGCCGACGCCCCGACGGCTACGCGTCCGTACGGATCACCACCACCAGCGTCCGGGGCCCGTGGACGCCCTCCACCCGCTCCAGTTCGATGTCGGAGGTGGCGGACGGACCGCTGATCAGCGTCGTCGGCCGTTCGGGCACCAGCCGGGCCACCGCCTCGGGCACGCCCACCTCGACCGTGGAGAGGTCGACGACGCACACATGCAGATCGGGGACGAGGGACAGCGCCCGACGGCCCTGGCCGGGCGAACCGTCCAGGAAGATCGTGCCGGTCTCGGCGCAGCCGGCGGCCGACGCCGTCACCACGGCGTCCAGGGCGTCGAGTTGTGCGGGCGTGACGTCGGCGTCGTCCTGCCGCGCCTCGCCGTCGTACCCGGCGAGCCAGCGCGCGTCGAGCCCGGCCGGCACGCCGATGCGGCGGACGGAGTGCTCCCGCAGGACCTCGCCGACGACCTCGGCGGTGCGGTCGGCGGTACAGGGGTGGACCCGTGCCTTGTAGTCGAGGAGCCGGTCGGTGAACAGGGCGAGGCGTTCGTCGTCGGGCAGGGCGCGGCCGGTGCGGTAGGCGCGCGGGACGACGACGGCGGGCGTCGGGGCCAGCGCGAGGGCGTCGCGGATCCGGCCCAGCACGGTGTCGCGGGCGCCGCTCATGTCGCGTCCTCCTCGTTGTGGTCGCTGTTCCGTTCGGCGGCCGCGGCCCGCAGGGCGGCCGTGCCCTCGTCGGAGGCGAACCAGGCGCGGAAGGTCTGCCGGGGCGGGGCCGCGGTGTCGCGGCTGTCGCTCCAGCCGCTGAGCGGCGGGGGCAGCCGCGAGATCGTTCCGTCGCGCCCCGCGATGACGCGCCCGAGCCCGGACGCCTTCTGCGCGGCGGTGTAGAGACCCGGGCGGCGCATCACGGCGGCGGCCGCCTTCATCGCCAGCTTCTCCGGTGTGACGCCCGCCTGTTCGGTGTGCTGGTGGCGCAACTCCACCAGCAGCGACGGAATGTCGATCTTCACCGGGCAGGCGTCGAAGCAGGCTCCGCAGAGGCTGGAGGCGTACGGCAGGGAGCTGTTCGGATCGTCCTTCGCCGCGTGCATCCCGGCCAGTTGCGGGGTGAGGACGGCGCCGATCGGCCCGGGGTAGGTCGATCCGTAGGCGTGGCCGCCGGTCCGCTCGTACACCGGGCAGACGTTGAGGCAGGCGGAGCAGCGGATGCAGTTGAGGGCCGCGCGTCCGATGGCGTCGGCGAGGGCGGCGGTGCGCCCGTTGTCGAGGAGGACCAGGTGGAAGTCGCGCGGTCCGTCGCCGGGCGTCGCGCCGGTCCACAGCGAGGTGTAGGGGTTCATCCGCTCCCCCGTCGAGGAGCGGGGCAGCAGCTGGAGGAAGACCTCCAGGTCCTGGTAGCGCGGGATGACCTTCTCGATGCCCATGACGGTGATGAGGGTGTCGGGCAGGGTCAGGCACATGCGGCCGTTGCCCTCGGACTCGACGACGGCCAGCGTGCCGGTCTCGGCGATGCCGAAGTTGGCGCCGGAGACGGCGACCTTCGTGGTCAGGAACTTCTCGCGGAGGTAGCCGCGCGCGGCGGCGGCGAGGTGGGCGGGGATGTTGTCCAGTTCCGGGTCGACGCCGGGGATGTGGTCGAGGAAGATCCGCCGGATCTCGTCCCGGTTGCGGTGGATCGCGGGCACCAGGATGTGTGAGGGCCTGTCGTGGGCGAGCTGCACGATGAGTTCGGCGAGGTCGGTCTCGTACGGGGTGATCCCGACCGACTCCAGGTGCTCGTTGAGTCCGATCTCCTGGGTGGCCATGGACTTGACCTTGATGACCTCGTCGCTGCCGGTGGCCTTCACCAGCCGGGCGACGATCGCGTTGGCCTCGGCGGCGTCGCGGGCCCAGTGGACGGTGCCGCCGCGCTCGGTGACCTTGCGCTCCAGCTCTTCGAGCAGTTCGGGCAGCCGGTTCATGACGTCGCTCTTGATGGCGGAGCCCGCGTCCCGCAGGTCTTCCCAGTCGGGCAGTTCGCCCGTGACGTTCAGCCGTTTGGCGCGGATGGTGCCGGTGGCACGGCCGAGGTTGCGGCGGAGCTGGTCGTTGCCCAGTTCGTCGTGGGCGGCGCGGGGGAAGCTCTGGTCGCCGCGGAGGTTTCCGGTGCCGTACGGCGAGCGGGGCGGCGGGGCGGGCATGCCGAGGAACGTGCTCATACGGCGGCCTCCGTCAGGGCGTCGGGCGTGGTGCGGGTCGCGGCGAGGATCCGGGCGAGGTGCAGGGTGCGGGTGCCGGACCGGATCCGGGAGAGCCCGCCGCCGATGTGCATCAGGCAGGAGGAGTCCCCGGCGGTGCACACCTCCGCCCCGGTGGCCGTGATGCTGTCCGTCTTGTCGTGGAGCATCGCGGTGGACGTCTCGGCGTTCTTGAGCGCGAAGGTGCCGCCGAATCCACAGCAGGATTCGGCTCCGGGCAGCTCGACGAGATCGATCCCCCCGACCGCGCGCAGGAGTTGGAGAGGCTTGTCGGCGACGCGGAGCATCCGCAACGAGTGACAGGTGGGGTGGTACGTCACCCGGTGCGGGAAGTACGCGCCGACCCGGGTGACGCCGAGGACGTCCACGAGGAGTTCGGAGAGCTCGTACGTCTTCGCGGCGACGGTCTCCACTCCGGCCCGGAGTGCGGTGTCCCCGTAGCGGTCGGCGACGATCCGGTGCTGGTGCCGTACGGAACCGGCGCACGAGCCCGACGGCATCACGACCGCCTCGATCGAGGCGTCGCCGAACCCGTCCGCGAAGTTCCGCACCAACGGCACGGGTTCTCGCTGGTAGCCGGTGTTGATGTGCATCTGCCCGCAGCAGGTCTGCCCCGGCGGGAACACCACTTCGTGCCCCAGGCGCGTGAGCAGGATCGCGGTGGCCTGCACCGCGTCGGGGAAGAGTGTGTCTCCCAGACAGGTGGCGAAGAGTCCGATGCGCATGGAGCCTCCCCGGTCGGATTCACATGGGATCGAGGTTTCTATGGTCGGACCATACTAGGCACGGGTCGCTGAAGGGAACGTCCGCGTGTCGGTGACGCCGTCTGTCGGTGACGCCGCGTGTCCGCGGTACGCGGCGTCGCACGGCGGCCACACCGCCCTCTCGAACTCCTACGGTGCGGTGGGCTCGTCCACCAGGGTCCCGTGCAGCCCTCGGATATGCCGTTCCACCAGGTCCGCGGAGTCCGCGCCCTTCCCTTCCCGTACCAGCGCGAGAAGGGCCTCGTGCTCGGCGTTGAGGGCGCGGGCCGTGGCCGGCCAGTCCTCGGCCGCTTCCAGGGCGCGCAGGATCAGCGGCCGCACGGACTCGCGTACGGCGGAGGTGAGCGTGGACGTCAGGGCGTTGCCGGAGCTGCGGGCGATGAGGACGTGGAAGCGGGTGTCCAGGTCGTTGAAGCCGCTGACCCCGATCCCCGGCTCCGCCATGCCCGCCACCAGCTCCTCCGCCGCGTCGAGGTCTTCGTCCGGTGCGTGGCAGGCGGCGGCCTCGAAGCTGGAGCGCTCCAGGACCACCCGGGCCTCCAGGACGTCCTGGAGGCTGTAGCTGCCGAGGGCGAAGTGCAGGCGGAGCAGCCGGCCCAGGGCGTCGTCGGGGTTGCGGACGATCCGGGCCCCGGCGTCGGGCCCCCGGCCGGGCTGGGCCACCAGGACGCCGATGGTCTCCAGCACGCGCAGCGCCTCGCGCAGGGCGGAGCGGCTGACGCCGAGCACCGGGGCCAGTTCCCGTTCGGGCGGCAGCCGGTCGCCGGCCCGGAGCTCTCCGGCGACGACCCGTTCCTCGATGCTGCGGAGCACCAGCTCATGGGTGCGGGACTGCTGCACGGGCTGCCATTCGACGGGCATCCGCATCTCCCTGTGTCGGCCGGATCCGGACATGCAGCCTATGTCACACCGGGCATGTGGTCGGACCTCACATCGGACCGTACTTCCGTGCGGGTGGGCGTACGGCGGTGCATGCGTACCGCGTACGTGCGACGTGCTACGCGCGAAGGCCCCGCCCGACGATCCGGACGAGGCCTTGACGCCGGCCGGAAGGGGCCGGTGGGGCGGTGTATGCGGGCACCGCCGGGACATGGGGCGCGATCAGCGGGTGGTGGGGATGTCCTGCCCGTGCTGACGTCCGCGCTGCGGGTCGAAGAGGTTGGCCGCCGCACCCGACACGACGAGTCCCGCGGCGATCAGGAGGCCGTGACCCATGGCGATGCCGATGCCCAGTGCGGCGAGCCCGACGGCGAGCCACAGCCAGGCGTTGCGACGGCGGTACTCGCGCGGGGTGCGCGGCGTCCCGTCGGACATCGCCTCGGCGAACCCGGGATCGTCGTGACGCAGCTGCTCCTCGAGTTCACGCAGCCGCTCGTCGTACGTGGGCATGGTGTCTCCCTCCCGGTACGGAAACCCTCTCGGCTCCTGAAGCCCCGGCTCCCCGTACCGCGGCACGGGGCAGGGCCCCCCGGGGCCCTGGACCTCATGGTCGTCCGGAGGGCCCTGCGGGGACCATCGGGGGCAGCACCCATATCCGGGGGTGCGCACCATGCAGACGGCGCGCGCACGCGGCGCTCCGGAGAGTGGCCGGGGGCGGAGGCCGCCGGGGAAGCGTGTCGGGGCCGCGGGCCTGGGCGGCGGCACGCTTCGCCCCGCCCAGCGGCGATAGTGGAGGCTGTCAGCGCGCCCGCACGACCCGACCTCCGAAGGAGCCGTTCGACCTTGTCCCTGTTCTGGCGGATCTTCCTGCTCAACGCCGCCGTGCTGGTCGCGGCCGGCGCCCTGCTGCTGCTCGGGCCGATCACGATCTCCACCCCGGTCCTGCTGACCGAGGCCATGATCCTGACCGGTGGTATCGCCTTCATGCTCGCGGCCAACGCGGCCCTGCTCCGGCTCGGCCTCTTCCCGCTCCAGCGGGTCACCCGGGCGATGACGACCACCGATCTGCTGCGTCCGAGCCCGCGCCCCGAGGTCGCGGGGCACGGTGAGATCGCCGCCCTGATCGAGACGTTCAACACGATGCTGGACCGGCTGGAGGCCGAGCGCGCCACCAGCAGTGCCCGCGCGCTCTCCGCCCAGGAGGCCGAGCGCCGGCGGGTGGCGCAGGAGCTGCACGACGAGGTCGGGCAGACGCTGACCGCCGTTCTGCTGGAGCTGAAGCGGGTCGCCGACCACGCCCCGGAGCCGCTGCGCGAGGAGCTGCGGCAGGTCCAGGAGATCACCCGGGGGTCGCTCGACGAGATCCGCCGGATCGCCCGCCGGCTGCGGCCGGGGGTGCTGGAGGAGCTGGGCCTGGTCAGCGCGTTGACGGCGCTGATCACCGAGACGCCGACGCCGGACGGGCTGACGATCCGCCGCCGGATGGAGAAGGATCTGCCGGAGCTGGGCGCCGAGGCCGAACTGGTCGTCTACCGGATCGCGCAGGAAGCCCTCACCAACACGGTCCGGCACGCCCGCGCCACCCGCCTCGAACTCTCCCTGCGGCGCAGCGCCTGCGGGGTGGAGCTGCGCATCCGCGACGACGGCCGCGGCCTCGGGGACGCGCCCGAGGGGGCCGGCCTGCGCGGTATGCGCGAGCGCGCTCTGCTGATCGGGGCCGAGCTCTTTCTCGGCCCCGGCCCGCAGGGCGGTACCGAAGTACGTCTCGATGTGCCCGTCCCGAACGGAAGCAAGTGACCATGCCCACCTCACCGTCCATCGCCACGCCCGCCCGGGGCGCCGCCGC
>MUNB01000065.1:7493-7997 GCA_002154345.1 Streptomyces griseus
CAGGCGGCGCGCGAACTGTCCCGGGTCATGCCCGGGCTGCGCATCCTGATGCTCACGATGTACGACAACGAGCAGTATTTCTTCGAGGCGTTGAAGGCCGGGGCGGCCGGGTACGTCCTCAAATCGGTCGCGGACCGGGACCTGGTGGAGGCCTGCCGGGCGGCGATGCGCGACGAGCCGTTCCTCTACCCGGGCGCGGTGACGGCGCTCATCCGCAACTTCCTGGACCGGGCCAAGGACGGCGAGGACCTGCCGGCGCGGGCCATCACCGAGCGCGAGGAGGAGATCCTCAAGCTGGTCGCCGAGGGCCACTCCTCGAAGGAGATCGCCGAGCTGCTCGTCATCAGCGTCAAGACCGTGGAGCGGCACCGCGCCAACCTGCTCCAGAAGCTCGGGCTGCGCGACCGCCTGGAGCTCACCCGCTACGCGATCCGCGCCGGGCTGATCGAACCCTGACCGGACCGCCGGGTGCACGGGGCTCCGGCCGAGCGGGGCGGGGAGGGC
>MUNB01000650.1 GCA_002154345.1 Streptomyces griseus
CCGCCCTGCCCGCGCCCGCCGGAAGCCCGCGCCCCGCCGCCGTACCGATCTGGCGCCGGCCCTGGATGGTGCTCGGCCGCGACACCTTCGCCGGGGACCTCCTCGCCCGCCTCGGCGTCCGCAACGTGTACGCAGACCACCCCGAGCGCTACCCGCGCGTCCCCGTCGACGAGCTGAACGCCTCCGGGGCCGAGCTGATCGTGCTGCCCGACGAGCCCTACCGCTTCACCGCGGACGACGGGCCCGAGGCCTTCCCCGCCCTGCCCGCCGCACTCGTCGACGGGCGGCTGCTCACCTGGTACGGGCCGTCGCTGACCGAGGCGGCACGGGCGCTGCCGTCAGCGCTCCGCTGACCACCCCGAGCGCCGTCCGCGCCCCGGCCGCCGCCCACGCCACCACCAGGAACACGTACAGAGCCACCGCCAGCCAGGTCAGAGCGTCCAGACCGGTGTGCCGCGCCAGACCCGCCGCGCCCGTCACACACGTACCGACGGGGAAGGTGAACGCCCACCACGTCATCGCGAACCCCATCCCGTGCCGCGCGGCCCGCACCACCATCGCGGCCGCCAGCGCCAGCCACAGCAGCGCGAAACCCATCACCGGCACCCCGTACAGCACGGCGAACGCGCCGAACGCGGAGGCGTAAGGAGCCCCGACCGCCCCCGGGGCGCCATCGGCCAGCTGGTTCACGGCGGTCGTCGACTGCCCGAGCGGCCCCAGCACCAGAAACAGCGTCGGGGTCAGCGCGAGCGGCAGCGGACCGTGGTGGACCAGCCGCGAGAAGACCAGCGGCAGCACCACCAGGGTGGCCAGCAACGACAGACCGAACATCGCGTAGCAGGCGAGCAGCAGCGCCTCACGCCCCTGCCCGGCCCCCAGGTGCGGCACCAGCAGCGCGCCCTGCGAGGCGGACACCATCGGCGCGACCAGCGGCAGCAGCCAGACCGGCGACGCGGTCCCGGGCGCGGGGCGGTGGCGGACGACCATCAGATACGGCACCACCACGGCCGCGACCAGACCCACCGCCGTACCCGCCACGAACAGCACCACGTCCACCGCGAGCGCCGCCCGCGCACCCACCACGTCCACGCCCACCGTCAGCGTGGCCCCGCCGACGGCCATCAGCGCCATCGACAGACAGCCGTAGAACGGGGCGACGGCCGGGTCCAGCAGATGGGTGCGGGCCTGGTCCCGATGACAGAGCCAGTGCCCGGCCCGCGCGGTGAGCACGGCCACCAGCAGCACGGCCGACAGCGCCCACACGACGGTGCACACGGCGCGCAGACCCGGAACGTCCACCGGCAGCACCGCGCCGGCGCTCGCGACGATCGCGGTGCCCATGACGCTCGCGTACCAGTTCGGGCCGATGTGCCGCAGGGACGGCAGCCGCCGTACGCCCGGCCGGTCGTCCGCCCCCCGCGGGGGAAGAGCGACGGGAAGGGGCGGTACGGGGGTCCGGGTCTGCGGAAAGATGGCCATGCCACGATTCTTCGCGGCGGCGCCCCCGCCCACCAGGGACCCCGTTCCTATGAGGTCATAAGCTGGCTTGATGACCGGCGACGACGTGCACACACCCCGCATCCCCCTCGCGCACCGGGTCCCCGACCTGGGGGCGCTGGAGCTGCTGCTCGCCGTCGCCCGGCACGGCAGCCTCGGCCGGGCCGCCAAGGACGTCGGCATCACCCAGCCCGCCGCCTCCAGCCGCGTCCGGTCCATGGAACGACAGCTCGGCGTCGCCCTGCTGGACCGCTCCCCGCGCGGCTCCCGGCTCACCGACGCGGGAGCGCTGGTCACCGACTGGGCGCGCCGGGTCGTCGAGGCGGCCGAGGCCTTCG
>MUNB01000651.1 GCA_002154345.1 Streptomyces griseus
GGTGGGCGGACCGCCGGTCAGACAGGGACGGCCGGGGCCTGCTCGCGCCGGGCCGGGTCCTCGGTGGTGGCCGTCGTGCCGCGCGAACCGAAGAAGCGGTCCAGGGCGACCGCTCCCGGGCCGGTGAAGACCAGTAGCAGGAACGCCCAGCAGAACATCGCCGACGCCTCGCCGCCGTTCTGGATCGGCAGGAGCGCCTCGGGCTGGTGCACCTTGAAGTACGCGTACGCCATCGATCCCGAGGCGAGGAAGGCCGCGGCACGGGTGCCGAGGCCGAGGGCGACGAGGGAGCCGCAGACCAGCTGGATCAGGGCGGCGTACCAGCCGGGCCAGGCGCCGGTCTCCGCCTGGGTGCCGCCCAGCACTCCGAAGAGCGTGGCGGCGCCGTGGAAGGCGAAGAGCAGGCCGACGACGAAGCGGAAGAGGCTGAGCGCGTAGGGCTGTGCCTGGTTCAAACGGATGAGCATGGGGGGCGGGCTCCTTCGGTTGTGGTGGGGACGTGAACCGACCGAGCGCCTCAGGTTAGGAAAACCTCACCAGTGCTTGCAACTTCAACATTCCGTCGAGTGGCCGAAAATCGCTTCACTCTCAGGGGTGAGTGAACGCTCAAGAACCGTCTCTAGCTGGGCCCCATCTCTGCCTGCTGTGGCCTGCACCAATGTCAGCGCAGACTTCCGGCCAAGCAACGTGAGCGTCATGAGCTGGTTACCGAACCAGGGCCCGCCGGCCCTGCTCCAGGTCACCGGCGGCGCTCCCGTGCGTCCGTGGCGGCCGAGCGCCCGGCCGATCCACCGACCCGCCCGGCTCCAGCCGAAGCGGAAGCCCGCCCGGATGGATCGCGGGATCGAGTTGTGCACGGGGGAGCAGGTCAGCTGGAGGACGCGGGAGGCGGGGGCGCCTCCGGAACCGGCGGAGGAGTCGGGTCCGGAGCCGGGTCCGGGGGCGGGCCCGGTGTCCGGTCGGCGGGGTCCGGTGTCCGGCCACCGGGGTTCGGCGATGTAGGCGTGGTGCACATCGCCCGAGAGGACGCATACCGTCGCCGGGGCGTCCGGACCGCTTCCCGCCTCCCGCAGCAACTCCGTGAACCGGTCGAAGGATTCCGGGAAGGCGGCCCAGTGCTCCAGGTCGGACGCGCGGCGCAGCTTCTCGCCGAACCGTGCCCAGCGTCGCCCGCGTACGCCCGCGCACAGGGCGGCGTTCCAGTGCTCGGCGTCATGGACGAGCGGGGGCAGCAGCCATGGCAACGAGCTGCCGATGAGCAGATGATCATACGAAGTCGGGTCGTCCAGGACCGCTTCCCGCAGCCAGCCGGCCTCCTCGGCGTCGAGCATCGCCCGCTGCTCCTCGGCCAGGACGCGGGCCGCGCGGGTGTCGACCATCACCAGCCGTACTCGGCCGAAAACACGCCGGTAGCTCCATCGGGTCCGGGCGGGATCCGCGTCGGTCTCGGCGGCGAAGCGGCGCAGCGCCTCGGTGCCGTCGGGTGAGGCCCTGACCGCCGCGTACACGGGGTCGGCGGCCAGCTCGGCGGGGGAGAGATTGCCCAGATGCTGGTGGACCCAGTACGACATCAGCCCGCTGACGATCCGTTCGTGCCACCAGGGTGTGGCGCGCATGTCCCGCTGCCAGGCGGCGCTGGTGTTCCAGTCGTCGATGACGTCGTGATCGTCGAAGATCATGCAGCTGGGCACGGTGGAGAGCAGCCAGCGCACCTCGGGGTCGCGCCACGATTCGTCGTAGAGGTAGGTGTACTCCTCGTAGTCCGCGATCTCCGCGCCCGGCGGCTCGCGCAGATCCCGGCGGGCGGCGAGCCTGCGCCGGGTCGCCGCGGAGGTCTCGTCCGCGTACACCTGGTCGCCCAGGAGCAGCAGCACGTCGGGCCGCTCGGCCGCCGGGTCCGCCGCTAGCCGGGCGGCCAGCGTGACCAGGGCGTCCGGTCCGACGGGGTCGTGCCCGCCGCCGGGAGCGGCGGCCCAGCGGCACGACCCGAACGAGATCCGCACGCCGGGCGGTTCGGCCCCGGCGCCCGCCGACGCCGTAGCCGCGGTGGTGGCCGTGGTCGACGCCGTCGCCACCGGTGGTGTGGTGATGGTGCTCGGCGGGAGGCGGGCGTCGTCGGGCGGCCAGACGCGCCGGGAGCCGATCAGCACCTCGTACGCCGTGGTGGAGCCGGGGGTCAGGCCCGTCACCACCACCAGGGCGTAGTGGTGCCCGGCCACCGCGAAGGTCGGCGACGAACCCGAGGCGCCGTCCGCGCACCGGACCTCCACGGTGCACGGACGGCTCGCCTCGACCCAGACGGTCGCGGTGGACCCGGTCTCCCAGTCGACGTACCGCAGCAGTGGACCCAGGCGCAGTCCGGCCATGTGATGTCTCCTCGCGCCACCGTCACGGACGGGCTCCGTGGACCGGCTCCGTAACGTACAGAACGAGGAAGGGCCGCGCACCGGTTCCGGCGGGTCAGCAGCCGTTCAGGGCCGACTGCAGGGCGCTCTTCTCGGCGGAGTCCACGCTCAGGTTGTAGTGCTTCTTGACGTGGACCCAGGCGCGGACGTACGTGCACTTGTACGAGGAGCGCGGCGGCATCCACTCGGCCGGGTCCTTGTCGCCCTTGGACTGGTTCACGTTGTCGGTGACCGCGATGAGCTGGGGGCGGGTCAGGTCGTTGGCGAACGCCTGGCGTTGGGCGGTGGTCCAGCTGCTCGCGCCGGAGCGCCAGGCCTCGGCGAGCGGCACCATGTGGTCGATGTCCACGTCGGACGCGGCGCTCCAGGTCGCGCCGTCGTAGGGCGAGTACCAACTGCCGCTGACCGCGGCGCAGGAGGAGTCCTGCTGGACGTTTGTGCCGTCGCGCTTGAGGACGACCTCACGGGTGTTGCAGGCGCCCGACTGGGTGATCCAGTGCGGGAACTTGTCGCGGCTGTAGCCGCTGGACGAGCCCTCGGCGCCGACGGTGAGCTGGCCGAGGTAGGTGCGTGCGGTCGCCGCGCTGACCGGGGTGGGCATCGCGGCCTGGGCGTTGGGGGCGGCGAGCAGGGCGGACGAGGCGGCGAGTGCGGCGGTTGCTGCGACGACGGAGAGGCGACGCGCGTAGATACCGGACATGCGAACTCCCTTGACGTGGGGGGTGCGTGGGCGGGCGGTGGGTGGGGCCCGGCCATCGTGGCGACGCCAGGTTTCTGCGGGGTGGGCGTCAGGTAACAGAGTGGCGACATGTGCACGTCACATCAAGGGGTGTGCAAGGGGAGTGACGGATCGCGGGGGCGCGCGGGTCCGTCACGGGGGGTTTGTCCGGGTGGTGTTGGGG
>MUNB01000652.1 GCA_002154345.1 Streptomyces griseus
AGGTCCGCCGTCACGTCACGGTCCTCGTCCTGACCGAGCACCGCTTCATCGTCAGCCACACCGACGAGCAGGCCGCCGACACCAGCTCCCCGACGCCGTACGCCACCACCTCCACCGAGTCGGTGAAGCTGGAGCGGATCTCCTCCGTCGTGGTCAGCCGGGTGGTGGCGTACGGCGTCGGGGAGCTGGTGTCGGCGGCCTGCTCGTCGGTGTGGCTGACGATGAAGCGGTGCTCGGTCAGGACGAGGACCGTGACGTGACGGCGGACCTCGTTGGAGTCGAACGTGGTCTCCTGGTGCACCAGGTACGAAGCGACCGGCTCCCCGCCGACGGCGGCCTCCACCGCCTCGGCCACGAGGGCCGGGTAGTAGCCGCTGCGCTCGATCGCCGCGCGCAGCCCCTGGGTCGTCGTACCGGTCTTTGCCATGAGCACCATCCTACGGCGGGCCGGTGACTGCCGGGGACGCCCCGGCAGTCGACGGCGGTCAGTAGTTCGGAAGGCGGCGGGGGCCGAGGTCGTTCCGGGCGGGCGGTGGGGCGAGCCGGACGCTCGCGCCGAGCACGGTCAGTCCCTGCGGGGCGACGACGACCGGTTCGAGGGCGACGGAGACCACCTCGGGGTGGTCGTCGACCAGCCGGGACAGTCTGAGCAGCAGCTCTTCGAGCGCGGCCGTGTCGACCGGGGCCGAGCCCCGCCAGCCGAACAGCACCGGAGCGGCCCGGATGGACCGGATCAGTTCGGCGGCGTCGCGGTCGGTGGCGGGGACCAGGCGGTGCGCGGTGTCGCCGAGCAGTTCGGAGGGCGCTCCCGCGAGGCCGAAGGAGAGGACGGCCCCGGCGGCCGCGTCGATGGAGGCCCGTACGACGGTGTCGACGCCGCGTNNCTCCGCACGCCCGGCGCAGCGCCTCCTCGTCCGCGAGGTCGAGGCGGACCCCACCGAGGTCGGCGCGGTGGCGCAGGTGGGGTGCGGTGGTCTTGAGGGCCACCGGGTAGCCGAGCCGGGCCGCCGCGTCGACGGCCGCTTCCGGGTCGGCTACCCGGTGGCCCTCAAG
>MUNB01000653.1 GCA_002154345.1 Streptomyces griseus
AGCACGTACGTCGGCGTCGCCGAAGGCGATCCCGAGGCGGTCGCGGAGGTAGGCGTAGAAGGAGGAGTCCGGGTCGAACCGCGTGTCCAGGTCCGGGACGCGGGCGACGCCGACGTACGTGCTCTCCAGGCCGACGCGTTCGTCGTCGGCGAGCAGCACCCGCTCCAGGTGCCAGACCGGCTCGCCCCGCTCCACGCCGACCTCGGCGGCCAGCGCCTCGGGGCAGGGGAAGCGCTCCAGGCCGATGAGACGGCGGCCGGGCCGCCTGCCCTGGCGGCGGACGCCTTCGGTGTAGCTGGCCAGCGAGAGCGGCTGCTCCAGCTTGGGCCCGGCGACGACGGTGCCGCGCCCCTGCCGCCGCAGCCGCCCTTCCAGAAGGAGTTCACGCAGGGCCTGGCGGACGGTCTCGCGCGAGACCTCGTGCCGCTGGGCGAGCTCCCGCTCGGTGGGCAGGAGCCCGCCCTCGCCCAACTCGTCCAGCAGCACCGCGATACGGGCCTTGACCGCGTAGTACTTCGGGATACGGCCGTGCTCGGGGATGCCGGAGCGGATCGGTGCGCCAGGTGCCTGGTCGTTCGGGTAGTCCACGGCCCGATGGTGGCAGACACGGGTGAACGGGACGGTGCGGGGCCGCGGCCCCGCACCGTCAGACGTTGCGGCGCACCCGGCGGGCGTGCCGCAACAGGCCGGCCCCGGCCAGCAGGAGCACCCCGGCGGCGGCCCCGGTCCAGGCGATCGACGCCGGTCCGGTGCGGGCGAGTTCGGGGAGCGGGCGGCCGAGTCCGTCGCGGGGCGGCAGCCCGGGGCTCTCCTCGCCACCGCTGTCTTCTTCTCCCGCGCCGGAGTCGCGGTCCGGTGATTCTCCCGCGCCGGAGTCGCGGTCCGGTGACGGGTTCCGGCCCGTACCGGGGTCCGTACGCGAACCGTCGGAATCGCCCGGCCGCTCCGTACGGGTGCCGTCACCCGACCCGGTGCGCTCCGGGTCGGGACGCTCGGACCGGGAATCCTCCGGCCGGGGGCGCTCGGTCCGGGGGCCGTCCGGTTCGCGGATGCCGCCCGTGGCTCCGTCGACGATCACGAAGGGGTACTTCTCCGACTCCCCCACCCATTCACCGTCCTCGCGCCCGCCTCCCCTGGTCCTGTCCTGATGGCGGCGCTGGACGACGGCGGCGTGCGCGGTGACCGGGCCGGGAGCGGTGTCGGAGGTGAAGGCCATGCGGACGCGTACGGAGACGGTCTCTCCGGCGGGCACGGTGAACCCGAGGAACGGATCACTCCGCCCACCCTGCTCGCCCTCCTCGCCGAAGACGCCGATCTGCTCGTCGCGGTCGGTGCTCTCCCAGGTGACCCGGTGTTCGGTCCCGGGGCTGCCGGGCTCGGAGAACTCCAGCTGGATCTGGTCCGACGTCAGCCTGCGGTCGCGGTCGGCGAGGACGAGGACCGGGTGCAGGGCCTTGCAGGAGGTGTCCGTGGTGTTGGTGAGGTCGAGGAACCAGGTGCCGTATCCGCCTCCGGAGGCG
>MUNB01000654.1 GCA_002154345.1 Streptomyces griseus
CGGGGCTGTGCGCCTGCGTGGCGCCCATGGGGTGGGTCTCGTACACCAGCGCCGCCGAGAGCACGATCAGGACGGCGGACAGGCGGCCGTACTGTTCGGTCGCGGCGACGACGGCCATGCCCCACAGCAGATACCAGGGCTGGACCATGGGCGAGAGGGCGACCAGGGCGAGCAGGGAGAGCCCGAGCGCGTGGGTCGGCGTCACTCCGCCGCGCATCGCACGCCGGGCCAGTACGAGGATCAGACCGAGCGCGACCGCCAGGCCCAGTGTCTGGACGGCGGACTTGACCGGCATCACCTCGACGTCCAGGAGCAGGTGGGCCAGCTCTCCCAGCCCGAGGCCGAGGTCGCTGCTGACGGAGAGCGCGGTGTGGATGTTCGCGGCGACGCCCTGGGTGTGGAGCCAGCCGAATCCGGTGCCGCTGATCAGCGTGGCGCCTCCGGCGACCGCGCAGGCGATCAGTCCGGGAGCGAGGAGCCCCTTGGCCCAGCGGCGCCACTGGGGGCCCGTCGCGGAGGCGTGCACGAGGACGCCGATGAACAGCAGCGACACGGCTGCCGGTGACTTCACCATCATCGCGAGTCCGACCAGCGCGCTGCCCGCGATCCACTTTCCGCGCAGGGCGAGGACGAAACCGGCGAGC
>MUNB01000655.1 GCA_002154345.1 Streptomyces griseus
GCGTTCGGCGATGAGCCGGTGGGTGGCGGGGTCCGGGTGCAGATCGTCCGGCAGCGGCATGGCGGCGTTGTCGCTCTCCCCGTAAAGGTCGAGGCCGTCGAGGTAGTGCAGATGGGGGTCGGTGGCGGCGCGCTCCCGGACGATCCGGGCCAGCTCGTCCCGGATGACGGTGAGGGTGAGCTTCCCGGCGGCGGTCTCCGACGGGTCACCGGTGGCCCTGAACCGCAGCCGCCCTTCGCTCATCGCGCTGTGGTCCGGGGCCGCGGGGCCGGGCGTGGTCTCGTGGATGGGACAGCAGATCGGCGAGACGACCAGCAGCGGGGCGGTGGGGTGCCCTTCGCGGATGGTGTCGAGGAAGCCGTGGACGGCCGGGCCGAACGCGCGCAACCGCATCAGGTCGGCGTTGACGACATTGATGCCGATCTTGACGCTGATCAGGTCGGCGGGGGTGTCGCGCAGGGCGCGGGCGGTGAAGGGGTCGAGCAGCGCACTGCCGCCGAACCCCAGGTTGATCAGCTCGGCCTCACCGAGCGCGGCGGCCCGGGCGGGCCAGGTGCCGGTCGGGGTGGCGGCGTTGGACCCGTGGCTGATGGAGCTGCCGTGATGCAGCCAGACCGGCCGGCCGCTCGGCCGGGGACTGTGGACCGGCGCGTCGGTGCGCAGGGCGACCAGCTGCGTGGTCTCGTCGTGGGGCAGCCAGATCTCGACGTCCTTCTCGGCGCCCTTCTCGGCGTCCGGCAGACCGGTGAACCGGAGCGTCTCCACGGGGCCGGTCCGGAACTGTGTGCTCATCGTGGCCATATCGATGGTCAGTGTGTCGCCGTCGGCGGCACTGGCCCGGGCCGCCGGGCGACCGTCCACGAGGAGCTCGTACACCCCGTCGGGACGCGGCGGCGCGCCGGTGTAGACCCGCTTGGTGGCCACCACGTCCAGTTCGACGGCGGTGGCCCGGGTGCGGAACGCCAGCCGGACCCCGGAGGGCTGCGACTCGGCCATGGCCAGCTGACCGTCGGGGATCTGCAGCCGCGCGCGGGCGGGCAACCGGTGCGGCAGCACACCGCGTTCGGTCTGCTCCAGATCCAGCGCGCCCCGCAGGATGCCGAGGGTGATGGGGGTCGTCGTCCAGTCCTGCCGGGCCTGGTGCGGGGCGTCGTGCCGGGTGGTCATGTTCTCGTTCTCCGCATCCGTCGAGGGGTGTTCGGGGATCTGGCCGACGTTCCGGTCGAAGGGCCGGGCGTCGGTCAGGGCCGGGCGGGCCAGTTGCGCAGCAGGGTGTCGAGCGCGTCGAGGATCTCGGTCCAGCTCTCCCCGGAGCCGGGGGAGCTGTGCCTGAAGGCGCCGGCCGTCTCCAGCTCCACGAAGCCGTTGAAGACACTGCCCAGGAGCCGGACCGCGTGGGTCTCCTGGAGCTCGGTCAGGGCGTAACCGCGCAGGACCGCCCGTGTCATCCGGGAGTGCCGCAAGCCCGCGCTCGCCGCCGCCGCTTCCGGGTCGAGCCGGAAGCGGGCCGCGGTGAAGCGCCCCGGGTGCTGGAGGGCGTAGTCGCGGTAGGCGTCGGCGAAGGCGCCGAGCGCGTCCTTGCCGGCCCGCCCGGCGATGGCGGCCGACGCCCGGTCGGCGAGCTCCTCCAGGGCGAGCAGCGCGATCTTCGTCTTGAGGTCATGGGCGTTCTTGACGTGGGAGTAGAGGCTCGCGGTCCTGATGCCCAGCTTTCGGGCGAGCTCCGAAGGGGTCACGTGCTCGAAGCCGATCTCGTCCGCCAGCTCGGCCCCCGCCCGTACCACCCGCTCCGCGGTGAGTCCTGCTCGTGCCATGCCACCCTCCGAACGCTTCTCCATGATTGCCTAACCAAATAATAATTTGCCTAACGCTATTAGGCAAATTAGCGTGGGTCTCATGGAACCGCTGACCGAAAAAGAGATCCGTGCCGCATTTGTCAACTGCACCAAGGGCGAGGCCAAGCGCCTGTCCGTGCCGCGTGACCTGGCCGACCGCCCCTGGGACGACCTGGACTTCCTGGGCTGGCGCGACCCCCAGGCCCCCGCCCGGGCCTACCTCGTGATCCCGTCCGACCGGGGCGCCGTCGGGGTCCAGCTGCGCTCCTCCGACGCCGGCTCCTGGCAGACCCGCCGCAGCATGTGCTCGATGTGCGTGACCACCCACACCGGAGGCGTCTCCCTGCTGGTGGCCCCGAGGTCCGGGAAGGCGGGCCAGCAGGGCAACTCGGTCGGCGCCTATATGTGCAGCGACCTCGCCTGCTCGCTCTACGTACGAGGGAAGAAGGACGCGGGCGTCGGGGCGCGGCTCCATGAATCGTTGACCCTGGAGCAGAAGATCGAGCGCACCATGGCGAATCTCGACGCGTTCGTAGCCAAGGTGAGGGCCTGAGGTCGCGGGTGTGAGGCGTCAGGTGTGAGGGGCGGGTGGCGGGATCAGGTCGACGGCGCTCCCCGGTCCCGCAGCCGCTCGGCGAAGGTGCGGGCCGCGGACAGGTCGTCGGCGT
>MUNB01000656.1:0-3003 GCA_002154345.1 Streptomyces griseus
GAGGCGGTGGCGGCGGTCCCGTTCGGTCCGGTGGAGGCCGCCGCGGGGGCGGGTGAGGCGGGGCGGACGGGCCTGTTCCGGGGGACGTTCACGGTCGGGGACGCTGCGGGCGTCACGGGCGGCTCAGGTGTCACCGGCGCGCCGGGGGTCGATCACGCCGGTCTCGAACTGCCCGGCTGGACGCGCGGGTTCGTCTGGGTGAACGGCTTCTGCCTGGGCCGGTACTGGTCGGCGGGCCCGCAGCGGACCCTGTACGTGCCGGGTCCGGTGCTCCGCGATGGCGTCAACGAGGTGTGGGTGCTGGAGCTGGAGGAGGCGGGCGAGCCGCGGGTGGAACTGGGTCCGGGAGCGCCCGTTCGTACGGGCGCTCCCGGGGTGGTTCAGCCGTGATCACCGGCCGGACGTGCGGTGACCTGTGGCCGGGCTCCGAGGTGGGTCAGAGCGAGTCGGCCGCGGAGGCGATGTCACCGGCGAAGTGCGAGACCTGGGCGTAGACGCCCGGGTAGTCGGGGCGGGCGCAGCCCTGGCCCCAGCTGACGATGCCGACCTGGACCCACTCGTCGGAGTCGTCCTTGCGGAACATCGGGCCGCCGGAGTCGCCCTGGCAGCTGTCGACGCCGCCGGTGCCGAGGAGGCCGGCGCAGATCTCCTCGTCGGCGACGAGGTCGCCGCCGTAGGCGGACGAGCAGTCGGCGTCGGAGACGAACGGCACGTCGGCCTTCAGCAGGTGGCGCTGCTGGCTGCCGCCCTCGCGGTCGGCGCCCCAGCCCGCGACGGTGAAGGTGCCCTCGTCGTAGGTGTCGTCGGTGGCGATCTTCAGGGTGGGCTGGTCGATCGGCTGGGCGAGCTTGATCAGCGCCCAGTCCTTGCCGGTGCCGTTGTAGCCGGGGGCCTGGAGGACCTTGGTGGACTGGACCTCGACGGCGTCGGGCGACTGGAGGTCGGCGACACCGCCGGTGACGGTGATCGAGGTGTCGTCGCCCGAGCCGTCCACGCAGTGGGCGGCGGTGAGGACGATGTCCTGGGCGTAGAGCGCACCGCCGCAGCCCATGGAGAGCCGGACCATGAAGGGGAACTCGCCCTGTTCGGCGCGTTCTCCGCCGACGATCGGCTGGGGGGCCGCGGCGGCGGGCTGGAGGCTGACGGTCGCGAGGGCGACGGCGGCTATGGCGACGGAACACCTTTTCAGCACGGTCAGAAGCTTCACGGACGCCTTCTTTCGTGGGGGGATTTCGTGTGGGGGGTTGCTGTGGGAGGTTGCGCTGCTGCGTTGTGGTGCAGGAGTCCTGGTACGCGGGGTTTCCGGTACACGGGATTCCGGTGCTGCTGTGGGGTTGCGCGGTCCGGCACGCACGTCCCGGCCGGGGTGACGGCCTCCGGCACCGAAGCCGAATTGGTCATGTACCCGACAAGAACGTTCCGATTATCGGTGCCGGGTGACCGCTGCCACAAGGCGCACTTTTCAGCCAAGATCATCGGCGGGTTTCCGGCCCGGCCTACAGTGGAGGTCCGTCGACCGTCGCGGATGGGGGGTTCCGACGTGGCGAACAGCCCTCCGGGCGCACCCGTCGTCCATGGCTTTCCGCATCTGGACACGGTCCGCTCCGCCATCACCGCGCTCTACCGCCGGCTCTCCGCGGACGGCGTCCACGCCTACGCCACCAGCCTCCCGCCCGCCGACGCCGCGTTCGCGGACCAGGACGATCTGCACCTGGGAGCCCAGCGGGTGGCGCGCTCCCTGGTCCAGCACCTCCATCTGCCCGAGGCCCGCATGATCGTCGGCTTCCGGGCGATGGAGCACGCGGCGAGCGTGGAACTCGCCGCGGGACCGGAGTACTTCATCGAGCTCAACGACCGCTTCCGCACCCACCGCAGGGACATCGGGGCGGCGCTCGCGCACGAGGTCACCCATGTGCTGCTGCACCGGCTCGGCCTGGAGTTCCCCGGGACCCGCGCCAACGAGATCCTGACCGACACCACGACGGCCTACCTCGGCGCGGGCTGGCTGCTGCTGGACGCCTTCCGGGAGGACGCCACCTCCCGTCAGAAGCTGGGCTACCTCACCCCGGAGGAGTTCGGATACGTCCTGGCCAAGCGGGCGTTCGCCTTCGACGAGGACCCCTCGCCGTGGTTCACCAGCCCCCAGGCGTACACCGCGTACACCAGGGGCCGGGAGCGGGCGCTGCGGGATCTGCGCCGGCCGCCGCTGACCGCCGCGGGCTGGTCGGGCCGCCGCCGCTACGCCAAGGACCGCCGGTTCGCCCAGGACCACCCCGGCGCCGCCCCGGACCCGAGCGTTCCGTACACCTTCGAGACCGGCGACGGCGGCCTGCGCGTCTCCTTCCCCTGCCCCACCTGCCACCAGCGCATCCGGGTCCCCGTCCGGGGCCGGTTCACCGCGCGCTGCGGGCTGTGCCGGACCGCTCTGGAGTGCGACACCTGAGCCGGGGCGGTGTCGGCGGCCCGCCGTAGGATCGAAGCATGACGAACGAGCCGATCAGGGACGAACCATGCCTGTTCGACGCACTGTACGAGGACGAGAACGCGGTCGTACGGGCCCTGCGCGCGGGCGCGCGGGCCGAGTCGAGCGACGAGGAGGGCACGACGGCGCTCTATCTGGCGTCGGTCCAGGACCGCCTGGAAGCGGTACGCCTGCTGCTCGCCGCCGGGGCCGACCCCGACCGGGCGAGCGGGCCCGGGGCGAGCGACCTGCCGCTGTGCGGGGCGGCGTGCGGCGGGCACACCGAGGTGGTGGAGGCGCTGCTGTCCGCCGGGGCCCGGCCGGATCTGCGCGAGGAGTTCGGCTTCACGGCGCTGCGGTGGGCGGTCGGCCTGGGGCACTCCGCGACGGTGGAGCTGCTCCTCGCCCATGGCGCGGACCCGCTGCTGCCGGGCCCGCAGGGGGAGTCGATGCTCGTGCTGGCGGCCCAGCGCGGATCCCTGCGCACGGTACGGGCGCTGCTCGCGCACGGTGCGGGCGCGCAGGGCCAGGAACCCGCGGTG
>MUNB01000656.1:3027-3199 GCA_002154345.1 Streptomyces griseus
CCTGGCCCTGGCCGAGGCGCGGCGCATCGCCGGACTCGATCCGGAGCGGGAGCTGCGGCGGCGGCTGGAGGAGATGTACGGCTCCGGCATCGAGACGGTGACGCTCCACGACCGGCGCGACGGCGAGGAGACGACAGCGGTGGAGCTGCTCCGGGACGGGGTGCCGTCGGCG
>MUNB01000657.1 GCA_002154345.1 Streptomyces griseus
CGGGGCGAGTGCGCCGTGGGCCAGTCGCCAGCCGTGGACGCGGTCGGGACTGTCGGGGGCGCTGGTGCGCAGGACGACTCCCCCGCGTGATGCGAGGGCGATGGCGACCGCGAGGACGGTGGCGAACTCCGCGCCCTCCGCGCTGTCGAGGCGGGCCGGTCCCGTGGGGTCGCGGTGGGTGTGGAGCACGGCCAGGAGCTGGTCGTTCTCCGTCGGGGTGCTGCACACCAGGTGGTGGGTGCCCGGCCCCGCCGTTTCCAGCAGGCGCATCAGGAGGTGGGAGGCACGGTCGAAGGCCGCGCGTCCGATGTCCTGGCCGCAGTCGGCGCAGTTGCCGAGGTCGGCGAGGAGGAGGGTGGCGTACTCCCAGGTGGCCTGGCGGACCGCGCGGGAGACGAGGACAGGGATGAGGTCGCTCAGGCGTTGGCCGGTGTAGGTGACCGTGGCTCCGGCGGCGGCGATCTCCGCGGTGAAGCGGCTGCGGCTGGCGCCGGTGTCGGCGTCGAGTCCGGATTCGGCGCAGAACTCCGCGTAGTCCTCCGGGTCGAAGAGGGCGACGGTGGTGTGCACGCCCTGGGCCGTGAGCGTTTTGAGCAGGCTCTCGACCTGCTGGAGATAGACGGTGTGGTCGTCGAAGGTGAAGGTGCGGTAGTGCCGCATGGCCGCGAAGTCCTGTGCGTCGGCCAGCAGGCCGACGGTG
>MUNB01000658.1:0-568 GCA_002154345.1 Streptomyces griseus
CGGCCAGCAGGCCGACGGTGCTGGGTGCTTCGCGGCGCAGCGTGCGTCGCATGGTGGTGTCGGTGTGCGCCATGTGTCCCCCTGTGCGCGGTGAATCCTTGCTCACTCAGCGTAATCAGGGGGACTGACAGTGGCGTTATGCGCGGCGGCTCGCGGCCAGTTCGGCGTAGAAGCGGAGGAGGTCGAGGTTGTCGACGGAGCCCGGGTTGACCGCCTTGGCCAGCTCGGTGCCCTGGAGCAGGCGCTTGACCGGAACCTCGATGCGCTTGCCGGTGAGGGTGTGCGGGATGCCGGGGACCTCGATGACCTCGTCCGGTACGTGGCGCGGGGAGAGGTTCTCGCGGATGGTCTGCTTGATCGCCGCGCGCAGGTCGTCGTCGAGGGTCGCGCCTTCGGCGAGGTGGACGAAGAGGGGCATCCAGTAGCCGCCGTCGGGTTCTTCGAGGCCGATGACGAGGGATTCGCGGATCTCGGGGAGGCGTTCGACGGCCTCGTAGATGTCGGCGGAGCCCATGCGGACGCCCTGGCGGTTGAGGGTGGAGTCGGAGCGGCCGTGGATGATCACCGA
>MUNB01000658.1:593-2444 GCA_002154345.1 Streptomyces griseus
TCGGTGATGGTGATCCAGTCGCCGTGCCGCCAGACGCCGGGGTACATGTCGAAGTAGCTGTCGTGGTAGCGGCTGCCGTCGGGGTCGTTCCAGAAGCGGATCGGCATGGAGGGCAGCGGGTTGGTGACGACCAGTTCGCCGACCTCGTTGATCAGCGGCTTGCCCGACGGGTCCCAGGACTGGAGGTCGGTGCCCAGGCAGGGTGCCTGGAGTTCGCCGATGTGGACCGGGAGGGTGGGGACGGCTCCGGCGAAGCAGGAGCAGACGTCGGTGCCGCCGCTGACGGAGGCGATCCAGAGGTCCGCGCCCCTGTTGGCGAACTCGTCGTGGAGCCAGCGGAAGCCGTCGGGCGGGAGCGGGGAGCCGGTGGTGGCGACGCACTGGACGCGGGAGAGGTCGAAGTCGCGGCCGGGGTGGATGTCCGCCTTGCGGCAGGCCATGACGTAGGCGGCGGAGGTGCCGTAGAGGGTGGCGCCGGTCTGCTCGGCGACCCGCCACTGGGCGCTGATGTCCGGGTAGCCGGGGCTGCCGTCGTAGAGGACGACGGTGGTGCCGGTGAGAAGGCCGGAGACGAGGAAGTTCCACATCATCCAGCCGGTGGAGGTGTACCAGAAGAAGCGGTCCTCGGGTCCGAGGTCGCAGTGCAGGCCGATCTGCTTGAAGTGTTCGAGCAGGATGCCGCCCTGGGACTGGACGATGGCCTTGGGCAGGCCGGTGGTGCCGGAGGAGTAGAGGACCCACAGCGGGTGGTCGAAGGGGACCTGTTCGAAGACCGGTTCGGTGTCGGCGGAGGTGAGGGCGGCCCAGGCGAGCGCGCCCTCGGGGGCGTCGGTGCCGAGCAGTGGGATGTGGACGACGGCGCGGAGCGTGGGCAGTTCGCGGCGGAGTTCGGCGACGGTCTCGGTGCGGTCGTGTTCCTTGCCGCCGTAGCGGTAGCCGTCGACGGTGAACAGGACGACGGGCTCGATCTGCTGGAAGCGGTCGAGGACGCTGCGGGCGCCGAAGTCGGGGGCGCAGGAGGTCCAGACGCCGCCGACGGCTGCGGTGGCGAGGAAGGCGACTACGGCCTGCGGGATGTTGGGGAGGTAGCCGCTGACGCGGTCGCCGGGGGTGACGCCGAGGGCGCGGAGTTCGGCGGCGAGTGCGCCGACCTGGCGGCGGAGTTCGGCCCAGCTGACAGGGGACTGGGTGTGGGTCTCGTCGACGTACAGCAGGGCGGGGGTGTCCGCGCGGGACGGGTCATCGGCGGTGCGCAGGGCGTGTTCGGCGTAGTTGAGGGTGGCGCCGGGGAACCAGGTGGCGCCGGGCATGGTGCGGTCGCCGAGGACGCTCTCGTACGGCGTGGAGAAGCGGACGTCGAACCATTCGGCGACGGCGCGCCAGAAGGTGTCGAGCTCGTCGACCGACCAGCGGTGCAGTGCGGCGTACCCGCCGTCGGCCGGGGCGCCGTACCGGGTCGCGGCCCAGTTCTGGAAGCGGGTGACGGCCGCGGCCTCGATGCGGTCGGGGCCGGGCTGCCAGAGCGGGGCGTCGTCGGGCGTGGCTGCGGTCATGAGGGCTGCTCCCTGGCTGTACGGGTACGCGGGGTGGGCGTGTCGGCGCGCACGGGCTGGGGTGTGCGCGTGAGCGGCTGACACGGACGATGCCATGTGATCGTCTTCGGCACCAGGGTGGCCCCTCACAGCGGGGCCACCCTGGTGCCGAAGACGATCACATGGCATCGTCCGTGTCAGCCGCTCACGCGCACACCCCAGCCCGTGCGCGCCGACACGCCCACCCCGCGTACCCGTACAGCCAGGGAGCAGCCCTCATGACCGCAGCCACGCCCGACGACGCCCCGCTCTGGCAGCC
>MUNB01000659.1 GCA_002154345.1 Streptomyces griseus
CCGCCGTAGTAGCCGTTGCCGAGGTCGGCGCTCCACATGCCGCCGCTCTCGCACTCCGCGACCCGGTCCCAGGTGGAGGCCTCGGCCGCGTGCGCGCCGCTCGCGCCGAGCAGCGGGATGGCGATGGCCGATCCCGTCACACCTGCGGCGACGACGATGGCGGGTGCCTGGCGAGGGCGGCGGTGTCTGCCGTTCGCGGAGCCCATGGGTATGCCTTCCGTGCGACTGACAAGCGAGTGACCTGAGCGCCGCGCAGCGGGATTTCGTGCCTGCGTCGGCGCACAAGTGACGCATGGGCAACGTGCGACCGACGCGTCGAACCGTGAACCTAGCGGGACTCGAACGTGTGTCACAAGTCGATGCAGCGCAGATCACGTGAAAGTCACAGAGTTGACAGCGTGTCACTTCTTTCGGAGCGACTGCCCGGCTCGAACTCGACCGGAAGCGTACGCAGTCCACGCATGATGAGCCCGCCGCGCCAGCGCAAATCGCCAGGTTCTCCCGCAAGTCGCAGGTCAGGGAGGCGTCTCAACAGCGTGGCCAGCGCGGTCTGCCCCTCCAGCCTGGCCAGCGGCGCCCCCAGGCAGTAATGGATGCCGTGCCCGTATCCGAGGTGCTGATTGTCACTCCGCGCAAGGTCCAGTGTGTCCGGATCCGCGAACCGCTCCGGGTCGCGGTCGGCCGCCGCCAGCACCACCAGGACGGGATCCCCGGCGGCGATCTCCTCGCCGCCCAGGGTCAGCGCCTCGGTGGCGTACCGCCAGGTCGCCATCTCGACCGGCCCGTCGAACCGGAGCAGTTCCTCCAGCCCGGTCGCCAGCAGCGCGCTCTCCCCGGCGTCCAGCGAGGCTTCCAGCCTGTCCCGCTGCTCGGGATGGCGCAGCAGCGCGTAGGTCCCGTTCCCGATCAGATTGACGGTCGTCTCGAACCCGGCGAAGAGAAGGATGAACGCCATCGCGGCCGCCTCGTTCTCCGTGAGGTGCTCGCCGTGGTCGCTGGCCCGGATCAGCCCGGAGATCAGGTCGTCGCCGGGGTTCTCCCGCTTCCGGTGGATGAGTTCGGCGAGATAGCCGCGCATCTTCTTCACCGACCGCGCGACCCCGCCCCGCGGCCCGCCACCGTGCCGGATCATCATGCCCGCCCAGTCCCGGAAGTCGTCCTGGTCCTCACGCGGGACGCCGAGCAGATCGCAGATGGCGTAGATGGGGAGCGGAAAGGCGAGGTCGTGGATGAGGTCGGCCTCCCCGTTCTCGATGAACTCGTCGATGAGCCGGTCCGTCAGCTCCTGCACGCGGGGCGCGAACTCCGCGACCCGGCGCGGGGTGAACGCCTTGGACACGAGCCGGCGCAGCCGGGTGTGGTCCGGCGG
>MUNB01000066.1:0-530 GCA_002154345.1 Streptomyces griseus
GGACGACGAAGTAGTCACGCAGTTGGCCGGGCATGTTCACCTTCCGGAAGTTCTCGTACGACGCGCGGGAAACCGGGGGCCGGATCAGATGATGCGGCGGACCCAGTACTCCTTGTACGAGCCGTAGAAGTAACCGGCGGTCTTCTTCGAAAAGTCGCCCTGCTTGAACAGCGACGGCTTCACGTAAGCCTTCTTCTGCTGCTTCATGACACCTTCCCTTCTGTGCGGTTGACGACCGTTATGCCCAACTGACAGCTGCATAACTGAAGTTATTCGTGCGACTGGTGTTCACCACGTGAACACCAGAGCCATCATGTCCCGCTGCCGATCCGGTACGCATGATTCCGACTTACCGTGCGAAGTTGGCTGGATAGCGCGAGGGCCGGGGCCGGCGCGCAGGGCCGCTCCCGGCCTCTCCACGGCATCGCGGGGCACCGACCGGTCGGCATGTGCAGTCGCACAGCACCGGAGCGCGGCGAGGTAGTGGACTGGACCAATGGCTGTACGTGTCGGCCGGACCGGGCAGTGAG
>MUNB01000066.1:613-9302 GCA_002154345.1 Streptomyces griseus
CCGGACCCGCCGGGCCCGCCGGACCCGGACCTACCGTCGGCGCAGCCGGTAGCCGCCCCAGGCCGCCGCTCCCGCGCCCAGCAGCAGCGGGATCATGCCGTAGCCGACGACCATCGAGGAGTGGGCGTACCACCGTCCGCCGTCGAACACCTGGGTCGCGGTGATGGTCTCGGGGTCCGTACGGCCGTCGTGGTCGGCGAAGAGGATCCTGGTGCGCCCGGTCTCCGCCGGCCGGGGCACGCCGTCCACATGGGCGCGCAGCGCCTCCCGGGCCACCCGTTCGCGCTCCGCCTCGTTGGCGCGCTGCTGGGCCGGGCTCTCGCCGAAGCAGTGCCAGACGGTCTGCCCCTTCTTCGTCCGCGTGTCGTCGCAGTCGATCCGGCCGAAGGTCTCGACCCGCATGCCGAGGGCGCCGGAGAGCCCCGTCCCGGTCACCACGACGAACAGCCCCAGCACGAACAGCACGGCCCCGCCCAGCACGAACGAGGCCCCCTTCCCGTCCTTGGTCATCCCGTCCCCGTCCCCGTCCCCCGTTGTCGCGACGACCGGTCCACCGGCCCCCGGCCGCATTGTTCCAGTGCGGCCGGGAACGCCACAGGGGCGGCACCTCCGTGAGGAGATACCGCCCCTGTGGGACGTACTGCGGACGTACTGCGCACGTACGGGGACGTACGCGGAACTTCGGATCAGGCGGGGAGGCAGAAGCCTCCGTGGCTGATCAGAAGTCCATGTCACCGCCCGGCATGCCGCCCGGAGCGGCCGCGCCGGCCTTCTCGGGCTTGTCGGCGATGACGGCCTCGGTGGTGAGGAAGAGCGCGGCGATGGACGCGGCGTTCTGCAGAGCGGAGCGCGTGACCTTCGCCGGGTCGAGAATGCCCTCGGCGATCATGTCGACGTACTCGCCGGTCGCGGCGTTGAGGCCGTGACCGATCGGCAGGTTGCGGACCTTCTCCACGACGACGCCACCCTCGAGACCACCGTTGACGGCGATCTGCTTGAGCGGGGCCTCCAGCGCGAGCTTCACGGCGTTGGCGCCGGTCGCCTCGTCGCCCGTGAGGTCGAGCTTCTCGAAGACGGCCGAGGCCTGGAGCAGAGCCACGCCGCCACCGGCGACGATGCCCTCCTCGACGGCGGCCTTGGCGTTGCGCACCGCGTCCTCGATGCGGTGCTTGCGCTCCTTGAGCTCCACCTCGGTGGCGGCGCCGGCCTTGATGACGGCCACGCCGCCGGCCAGCTTCGCGAGGCGCTCCTGGAGCTTCTCGCGGTCGTAGTCCGAGTCGGAGTTCTCGATCTCGGCACGGATCTGGTTGACGCGACCCTGAACCTGGTCGCTGTCACCGGCGCCGTCGACGATCGTCGTCTCGTCCTTGGTGATGACGACCTTGCGGGCGCGGCCGAGCAGGTCCAGGCCGGCGTTCTCCAGCTTGAGACCGACCTCCTCGGAGATCACGGTGCCACCGGTGAGGATGGCGATGTCCGCGAGCATGGCCTTGCGGCGGTCGCCGAAGCCCGGAGCCTTGACGGCGACGGACTTGAACGTGCCCTTGATCTTGTTGACGACCAGGGTGGAGAGCGCCTCGCCCTCGACGTCCTCGGCGATGATCAGCAGGGGCTTGCCCGACTGCATGACCTTCTCCAGCAGCGGGATCAGGTCCTTGACGCTGCCGATCTTCGAGTTGACGATCAGGATGTACGGGTCGTCGAGCGACGCCTCCATACGCTCCATGTCGGTGGCGAAGTACGCCGAGATGTAGCCCTTGTCGAAGCGCATACCCTCGGTGAGCTCCAGCTCCAGACCGAAGGTCTGGGACTCCTCGACGGTGATGACGCCTTCCTTGCCGACCTTGTCCATCGCCTCGGCGATCTTGGCGCCGATCTCGGTGTCGGCGGCGGAGATGGAGGCGGTCGAAGCGATCTGCTCCTTGGTCTCCACGTCCTTGGCCTGCTCCAGCAGAGCGGCGGAGACGGCCTCGACGGCCTTCTCGATGCCGCGCTTGAGGGCCATCGGGTTGGCGCCTGCGGCGACGTTGCGCAGACCCTCGCGGACGAGAGCCTGAGCCAGAACGGTGGCGGTGGTCGTACCGTCGCCGGCGACGTCGTCCGTCTTCTTGGCGACCTCCTTGACCAGCTCCGCACCGATCTTCTCGTACGGGTCCTCGAGCTCGATCTCCTTGGCGATGGAAACACCATCGTTGGTGATCGTGGGCGCGCCCCACTTCTTCTCGAGGACGACGTTACGGCCCTTGGGGCCGAGGGTGACCTTGACGGCGTCGGCGAGCTGGTTCATCCCGCGCTCGAGACCGCGCCGTGCCTCCTCGTCGAACGCGATGATCTTGGCCATGTGAAGTGGTCCTCCCGGACAGGGGTGGATTTCTCCGGACCGAGAGGCGCCCGCGACGGACGGCCAGCGTGCGTGGTGGTTCCTTGCCCCACCGCGCCTGCGGGCCTCACCGGCCCGGTCCAAGTTCTGTCACTCTCACCTGGAGAGTGCTAACGCCAATGATTAGCACTCGACCCCTGCGAGTGCAAGCGTCCCTCGTCGGATGTGGACAGCGGCGGCGTCGGATGCGGACGGCGGCGCGCCCCCGCGACCGGGTCACCGGACCGGATCGCCGGACCGGGCCACCGGACGCGCGTAGGGCCCGATCCCCCTGATCCGGGGTTCGGGCCCTACGTGCGTGAGTGGTGTCGTCGGACGACCGCGCCGAGCTCAGCCGACGGCGAGCTTGACCATGTCGGCCTGGGGCCCCTTCTGGCCCTGCGAGATCTCGAATTCAACTCGCTGACCCTCTTCGAGGGTGCGGTACCCGTCCATCTGGATCGCGCTGTAGTGGACGAAAACATCCGCACCACCGTCGACCGCGATGAAGCCGTACCCCTTCTCCGCGTTGAACCACTTGACGGTGCCCTGAGCCATGCCTAACTCCCCTATTACTGGCCCTTGCACGGGACCGCACTTCGCGGACCCGGGTCGGAACTCACCCTCCGACAGGAGAGGGTGTGCGGCGCCGCAGCGCGTCGACCGCGGCCGAATGTATCCGCCCAACTGCCCTCTGCAACAGGTCAATCGGACGAGAAATCTGGGCGCGGAAGAACACGCGAATATGCGGGTTTGCTGAGATTTACGGGCAAGTCGGGCCAGGCAAAGGGCACTTATGCCGCAAGAGGTTCACGCACTTTGGCTGCTTCTTATCGGGGCCGGGCGCATTCTCATATGCGGGCGGCACGGGCAGCGGATGGGGCTTCCCCAACTGTACCGTGCTCAACCATGCAGAATTGCCCCCTCCGCTTCTCTCGCGGAGGGGGCAATCGTGGTCACTCAGAGGTGCGGTGGGGGCCGCCGTGGAGCGGCCCGGGGCGGTTCAGCAACCGCCGGCGACCGCGGGGATGATCGAGACGCCGGCGCCGTCCGGCGTGGCCGCGTCCAGGCCGCCCTCGAAGCGCACGTCGTCGTCGTTGACGTACACGTTCACGAAGCGGCGCAGCTTGCCCTGGTCGTCCAGGACGCGGGCGGCGATGCCCGGGTGGTCCTTCTCCAGGGACTCGATGACCTCGGAGAGCTTCGCGCCCTCCGCCGGGACCTCGGCCTGGCCGCCCGTGTACGTACGGAGGATGGTGGGGATGCGGACCTTGACGCTCATGGTGGTGCCCTTCTTCCTTCGGTACGGGGTGGTCGTCAGGCGGTGCCGAGGCCTGCGGCGCGGAAGGCGTCCAGGCTCGGCTTGATGGTGGCCGTGGCCTGCGAGGTGGCGGAGACCGCGTCGAGCGTCTTCAGGCCGTCGCCGGTGTTGACGACGACGGTGGTGAGCGTCGGGTCGATGACGCCGGCCTCGATGAGCTTCTTCGTCACGCCGAGCGTCACCCCGCCCGCCGTCTCGCCGAAGATGCCCTCGGTGCGGGCCAGCAGCTTGATCGCGTCGACGACCTGCTCGTCGGTGACGTCCTCCACCGCGCCGCCGGTGCGGCGGGCGATGTCCAGGACGTACGGGCCGTCGGCCGGGTTGCCGATGGCCAGCGACTTGGCGATGGTGTTCGGCTTCTGGGGCCGTACGACGTCGTGACCGGCCTTGAAGGCGGCGGAGACCGGGGAGCAGCCCTCGGCCTGGGCGCCGAAGATCTTGTACGGCCGGTCCTCGACGAGGCCGAGCTTGATCAGCTCCTGGAGCCCCTTGTCGATCTTCGTGAGCTGGGAACCGGACGCGATCGGGATGACGATCTGGTCGGGCAGCCGCCAGCCGAGCTGCTCGCAGATCTCGTACGCCAGCGTCTTGGAGCCCTCGCCGTAGTACGGGCGGAGGTTGACGTTGACGAAGCCCCAGCCCTCGCCGAGCGGGTCGCCGATGAGCTCGGAGCAGAAGCGGTTGACGTCGTCGTAGTTGCCCTCGATGCCGACCAGTTCACCGCCGTACACCGCGGCCATGACGACCTTGCCCTGCTCCAGGTCGTGCGGGATGAACACGCAGGAGCGCAGTCCGGCGCGGGCGGCGGCGGCGCCGACGGCTCCGGCCAGGTTGCCCGTGGAGGAGCAGGAGAGGGTGGTGAAACCGAAGGCGCGGGCGGCCTCGACGGCGATCGCGACGACGCGGTCCTTGAAGGAGTGCGTCGGGTTGCCGGAGTCGTCCTTGACGTACAGGCCGCCGGTGACGCCCAGCTCACGGGCGAGGTTGTCGGCCTTGACCAGCTTGGTGAAGCCGGGGTTGATGTTGGGCTTCTCCGCGACGTCGGAGGGCACCGGCAGCAGCGGTGCGTAGCGCCAGATGTTGTCCGGACCGGCCTCGATGCGCTTCCGCAGCTCCTCCGGGGAACCGGTGGGCAGGTCGTAGGCCACTTCCAGCGGCCCGAAACAGGACGCACAGGCGAAAAGGGGGCCGAGCTCGAAACGCTCGCCGCACTCGCGGCAGGAAAGCGCCGCGGCGGGACCGAGGTCCACGGGGGCGGTGGTGGCATTACCTGCAACGGTCTGAACAGCCATGATGGCGGAGGCCCTTTCTCCTCATCTTCCTTGCGACGCATTTCGCCACAAGACGGAATTGGCACCTTCCCCACCGTGACCTCGCGGTCGGCAGGAGGGTTGCCGGGACTTCAACGGGCCGTTCCCTCAGTCCCTCTGGATGAGCTCTATGGCGCTGGATCTTCGATCCAGGCGTTTATGTGCGGTCCGACCCCGACATGCGACGGCCATACGCGTTGTTCAAGACTGTAACCGAAGCATCGGACCGTTGAGATAGTCGTCCGAACCGCGAGATGGATCACACACAGGGAGTACCGACCGTGCTCGAAGAGGTGGAACGCTGGCTGACCAGGCGTTCCTGGTCATCCGGCGACCGCCCGCTGAACCGGCTCACCGACGCCCGGGACGCCGATCCGCGCCGTACGTCGGTGAGCGTGGTCCTGCCCGCGCTGAACGAGGAGGCCACGGTCGGCGCGATCGTGGCGACGATCCGCCGGGAGCTGATGGAGAAGGTCCGGCTGGTCGACGAGCTCGTGGTGATCGACTCCGGCTCCACCGACGCCACCGCAGCCGTGGCCCGGGCGGCGGGCGCGCGGGTGGTCCACCGGGACGCGATCCTGCCCCGGATCCCGGCCCTGCCCGGCAAGGGCGAGGTGCTGTGGCGGTCGCTCCTGGTGACCAGCGGCGAGATCGTCTGCTTCGTGGACGCCGACCTCAAGGACTTCTCGGCGGACTTCGTCTCGGGCACGATCGGCCCGCTGCTCACCGACCCCACGGTCCAGTTCGTCAAGGCGATGTACGACCGTCCGCTCGGCGACAGGGCAGGTCAGGGCGGTCGCGTCACCGAACTGGTGGCACGGCCGCTGCTCAATCTGCACTGGCCGCAGCTGGCCGGATTCGTACAGCCGCTGGGCGGCGAGTACGCGGTGCGGCGGTCCCTCCTGGAGCGGCTGCCGTTCCCGGTCGGTTACGGAGTGGAGCTGGGCCTGCTGGTGGACGCGCTGCACACGGTGGGCCTGGACGCACTGGGCCAGGTCGACGTCGGCGTACGCATCCACCGCCACCAGGACGGGCAGGCGCTGGGCCGGATGGCGGCGGCGATCTACCGCACGGCGCAGCTGCGGCTCTCCCGGGGCCATCTGGTGCGGCCCGCGCTGACCCAGTTCGAACGCGGCGAGGACGGCTTCGTGCCGCGCACCCATGCGGTGGACACGGAGGAGCGGCCGCCGATGCGGGAGATCGCGGAGTACGCGGAGCGCCACGCGGCGTGAGCGGGTGGGGCGCGGCCCGTGCGAGGCGGGCGCGCGACGGGCGGACGGTGACCGTGCGGGGCGGGGCACGGGACGTGCCGGCGGTGACCGGTCCTCCGGACGCGCGTTTGGCGGCTTCCCGAACGGGCTAGGTTCCGCTACATGGTCTCCGAGCACACGCCTTCCTCGAATGCCCAGGTCCTCGTCGCGTCCAACCGCGGCCCGGTCACGTACACGCTCGGCGAGGACGGGACGCTGGACTCCAAGCGCGGCGGCGGCGGTCTCGTCTCCGGGCTGAGCGCCGTCGACGACAAGCTGTGGGTCTGCGCGGCCCTCGGTGACGGCGACCGGGAGGCGGTGCGGCGCGGAGTCGGCGAGCCGGGCGTCCGGATGCTGGACATCGACGCCGAGGTGCACGCCGACGCGTACAACGGCATCGCGAACTCGGTGCTGTGGTTCGTCCACCACCTGCTGTACCAGACCCCCGTCGAGCCGGTCTTCGACACGGAGTTCCGGCGGCAGTGGGCCGCGTACGAGACGTACAACCGGGCCTTCGCGGAGGCGCTGGCACAGGAGGCGGGGCCCGGGGCGGCGGTCCTGGTCCAGGACTACCACCTGGCCCTGGTCCCCGGCATGCTCCGCGAACTGCGCCCGGACCTGCGGATCGGCCACTTCTCGCACACCCCGTGGGCCCCGGTGGACTACTTCCGGCTGCTGCCCGACGACATCGCCGAGCAGCTGCTGCGCGGCATCCTCGGCGCGGACCGGGCCGCGTTCCTGACCCGGCGCTGGGCGGACGCGTTCATCGGCTGCTGTACGGAGATCCTCGGCGGCACGGGCCGGACCAGGATCGGGGTGCACGGCCTCGGGGCCGACGCGGACTTCCTGCGCCGGCGCTCGCACGAGGCGGACGTGGACGAGCGGATGGCGGCCCTGCGCGAGCAGGTGGGCGAGGGCAGGAAGACGATCGTCCGGGTGGACCGCACCGAGCTGTCCAAGAACATCGTGCGCGGCCTGCACGCGTACCGCACACTGCTGGACACCCGCCCCGAGTGGCGCGAGCGCGTCGTCCACATCGCCTTCGCCTACCCCTCCCGCCAGGACCTCGCCGTCTACCGGGACTACACGGCGGCGGTGCAGACCCTGGCCACGGAGATCAACGCGGCGTACGGCACGGAGAGCTGGACCCCGGTGGTCCTCCACGTCAAGGACGACTTCGCCCGCTCGCTGGCCGCGTACCGCCTGGCGGACGTGGCGCTGGTCAACCCGATCCGCGACGGCATGAACCTGGTCGCCAAGGAGGTCCCCGTCGTCTCCGACCACGGCTGCGCGCTGGTGCTGTCGCGGGAGGCGGGGGCGTACGAGGAGCTGGGCGAGGACGCGATCGTGGTGAACCCGTACGACGTGACGGGCACGGCGGAGGCCCTGCACGAGGCGCTGACGATGAGCGGGGACGAGCGGTCGGGCCGCACGAAGCGGCTCGCGGAGGCGGCGACCGCGCTCCCGCCGCAGCAGTGGTTCCTGGACCAGCTGGAGGCGCTGCGGGAGGGGTGAGCCGGGGTCCTGGCCCGGCTCAGATCCGCTCGGCCAGGGCCGCCAGGAACGCGACGACGGCGGCCGGTCCCGGCACCGACAGGTCGGCGCGCTCGGCCAGTTCGGGCACCTCGGTGCTGCCGCTGCACACCAGGAGACCGGGGATGCCGTCCGGGCCCTCGCTGCGCAGCTTCTCCACCGCGGCGAACGCGGCGAGGTCCCCGAGGTCGTCGCCCGCGTAGATCACGGACTCCGCGTCCAGCTCGGCGACGAACCCGGCGAGCGCGACGCCCTTGTCCATGCCGGGCGGACGCAACTCCAGGACCAGGCGGCCCGGTTCGACGATCAGCCCGTGCCGCGCGGCCAGCTCGCCGAGGGGTCCGCGCAGCGACTCGAAGGCCGCCTGCGGGTCCTCGGCGCGCCGGGTGTGCACGGCGACGGCCTGGCCCTTCTCCTCGATCCAGGTGCCATTCCACGCACCGAACTCGTGCAGTACGCCGGGGAGTTCGGCGCGTACGGCGGTGACGCCCGGATGCGGGGCGGGCGCGTGGACGGTGCCGGTGACGGCGTCCCAGCGCTCGGCCCCGTAATGCCCGAGCACCACGAGGTGTTCCAGGCCGGGCACGCCCGCGAAGCCTCCGTAGCGCACGGCGACGCCCGCCGGGCGGCCGGTGATCACGGCGACGGCGGCGACCTTCGGCGCGAGCGCGGCGAGCGCGGCCACGGTGCCGGGGTGGGCGCGGGCCTGTTCGGGGTCCGGGACGATGTCGGCGAGCGTGCCGTCGAAGTCGAGGGCGACGACCGCGCGGTCGGGCCGGGCGAGCACGGCGTCGAGCCCCTCGCGGCCGGCCGGGGTGGTCGGGTTCGGAAGACTTTCCGGGTGGCTGCCCATGGGGCGAGCCTAACGGGTACGGGGCCACTGCCGCCGGGTTCGGCCGCGACCGGGGCGCCACCC
>MUNB01000660.1 GCA_002154345.1 Streptomyces griseus
GGCCACAGCGGGTGCAGCCGGGCCACCAGCGCCCCCAGGCAGTACGGCACCAGCCACCCGGCGACCACGTTGATCCACCCCAGCTCCCGCGGACCGCCGAGCCCCAGCCGTACGAGATCGACGTGCAGCACCACCACGAGCGGCCACAGCGGGTGCAGCCGGGCCACCAGCGGCGTCAGCGCGGTTAGCGCGGCGAAGACGAGCAGGAACCACAGCGGCGACCAGACCAGCTTGGCCAGCGCCCGCACGGTCGACTCGCCCACCCCGGCCACCAGCATGACGGCCGCCGCGAGCGCCCACACCACGAGCACCGCCGCCACCGGCCGGAACAGACGCGCCAGCCGGCCGCCCACCCACGCCCCGTACGGCACACCCCGCTTCCGCGCCGAGGCCCAACTCCCGGCCGCCACCGCCCCTCCCACCAGGAAGAACACCGCGAGCGTCTGGAACACCCAGGAGACCGGGGTGAGTTCGGGCAGATGGGCCAGCGGGCTCGCCCCGCGCACCGTGCCGCTGTCGGCCACCAGCGCGGTCACCAGCCAGTGCCCGCCCACCACGCCCAGGATCGCCAGGGCCCGCAGGGCGTCCACGGCCCGGTCGCGGCCGGGCGGGGTGGCGGCCTCGATCCGCGCGACGAGTCCGCTCATCGGGAGGCTCCCAGCGGTTCGGCTCCTGCCGCGATCCGGGCGAGATTCGTCAACGACCGTGACCCGGGCCGCAGATAGTCGCTGTGGCCGCCGTCGCCCGCGTCGAACACCTCGGCCCCGAACCGTTCCGCCACCGGATCGGTCCCGAACCCCACCGTGGCGACGAACGGCACCCGCACCCGCACATGGGGCACCCGGGCGATCCAGTCCCCGCCGCTCCGGCCCGCCCACACCCGGGCCCCGGTGCGCAGCGAGCGGGCATCCTCGAACCCGACCCCGGGGCTGCCGTAGAGGACGAGGGCGTCTGCCGGGATCCCGGAGGCGGCGCGGGCGCAGATCACCGAACCGTAGGAGTGGCAGAGCAGGCTGATCCGGGCGGCGGGCCGCACCGCGTGCAGCCCGTCCACCAGCGCCCGCAGCGCCGGCGCGGCCCGGTCGGCCCGCCCGGTGGTGAGGGCGGCCGGGCTGACGGTGGCGGGTGAGCGGTACCCCAGCCAGGCGACGACGGCCGCGCCCTCGCCCAGCTCCCGGTGCAGCGCCCGGGCATCACGCCGCAGCCGCCCGTACGCGTCCAGCCCCACGTCGGCACCGGGCACCAGCACCGCGATCCGCCGGGCCGAGGACAACTCGCCCACGACCTCCACACTCCGGCCGCCGTCGCGCCCGTCGAAGGACAGGAACCGCCGCCCCGGCGCGGCCATCGCCCGCAGCGAGGCCGCCCGCTTCAGATCCCCGTGCGCCTCAGCCGCCCGCCCAGCCGCCCGGATGTCGCTTCGGCTGACCGCGTACCGCTCCTCCAACGCCGCCGGGCTCGCGTCCCGCAGCGGCCCGATGGCGGTCGGCGCGGGAGCGGGCACGGCGGCGGGCCGGGCCGCCCCGGACACCGGCACGGCCACGGCGAAGGTGACGAGGGCGGCGAGCAGGGCGCGGCGCGGACGGGGTCTGCGCGGGCGGTCGAGCATGGGGCGGGGTCCTTCCGTACCGGGGGCGTGGGGTGCTTCCGGTAAGGAAGTTATGGACGGGGGGTGGTAGTCGGCGTCCCGCTGGAGGGGGCACCTCCGACGTGGCTCTCAGGTATGACGCGGGCGACGTGGCACGGCGTCAGCTCCGGCCGGTGTGGTCCAGGATCGCGGCGGCGAGCGGGCCGTGGACCTCGCGGGGAAGTGCGTGGCCCATACCGGTGATCTCGACGAGCCGGGCGCCGTGGATCACCTGGGCGAGGTGCTCGGCGTGCGGGGGAGGGGCGACGGGTTCGGCGGGGGCCGAGATGATGAGGGCGGGCACCCGGGTGCGGGCGAGCTGCTCGGTGCGGTCCATGCCGGAGTAGTCGGCGCGGGCGTGCGCGGTGCCGGCGTGGTGGTGCCCGGTGTGCGCGATGATCCGCCGTTCCAGCTCGCGCGCGTACGCGGCGTCGTACGGGATCAGGTCACCGCCGAGCACCCGCCAGTGCTCGACCCGCCGCTCCAGCTCGGCCTCCGGCCCCAGGTCCTCGACGGGCCGCGACCACATCTCCATCAACTCCGCCGAGACGCCGGGCAGTTCCTCCGGCGGGACGCGGTGTCCGTCCGGCGCGGCGTACGGCGTGGAGCTGAGCGCGTTCGTCCCGATGACGGTGGCGCTCAGCAAGCGCTCGGGGCGGTCGGCGACGAGCAACTGCGTGAGCATGCCGCCCATCGACATCCCCACGACATGTGCCCGCTCCACACCGAAGGCGTCCAGCACGGCGACGGCGTCCTCGGCCAACGCGGTGAGCGGATAGGGCTGTTCGTCGAAGGAGGCGGTGGAGCGGCCGGTGTCCCGATGGTCGTACCGGATGACCCGGTGCCGTACGGCCAGCAGCTCGACCAACTCGTCGGGCCAGCCGAGCCCGGACGCCTGCGCGCCCATGATCAGGAGCAGGGAAGGCGCGTCCGGAGCACCGCGCTCCTCGGCCCAGAGGCGGACGCCGGGGGCGGCATCGACGAAGCGTTCCATGGCGGACCTCGCTGTTCTGTGCTCTGCGGTCGTGAGCGAGACGGTACGTATCGTCTCATCCTGCTTGTGCAGAGTAGCTCATCGTCGGCCCCGGAGCCAGTGGCGACGGTGTGGCCGGTGGTTCTGGTGGTTCGCGCGGGCGGCTCAGGGGCGGAAGGTGCGGCGGTAGGTGTCGGGCGGGACGCCGACGCTGCGCTGGAAGTGGCGGCGCAGCGTGGTGGCCGTGCCCATGCCGGCGGCCGCGGCGACGGTGTCCACTCCGGCGTCGGTCGTCTCCAGCAACTCCTGCGCGTGGCGGATGCGTTGGGCATGCAGCCACTGCAGCGGAGTGGTGCCGGTCAGGTGCTTGAAGTGGCGGGTGAGGTGGCGTGAGCTCATCCGGGCCCGGCGAGCGAGGTCCTCCACGGTGAGCGGCTGGTCCAGCCGCTCCAGCACCCAGGGGAAGAGGTCGCTCAGGGGGTGGCCGCCCGGGGCGGGGA
>MUNB01000661.1 GCA_002154345.1 Streptomyces griseus
GAGCACCACGATCCCGGTGCCGAGGCGGAGCGGGCCGCGTTCTGCGCGCGCTATCTGGACGGGGTGCCGTCCTCCGTGCCCGTACCGACGGACCGGCCGCGTCCGCAGAAGCTGAGCGGGCACGGGGACACGGTGCGCGGGGTCGCGTCGGGTGCGGTGCGCAAGGCCGTGGAGGAGCTGGCGGCCGAGCGGCGCACCACGCCGTTCNNGCCGCTCTCGGGGTGTTCCTGACCCGGCTGTCGGGCGAGGAGGACACCTTGCTGAGCGTGCCGTACGCCAACCGGGAGGGCACCGCTTCGGAGTCGCTCGTGGCGATGACGTCCACCGCGGTGATGGTCCGCGTACGACTGGATTCAGCCAATCTTGACGAGAGTTGCGCGGAGCTGGCGGTCCGTACGGGCACGGGTGCGCTCGGCGCCATGGCGCATGTGCTGCCCACCGCCCGCATCATGCAGGCGATGCGGGACGCGGGCGCTGTCAGCGTCCCCGACCGGGTGCCGCACGTCCTGGCGTTCCAGAACTCCGTCGACACGGACATCGAGATACCCGGGCTCCGGGTCGAGGTGGCCGATCTGGCACCGCCGCTTTCCCGCAGCGAGCTGTGCTTCGGGCTTGCGCCGCGACGTGACGCCGCGAAGGGTTATCGAACGTTCCTGGAATTCTCCACCGACCTGTGGGACCACGCGACCGCCCACGACCTTCTCGCGTCGT
>MUNB01000662.1 GCA_002154345.1 Streptomyces griseus
GGGCGGCGCTGCGGCCGGAGGGCATCGACCACTTCGAGGTGCGGACGGCGGGCGGGCGGCGGCTGGTGACGGTGACGCGGTGAGCCGGGGGCGCGGTAGCCTGCGGCGCGGCTACTTCAGGAACTTGGAGAGTCTGCGGTCCGCCAGCGGCTTTCCGCCGGTCTGGCAGGTCGGGCAGTACTGCAGCGAGGAGTCGCTGAAGGAGACCTCCAGGATGGTGTCCCCGCAGACCGGGCAGGCCTCTCCGGTACGTCCGTGGACCCGCATCCCGCTCTTCTTCTCGGCCTTGAGCTTCCCGGCCTCCACCCCGCTGGAGCGGGCCACGGCGTCCCGCAGTGTGATGCGCAGCGCGGTGTGGAGGCGGGTGACGTCGTCCTCGCCGAGGTCGGCGGNNGGCGTTGCCGATGCCCGCGATGAGCGACTGGTCGCGCAGCGCGCCCTTGATCTGTCGGCGCTCCCCCGCGAGCAGCGCGGCGAACGCGTCGCGGTCGAAGGCGTCGGCGAGGGGGTCGGGGCCCAGGCGGGCGATGCCGGGGACCTCCATGGGGTCGTGGACGAGGTGGACCGAGAGGCGCTTCTTGGTTCCCATCTCGGTCAGGTCGAATCCGTCGCCGTCCGCGGTGACCAGCCGCAGGGCGAGGGGGCCC
>MUNB01000663.1 GCA_002154345.1 Streptomyces griseus
CCCCCGCCGCCCCCGTACTCCAGGAGCAGCCCGTATGACCCAGCAGCCCGCCGTCCCGGATGCCGTCGCCGTACCGCGAGCAGCCGCACCGGAAGCCACCGCGACCGCCACCGTGTCCGTCTCGGTGAACGGGGAAGCCCGTGCCGTGGTGGCCGGGACCGCCCTGGACGCCCTCGTCGCCACGGTGACCCCGGCCCGCTCCGGGGTCGCCGTCGCCGTCAACGAGAGCGTCGTCCCGCGCGGCCGGTGGGCCGCCACGACGCTCGGCGAGGGCGACCGCGTCGAGATCCTGACCGCCGTGCAGGGAGGCTGACCATGTCGGACGACGTCTTCTCGCTGGGGCCCGCCGCCTTCGGCTCCCGGCTGATCATGGGCACCGGCGGCGCCCCGAGCCTGGAGGTGCTGGAGCGCTCGCTGATCGCCTCCGGCACCGAACTGACCACCGTGGCGATGCGCCGGCTGGACCCGACGGTGCAGGGTTCGGTGCTCTCGGTGCTGGAGCGGCTCTCCATCCAGGTGCTGCCGAACACCGCGGGCTGCTTCACCGCCGGTGAGGCGGTGCTGACCGCCCGGCTGGCCCGGGAGGCGCTCGGCACCGACTGGGTCAAGCTGGAGGTGATCGCGGACGAGCGGACCCTGCTGCCGGACACCGTCGAACTGCTGGACGCGGCGGAGACCCTGGTCGACGACGGGTTCGTCGTGCTGCCGTACACCAACGACGACCCCGTGCTGGCCCGGAAGCTGGAGGACGTGGGCTGCGCGGCGATCATGCCGCTCGGCTCCCCCATCGGCTCCGGACTCGGCATCCGCAACCCGCACAACTTCGAGCTGATCGTCGAGCGGGCCGGGGTGCCGGTGATCCTCGACGCGGGCGCCGGGACGGCCTCGGACGCGGCGCAGGCGATGGAGCTGGGGTGCGCGGCCGTGATGCTGGCCTCGGCGGTGACCCGGGCCCAGGAGCCGGAGCTGATGGCGGGTGCGATGCGTCATGCGGTGGAGGCGGGCCGGCTGGCCCGCCGTGCCGGCCGGATTCCTCGCCGCCATTTCGCCGAGGCGTCGTCCCCGGTGGCCGGGCGGGCGGCGTTCGATCCGGAGCGGCCCGCGTTCTGAGCCGGTGATCGTCGGGGGCGCTGCCCCCGAACCCCCGCTCCTCAATCGCCGGAGGGGCTGAAAACCTCCTTGTCACAGGTCGGTAAGGGAACGGCCCCGGGAGTGCCCCGGCCCGTCCGGGGTGTCGGTGGCGGCTCGTAGACTCTCGGGGTGGACACGACCCTCCAGGACCCTCTTGTCGGGCAGCTGCTCGACGGCCGGTATCGCATTGAGGCGCGCATCGCCGTCGGCGGGATGGCCACGGTCTACCGGGCCGTGGACACCCGCCTGGACCGGGTGCTCGCCCTCAAGGTGATGCACCCGGCGCTCGCCACCGACGTCTCGTTCGTCGAGCGCTTCATCCGTGAGGCCAAGTCGGTGGCGCGCCTGGCGCACCCCAATGTCGTCGCGGTCTTCGACCAGGGCGCCCAGGGTGCGTACGTCTATCTCGCGATGGAGTACGTGGCGGGCTGCACCCTGCGCGATGTGCTGCGCGAGCGCGGAGCCCTGCAGCCCCGGGCGGCCCTCGACATCCTGGAGCCGGTCCTCGCCGCGCTCGGCGCCGCGCACCGGGCCGGGTTCGTGCACCGTGACATGAAGCCCGAGAACGTCCTGATAGGGGACGACGGCCGGGTGAAGGTCGCCGACTTCGGCCTGGTCAGGGCGGTCGGCACCGCCACCGACACGACCGGCTCGCTGCTGGGCACGGTGTCGTATCTCGCCCCCGAGCAGATCGAGCACGGCTCCGCCGACACCCGCAGCGACGTGTACGCCTGCGGGGTCGTGCTGTACGAGATGCTGACCGGCGCCAAGCCGCACACCGGCGAGAACGCCGCCCAGGTCATCTACCAGCACCTCAACTCCGACGTCCCGGCCCCGTCCGCCGTCGTGCCGGGGCTCCCGGTCGCGCTGGACAGCCTGGTGGCGAGCGCGACCGCCCGCAATCCCGAGGTGCGCCCGCACGACGCGGTGCTGCTGCTGGCCGAGACCCGTGAGGCGCGCGCCGCGCTGACCGACGCCGAGCTGGACGCCGTACCGCCGCAGGCGCTGTCGGGGACGCACGACGGCGCGGACGACCGTACGAGCGTGATCCCGCGGGCCCTCCCGGCGGACGGCGACGGGGCCGGAGTGCACCGCACCAGCCGGCTGGAGATGCCGCCCGCGGGCCCCGCCGCCCCCCGGCGCGGGACCGCCCGGAGCGGCCCGTTCGGCGGGCCGCACCGCAAGCTGATCACGATCCTCACTGCCGTACTGCTGACGCTCGGCATCGGCACGGGCGTCTGGTACATCAACTCCGGCCAGTTCACCCAGGTCCCCTCGCTGCTCGGCCAGACCCAGAAGACCGCCGAGCAGCGGCTCTCCGACGAGGGGCTCGGGCTCAAGGGCGTGGACCGGGTCTTCAGCGACACCGTCGAGCGCGGCTCGGTCGTGAGCAGCGAGCCGGCCTCGGGCGAGCGGATCCGGGGCAACGGCTCGGTGAAGCTCGTCGTCTCGCGGGGCCCGGAGATCGTGCGGGTGCCCGATGTGGTGGGCAGCTCGCTCGCGGACGCCCGGCGCGCCCTGAAGAAGGTGGGCCTGGCCCCCGGGATGGTGACCAAGGAGTTCAGCGAGGACGTGGCCCGCGGCGAGGTGATCCGCACGGATCCGCGCGCGGGCACGGACCGCAACCCGGACACGGCCGTGGCGCTCGTCGTCAGCAAGGGCGCCCCCGTGGAGGTCCCGGACGTCAGTGGACTCTCGGTCGAGGACGCCACCGCCGAGCTGGAGGCCGAAGGGCTGAAGGCCGAGGTGCTGCCCGGCCGGGTGCACTCCGCCGAGGTCGAGGGCGATGTCACCGAGCAGTCCCCCGCCGAGGGCACCGAGGCCGCCGAGGGCGACACGGTCCAGCTGACCGTCTCCAAGGGCCCCCGGATGCTGGACGTCCCGGACGTCACCGGCCGGGACGTCGACGAGGCGCGGAGCACCCTGGAGGAGGCGGGCTTCGAGGTGGAGGTCGAGCGGCCGTTCCTCTCCTTCAGCGACACGATCGCGAGCCAGTCGGTGGACGGCGGCGAGCAGGCCCCCGAGGGGTCCACGATCACGATCAAGACCAAGGGGTTCTAGCAACCAGATGGACGCACCGCGCAATCCGGTCGGCGGACATGTCCCGGTGGCCGGCGGTCTCGCCAAGGTCGGCCTGGAGTACGCCCGTGAGCTGGCGGCGGAGACCGTGCAGGTCTTCGTGGCCAACCCGCGCGGCTGGGCGACGCCCGTCGGGAATCCGGCGCAGGACGAGCTGTTCCGCGCCGCGTGCGCGGCGGCCTCGATCCCGGCGTACGTCCACGCCCCCTATCTGATCAACTTCGGCTCGCACACCGAGGCGACGGTCGAGAAGTCCGTGGAGTCCCTGCGCCACTCGCTGCGGCGGGCCCGGGAGATCGGGGCGCTGGGCGTGGTGGTGCACACCGGTTCGGCGACCGGCGGGCGGCCGCGTTCCGAGGCGCTGGCCCAGGTGCGGGAGCACCTGCGCCCGCTGCTGGACGAGCTGACCCACGACGACGATCCGGATCTGCTGCTGGAGTCGACGGCCGGCCAGGGCTTCTCGCTCTGCTCGCGGACCTGGGACTTCGGGCCGTACTTCGAGGCGCTGGATTCCCACCCGAAGCTGGGCGTCTGCCTGGACACCTGCCACATCTACGCAGCCGGGCACGATCTGGCCGGCCCGTCGGGGATGCGGCAGACGCTCGATCTCCTGGTGGAGACGGTCGGCGAGGGGCGGCTGAAGCTGATCCACGCCAATGACTCCAAGGACGTGGTGGGCGCCCACAAGGACCGGCACGAGAACATCGGCGCCGGTCACATCGGGGCGGAGCCCTTCCGGGAGCTGTTCGCGCATCCGGCGACCGAGGGCGTACCGCTGATCATCGAGACCCCCGGCGGCAAGGAGGGGCACGCGGCGGACGTGGCCCGGCTGAAGGAACTGCGCGGCGCCCGCTAGCCGCTACAGCTCGGGGCCGTCCCCGGGCTCCTCCTGGTAGGAGTAGCGCTGCTCGCTCCAGGGATCGCCGATGTTGTGGTAGCCCCGTTCCTCCCAGAATCCGCGCCGGTCCGCCGTCATGTACTCGATGCCCCGGACCCACTTCGGGCCCTTCCAGGCGTACAGATGCGGAACGACGAGACGCAGCGGGAAACCGTGCTCGGCGGTGAGGAGTTCGCCGTCCTTGTGGGTGGCGAAGAGGGTGTGCTCGGAGGCGAAGTCCGCCAGCCGCAGGTTCGAGGAGAAGCCGTACTCGGCCCAGACCATCACATGGGTGGTGTCGGGGGCGGGCGGCGCCAGTTCGAGGACCGTACGGGCGGGGATCCCGCCCCATTCGGCGCCGAGCATGCTGAACTTCGTCACGCAGTGCAGATCGGCGACGACCGTGGAGAACGGCAGCGCCGAGAATTCCTGGTGGTTCCAGCAGTGCTTGTCACCGTCGGCGGTGGCTCCGAAGACCCGGAACTCCCAGCGGTCGGGCTTGAACTTGGGAACGGGCCCGTAGTGGGTGACCGGCCATCCGCGTTGCAGTCGCTGTCCCGGCGGAAGCTCGGACTGCTCTGTTTCGCGATTCTCCCGGCTTTCCGGCTGACCCATGCCTCCATGGTGACAGACAGGCAGGGGTGGTCATGACCAGGAAGGACCCCATCCGGGCAACTCGTACTAAGCGTGCACTTACTGGACGGCCGCTGAGCGCGGTGCGAGGATCTGGCCAACTTGCCAGATCGATCACCGGTTGGAAGGAACCTTTGCCATGCAGGGCGACCCCGAGGTCCTTGAGTTTCTCAATGAGCAGCTGACCGCCGAACTGACTGCCATCAACCAGTACTTCCTGCACGCCAAGATGCAGGAGAACTTCGGGTGGACCAAGCTCGCCAAGTACACCCGGGCCGAGTCCTTCGACGAGATGAAGCACGCCGAGATCCTCACCGACCGGATCCTGTTCCTCGACGGCCTGCCGAACTATCAGCGGCTTTTCCATGTCCGGGTGGGCCAGACGGTCACCGAGATGTTCCAGGCGGACCGCCAGGTCGAGGTGGAGGCGATCGACCGCCTCAAGCGCGGTATCGAGGTGATGCGCGGCAAGGGCGACATCACGTCCGCGAACATCTTCGAGTCGATCCTGGAGGACGAGGAGCACCACATCGACTATCTCGACACCCAGCTGGAGCTGGTCGAGAAGCTCGGTGAGCCGCTCTACATCGCCCAGCTGATCGAGCAGCCGGAGAGCTGACGCTCAGGCGGCGTCGGAAAGGGCCGGGCGGGCGACGGAGGCGACCACGGGCTCCTGCCGCTGGTCGAGCAGCTCGCGGCGCGGGCAGTCGCCGCGTCCCAGCAGCGCCTGGATGCGGCGGACGCAACCGCCGCAGTCCGTGCCGGCCTTGCAGGCCGACGCGATCTGCCGGGGTGTGCAGGCACCGGCGTCCACATGCTTCTTCACCTGCGCCTCGGTCACGCCGAAACAGGAGCAGACGTACATGCGGTTCACCTCCCTGCGGGTCGGTCGCTGGCGCCGTCCCGGTCTTCGTCGGTGAGGCTAACCTAACCTTACCCGTCCCCCGGGCGGCGCAAAAGTCCTGGGACGGCCTGTGGGGCACGGATCACATCGATCCGTGCCCCACAGGTGTGTCCGGCGGAGACTTCTACTGGTCGCGGTACATCTCGGCGACGAGGAAGGCCAGGTCGAGCGACTGGCTGCGGTTGAGCCGGGGGTCGCAGGCCGTCTCGTAGCGCTGGTGCAGATCGTCCACGAAGATCTCGTGGCCGCCGCCCACGCACTCGGTGACATCGTCGCCGGTCAGCTCCACGTGGATGCCGCCCGGGTGGGTGCCGAGGCCCTTGTGCACCTCGAAGAAGCCCTTGACCTCGTCCAGGACGTCGTCGAAGCGGCGCGTCTTGTGGCCGGAGGCGGCCTCGAAGGTGTTGCCGTGCATCGGGTCGGTCACCCAGGCGACGGTCGCGCCCGATGCGGTGACCTTCTCGACCAGCTCGGGGAGCTTGTCGCGGACCTTGTCGGCGCCCATGCGGACGATGAAGGTCAGCCGGCCGGGCTCGCGGTCCGGGTCGAGGCGTTCGACGTAACCGAGCGCCTCGTCCACGGTGGTCGTCGGGCCGAGCTTGATGCCGATCGGGTTGCGGACCTTCGAGGCGAACTCGATGTGCGCGCCGTCCATCTGGCGGGTGCGCTCACCGATCCAGACCATGTGACCGGAGGTGTCGTACAGCTCGCCGGTGCGCGAGTCGGTGCGGGTCAGCGCCGTCTCGTAGTCCAGCAGCAGCGCCTCGTGCGAGGCGTAGAACTCGACCGCCTTGAACTCGGCCGGGTCGGTGCCGCACGCCTTCATGAAGTTCAGCGCGTTGTCGATCTCGCGGGCCAGGGCCTCGTAGCGCTGACCGGCCGGCGACGACTTCACGAAGTCCTGGTTCCAGGCGTGGACCTGGCGCAGGTCGGCGTAACCGCCGGTGGTGAAGGCGCGCACCAGGTTCAGCGTGGAGGAGGACGCGTGGTACATCTGCTTCAGCCGCGCCGGGTCCGGGACCCGGGCCTCCTCGGTGAAGGCGAAGCCGTTCACCGAGTCGCCGCGGTAGGTCGGCAGGGTCACGCCGTCGCGGGTCTCGGTCGACTTGGAGCGCGGCTTGGAGTACTGGCCCGCGATCCGGCCGACCTTCACCACGGGCACGGAGGCCGCGTAGGTCAGGACGGCGCTCATCTGGAGCAGCGTCTTCAGCTTGGCCCGGATGTGCTCGGCGGACACGGCGTCGAAGGCCTCGGCGCAGTCGCCGCCCTGCAGCAGGAACGCCTCGCCCTTGGCGACGGCTCCCAGGCGGGCGCGCAGCTGGTCGCACTCGCCGGCGAAGACGAGCGGCGGATACGACGCGAGGTCCGCGAGTACATCGCGCAGGGCCTCGGAGTCGGGGTACTCGGGCTGCTGCGCCGCGGGAAGGTCTCGCCAGGTGTTGCCACCGGCGACGGAGGTATTGGCGTTCACGGTCACGTGGACAACATTACGGGTTCGCGGAGGGCGTCCATTCGAGCGCTCAATAGTTGAGACACCCGCTCCGATGCCCGGAACGTCCGCTAGGGTCGCAGCATGTCGACGCAACAGATCCAGATCTCGATCCAGAACTGGTGGTGGACCGCTCATCCGGCGGCCCGCTGATTCATCGCGCTGACACTTCGCGAAGGCCGCCCGAGGGGCGGCCTTTTCTGTGTTCAGGAGCCGTTCCTCTCCCTGTGAACCCCGTGCGGATCCCCTGCGGACCCCGTACGGACCGTCCGGAAGGAACCTGCTCCCCATGTCCCAGACCTCGTCCCCGTCCGCCGCCGCCCTCGTCCGCCGGCTGCTCGCCGACGACGCCCCGCCCTTCGCCCTGCTGCGCCGGCGTACGCCCGGCCGTGACCACGATCACGTCGAACTGCTGATCGGCGGGGTGCGGGAGGCGGAGCGGCTGGCCGATCTGCCGGTGGGCGCGTCGCCCGCGCTCGCCCTGGTGCCGTTCCGGCAGATCGCCGAGCGCGGCTTCGACGTGCGCGACGACGGCACCCCGCTGAGCGTGCTGGTCGCCGACGAGACGCATGAGCTGGAGCTCGCGGAGCTGCTGGCGGCGCTGCCCGCCCATGACGTGAGCGTGACGGACCACGGCTTCGACGTGCCGGACGAGGAGTACGCGGACATCGTGCGGCGGGTGATCCGGGACGAGATCGGGCAGGGCGAGGGCGCGAACTTCGTGATCCGGCGGACGTTCCGCGGCGAGATCCCCGGGTTCGGGCGGGCGGACGCGCTGGCGCTGTTCCGGCGGCTGCTGGCGGGCGAGCGGGGCGCGTACTGGACGTTCGTCGTCCACACCGGGGCCCGCGTGCTGGTCGGTGCCAGCCCCGAGGTGCATGTGCGGATGTCCGGCGGGACGGTCGTGATGAACCCGATCAGCGGGACCTACCGCTACCCGGACGGGGGGCCCACCGCCGAGAGCCTGCTGACGTTCCTCGGCGACCGCAAGGAGAGCGAGGAGCTGTCCATGGTGGTCGACGAGGAGCTGAAGATGATGTGCACGGTGGGCGACATGGGCGGGGTGGTCGTCGGGCCCCGGCTCAAGGAGATGGCGCACCTCGCGCACACCGAGTACGAGCTGCGCGGGAAGTCCTCGCTGGATGTGCGGGACGTACTGCGCGAGACGATGTTCGCGGCGACCGTGACCGGCTCCCCGGTGCAGAACGCGTGCCGGGTCATCGAGCGGTACGAGCCCGGGGGCCGCGGCTACTACGCGGGGGCGCTGGCCCTGCTGGGCCGGGACGCCAGCGGGGCGCAGACGCTGGACTCGCCGATCCTGATCCGTACCGCCGACATCGCCCCGGACGGCTCGCTCGGGGTGCCCGTCGGCGCCACGCTCGTACGCCATTCGGACCCGGAGAGCGAGGTCGCCGAGACGCACGCCAAGGCGGCCGGGGTGCTGGCCGCCCTCGGTGTGCGGCCGGGCCGCCCGACGGCGGAGGCGGACCGGCCGCGGCTGGCCTCCGACCCCCGGGTGCGGGCGGCGCTGGACGACCGGCGCGGTTCCCTCGCCCCGTTCTGGCTGCGGATGCAGGAGCGGGTCCGGGATCTGGCCGGGCACGCGCTGGTGGTGGACGGCGAGGACACGTTCACCGCGATGCTGGCCCATCTGCTGCGGGCCTCCGGTCTTGACGTCTCGGTGCGCCGCTACGACGAGCCGGGGCTGCGCGAGGTGGTCCGGGCGCACGAGGGGCCCGTGGTGCTGGGCCCCGGCCCTGGGAATCCGGGCGATCTCACCGACCCGAAGATGCGGCTGCTGCGCGAGATCACCGCCGAGCTGGTGCGGGACCACCGGCACGGGCTGCTGGGCGTCTGCCTCGGGCACGAACTGATCGCGGCGGAGCTGGGACTGGAGATCGTGCGCAAGGCCGTGCCGTACCAGGGGGCGCAGACCCGGATCGAGCTGTTCGGGCGGCCGGAGACGGTGGGCTTCTACAACAGCTTCACCGCTCGGTGCGACGGCCCGGCCGCCGCCGAGCTGGCCGCGCACGGCATCGAGGTGAGCCGTGACGGGGAGAGCGGTGAGCTGCACGCGCTGCGCGGACCGGGCTTCGCCTCGGTGCAGTTCCACCCGGAGTCGGTGCTGACCGTGCGGGGCTCGGCGATCGTGACGGAGCTGCTGGCGGGGCTGCCCGTGCCGAGCTGAGGCAGGGCGCCCTCTAGGGAGTCCTGGGTACGAGGACGTTCTCGCTGTGGCGGCGGGCCAGGTAGTCGGTGACGTTCTGGACGGTCGCGTCGACGATCTGGCCCACCGCGTCCTCGGTGTAGTACGCCTGGTGGGAGGTGACGACGACGTTCGGGAAGGTCACCAGGCGGGCGAGGGTGTCGTCGTCGATGCCCTCCAGCGACTTGTCGAGGAAGAACAGTCCGGCCTCCGCCTCGTACACGTCGAGTCCGACGCCGAGGAAGCGGCCCGCGCGCAGTTCGGTGACCAGGGCGGCGGTGTCGATGAGGCCGCCGCGGCTGGAGTTGACGAGGATCGCGTCGTCCTTCATCGCCTTGAGGGCGGCCTCGTCGATGATGTGCTGGGTGCTGGGCAGCAGCGGTACGTGCAGGCTGATCAGGTCGGCCTCGGCGAACAGCCGGTCCTTGTCGACGTACTCCATGCCCAGTTCGACGCAGGCCGGGTTCCGGGCCACGTCCCAGCCGAGCAGCTTCATGCCGAAGCCGTGGGCGATCCGGGTGAACGCCTCGCCGATCTTCCCGGTGCCGAGCACGCCGACGGTCCGGCCGCGCATGTCCCGGCCGAGCAGTCCGTCGAGGCGGAAGTCGAAGTCACGGGTGCGGCTCGCGGCGCGGATGATGCGCCGGTTGACGGCCATGGCGAGCGTCCAGGCGAATTCGGCGACCGAGTACGGCGAGTAGTACGAGACCCGGGCGACGCGCAGGGCCAGGCGCTCGGCGACCTCCAGGTCGATGTTGTTGAAGCCGGTGGAGCGCTGGGCGATCATCTGCGTGCCGCCCGCGGCGAGCGTCTGGAGCACCGGGGAGCCGAGGTCGGCGTTGACGCTGGTGGAGATGATCTCGTGACCGGCCGCGATGGGCGCGGTGTCCCGGTTCAGGAAGACGTCCAGGCAGCGGACCTCGTGCAGCCCCTCGAAGGCCTTCTCGATCAGGGGCTTCTCGTCGGACTGCACACCGAAGGCCAGGATTTCCACGGGTTCTCCCGAGCTGTGTCTGGAGGGCAGGACAGGGGCAGCGCCGCATATACGCGAATATCGCGCATATTACGGCGCTGCTTCCGGGCCCGCCGGATCAGACGTCGTCGAGGCCGCGCTCGATGGCGTAGCGCACGAGCTCCACCCGGTTGTGCAGCTGGAGCTTGCCGAGGGTGTTCTGCACATGGTTCTGCACGGTGCGGTGCGAGATGACCAGGCGTTCGGCGATCTGCTTGTACGAGAGCCCCTTGGCGACCAGCCGCAGCACCTCGGTCTCCCGGTCGGTGAGCTGCGGGGCCTTGGGCTCGTTCGACGCCACGGGTGCGGGGTCGGAGGCGAGCCTGCGGTACTCACCGAGGACCAGCCCGGCCAGGCCCGGGGTGAAGACCGGGTCGCCGGCCGCGGTGGAGCGGACGGCGTCGGTCAGCTCCTGGGTGGAGGCGGACTTCAGCAGATAGCCGGTGGCCCCGGACTTCACCGCCTCCAGGACGTCGGCGTGCTCGCCGCTCGCGGAGAGGACCAGGACCCGCAGGCCCGGGTGGGAGCCGACGAGCTCCTTGCAGACCTGGACGCCGGGCATGCCGGGGAGGTTCAGGTCGAGGACCAGGACGTCCGGGCCCACGGCCTTGGCCCGGCGGACCGCCTGCGGGCCGTCCCCGGCGGTCGCGACGACGTCGAAGCCGGACTCGGCCAGGTCGCGGGCGACCGCGTCGCGCCACATGGGGTGGTCGTCGACGACCATCACCTTGATGGGCCGGTCCGCCGCCCCTTGCTCGTCCTGCGGTGTGTTCGTGCTCATCGGGCCGATCCTGCCTTCCCCCGGGAAACCTTCGGTGCTTTCGGAACCTTCAACTCGACCTCGCAGCCCTGTCCGGGCACCGAGATCAGCTCTGCCGTGCCGCCCAGGTCGCGCAGCCGGCCGCGGATGGACAGCGCGACCCCGAGCCGCCCCTCCCCCTCCGCCTGGGCGAGCCGCCCCTCCGGGATGCCGGGGCCGTCGTCCCGGACGGTGACGATCACCTCGTCCGGCTCGTCCTCGACCAGGATCCACGCCTGGGCGTCCGGGCCGGCGTGCACCCGGACGTTGTCCAGGGCGGCGCTGACGGCGGCGGCCAGCTCCCGGGCGGACGCGGCGGGCAGCAGCACCGGGGCGCCCGGTTCGGCGAAGCTCGTCCGGGATCCGGCGTGCGGGGCGAGCAGGGCCCTGAGGTCACAGGTGACCCCGTCGCCGGAGCGCTCCGCCTCGTCCGCCTCGTCCACCTCGACCGTGCGGACCACGGCGCCCTCGGCGGCGTCCTCGGAGACCCGGGTCGGCGGGACCAGGCCGCTGGAGACCAGGGTGCGCAGGGCGACCTCCTGTTCCCCGGCCATCCGGCCCAGCTCGGCCGCCTCACCGCCGATGGCGGTGCCCCGGCGCTGCACCATGGCGAGGACCTGGAGGACGCTGTCGTGGATGTCGCGGGCGAGCCGTTCGCGTTCGCGGGTGGCCGCCTCGATCTCCAGGGCGCGGGCGAGGGTGCGCTCACTGGCGCGGGCGACCTCGACGACGTACCCGATGGCGATGGAGGCGACCCAGACCAGCAGGACGTTGTGGTAGGTGTCCCGGCTGGGCTCGCCGCGCTGGATGATGTTGGCGGCGGCGACGAAGGTGGAGGCGAAGGCCGCCCACCGCCAGCCGCCCTTGATCGCGAAGGCGAGGACCGCGCCGGCCGTCCAGATCGACGGCAGCGTCGGGCCGTCGAAGGACTGGCTGTCGAAGTCGGCGAGCGGGGTGAGCAGGATGCCGGTCAGCGCGACGACCAGGTCGGCGACGAGGAAGCGTTTGGTGCAGCTCGCCGCCGAGCGGACCTTCGGCAGCGTGGCGAGCGTCCAGACGAAGAGGAACGCCAGATACGCGACGGCCACCCAGGGCCGCTCGAACCTCTGCTGGCCGGCGTTGTCCTTGCCGAAGATCGCGAGGAGCACCGCGTAGATCATCGTCAGGACGCGGTAGCCCGTCAGCGCACGCCACAGCGGCAGCTCGACCGACATCCGTACGACCCGCTCACGCTTGGCCATGGCCCACCCCCCGGACGGTGAACGACGCGGTTACGCGCCGGACCGTTCCGTTCCGTTCTCGTCGCTCGCGGCGGCCTGCTTCTGGGCCCGCTTCGCCTCGTCGGCCCTGGCCTTCGCCTCCTCCGACCTGGCCTTCGCCTCGTCGGCGATCTGGCGCTTGGCGGCGGTGGCGTAGATGTCCACGTACTCCTGGCCGGAGAGCTTCATGATCTCGTACATGACCTCGTCGGTCACCGAGCGCAGGATGAAGCGGTCGCCGTCCATGCCCTGGTAGCGGCTGAAGTCCAGCGGCTTGCCGATCCGGATGCCGGGGCGCATCAGCTTGGGCATCACCTGGCCGGGCGGCTGGATCTTCTCGGTGTCGATCATGGCGACCGGGATCACCGGGGCTCCGGTGGCCAGCGCGACCCGGGCCAGACCGCCGGGCTTGCCCCGGTAGAGGCGGCCGTCGGGCGAGCGGGTGCCCTCGGGGTAGATNNAGGCGGCGGTGAGCTTGCCCTTCACTCCGGGTGCGGTGAAGTACTCGGCCTTGGCGATGAACGTGACCTTGCGGTCCAGCACGGCCGGGAGGAAGAACGAGTCGGAGAACGACAGGTGGTTGCTCGCGAGGATCGCCGGACCGCGCTCGGGGATGTTCTCCAGGCCCTCCACCCACGGCCGGAAGGCGAGCTTCAGGGACCCGCCGATGGAGAACTTCATTGCGCCGTAGATCAACTCTTGTGCCTCCTGTGTGCTGTCGGTCAGACCTTAACCTGTGCGGCCGTCGCGGCCTCTGCCCGGCAGGGGGCCCCGGCTGCGCACCCGGGCCCAGCGGGGCGGCCTCCGGGGGCGTGACGGCCCTGGTCGGTGTCGGTCCGGTCGCGTACGGTGAAGTCATCCGTCGAGCACTCCCCCAGGTGCCC
>MUNB01000664.1 GCA_002154345.1 Streptomyces griseus
CCGCCGTCGTCGCCGCGCCCGCCCGCGGCTCCTCGGCCCGGCCCAGGTCCACCAGCCGCCGCACGGACTCGTCGCCCAGATACAGCGTGGACAACTCCCCCACCCCCAGGGCCAGATCGGCGCTCCGGGTGGTCGGCGTACAGCGCGCGCCGGAGGGCGAGGCGTCCAGCAGGAAGCGGCCGCCGGCCAGGCCCGCCTCGTCCCGCACCTCCAGGACGAGCGAGGCCTCGGTGCCGTAGGTCCGGGCCTCCAGGGCGCGCGGCNNGCCGCGCGCGGGTCGGGGAGCAGCAGCGGGAGCAGGTCGTCGGGTCCGCGGTAGCCCGAGCGGACGGTGGTGATCCAGTCGACCGAGCAGAGGTAGTGCCACAGGGCCCGCTCGGCCGCCGGGTTCGCCGCGATCAGGTCCCGTACGGAGGCGGTGTTCAGGGGCTGCTTGGAGTCGCCCCACTTGTCGTCCACCCCGTACACCAGCAGGCCGTCGACCGTGCCGTCTGCGGTGCGGTGCACCACGTAGAACGGCTCGGTCCAGGTCTCGTGGGCCGCGCGGGGCGCGACGCCCGTACGGGTCCGCCACCAGCGCTCGCCACGGCCGACGACGCCGGGCTGCCGGGCCGCCAGCGCCGCGTGCACCTCGGGGCCGGTCTTGCGGATCTCCGCGCCGTCGACCATCTCGACCCGGCCGCCGCCCGCCGGCTGCCCGGAGCGGCGTGGGTCGAGCCCGGCGCGGGGCACGGAGACCTCCCACTCGGCGGCCCAGGCGGCGGGGCCGAAGCCGTACCGCCCGTAGATCGGGTACTCCGCGGCGATCAGCGAGGCGACCGCCTCGCCGCGCTCCTTGGCCGCCG
>MUNB01000665.1 GCA_002154345.1 Streptomyces griseus
GTACGGCCACGGACTCGGCGGGCAACACGGGGGCGGACACGGCACGGTTCGAGGTCCTGGAACCGCCCACTCCGCCGCCGCCCCCGCCTCCGGCCTCGGACCTCGCGGTACGGGCCGATGTCAGCCCGGACCGTACGTACGTGGGCCGGCCGGCGCTCGCCCGGTTCACGATCACCAACGCGGGTCCGGACACGGCGACCGGAGTCGTCCTCGGGGCGAGCTGGCCGAGGACCGCCGAGGCGAAGGACCGCAGCCTGCCCGCGCTGAGCCGGTGCACGGCGGCCCGGCCCTGCACGATTCCGGCCGGGGGCCGGGTCGAGGTGACGCAGACGGCGACCTACCGGGACGCGGTCACCGGTGACGTACGGGCCACGGTGCGCGGCACCCTGCCCGACCGGCGCGTGGCGAACAACCAGGACATCGACCGGCTGCGGGTCCTCAAGCCCTCGCTCACGGTCACCCCGCAGGTGGCGAAACCGGGGCAGCCGGTACTGGCCCGGGGCAAGGACTATCCGCCGGGCGAGACCGTACGTTTCACGTGGAACATCGGCATCACCGCGGACCGGTCCGGTGTACGGGTCGGCCGGGACGGCGCCTTCGAGGTGCAGGTGCTGGTCCTGCGGAAGGACACGCTGGGCCCGCGCGTCCTGCGGGCGGAGGCCCGCGATCTGCCGCGCCTGCGGAAACCGGTGCTGGTCGTGCAACGCAACCTGCAGCCACCGGACTTCGCGGGCCGCTCATGAGCCTGCTCCTCATGGGCCTGCTCTTCGCGAGCCTGCTCTTCGCGTCGGAGGCGGTCACCGGATGATCCATGAAGTGGACGACGTCCTGCGTGCCCTGATCCGGGCCGAGGTGCTGGAGGGCCGCCAGATCGCGGTGGTCTTCGACGCCCCGACCCGGGAGTGGGCGGCCAAGGTCAACGCGCCGATGGTCAACCTCTACCTCTACGACATCCGCGAGGACATGCGGCGGCGGGAGCGCGGCCTGCACAACGAGTACGACGAGCGCGGGGCGATCGTCGCGCGCCGCCGCCCGCCCCGCTTCTTCAAGCTGTCGTACCTGATCACGGCGTGGACGAAGCGCCCGGAGGACGAACACCGCCTGCTCTCCTCGCTCCTGGCGTGCCTGCTGCGGTACGAGGCGCTGCCGCCGGAGCGGCTGGCGGGCTCGCTGGCCGAGGTCGGGGCCGCGGTCCCGATGTCGATCGCGCTGCCGCCGCCGGAGGACAGGTCGTTCGCCGATGTGTGGAGCGCGCTCGGCGGCGAACTGAAGCCCTCGCTGGACCTGGTGATCAGCGTTCCGGTGACCGCCTCGCCGGTCTACGAGGCGGGCCCGCCGGTGGGCGACGAGGGGTTGCGGGCGGAGTTCGGGGACATGCCCGGGCCGGGGCTCGGGGAGGGCGCGGGCGTCGGCACCGGCGCGGGCGCGACGGAGGCGCAGCCGGGCCGGCCGGGTCTGCCGGTGTACGGGTCGCGTCCGGGCCGCCCGGTGCGGGAACCGGCGGCGCGGGGCGGTGCGGGCGGTGAGCGCGGTGGTCGGGCGGTGTCGTTGCGCATCACGGAGCGGCGGGGGACACCACCTGAGGAAGGGGACGCATGACGGCGCGGGACGCCGTAGGCCCGGACCTCCGCCATCTGCTCGCGCGGGCGGCGGCCGTGGAGCGGCGCATCCGGCACGCGGTGGAGCTGCGGCGGAGCACGGACCCGGACCCGGATGACGACTTCCGGGGCCTGTATCTGACGGACGAGAGCATCGCGCGGCTGCTGGACGATGAGGGGGCGCGGGGGTTTCCGGAGGTGGACGGCGCCCTGGCGGGGGACGCGGTGGAGGGAACCCCGGCCGAGGGTGCGCGGGGGCTTTCCGCGTTGGGCGGTACCTCGGCCGAGGGTGCAGGGGGGCTTCCCGCGTTGGCTGATGCCTCGGCCGAAGGCGCGCGAGGGCTTCCCGCCTTGGCCGGTAGCTCGGCCGAGGGTGGACTCGACGGGCTCCCTGCCGAGAGCGAGGATTCCCGACTGGCTTCCCTCGCCAGGGAGTTCGGCCTCACCGCGCTCGACACGGAGATCCTGCTCATCGCGCTCGTACCGGATCTGGACGACCGCTTCGAGGCGTTCTACGGCTACCTCAACGACGACGTGTCCCGGCGCCGCCCGTCCATCGGGCTGGCCCTGGGCCTGTGCGGGGTGGCCCTCTCCGATCCGGCGGCCCGTGCCCGGCTGGCGGCGGGGGCGCCGCTGCGGGCGGGCGGCCTGCTGCTGGCGGAGGACCTGAACCGCCCGTTCCTGAGCCGCGCGCTGCGGGTTCCGGACCGGGTGGCCGCGCACCTGCTGGGCGACGACACCCCGGACCCCCGGCTGGCGGAGCTGCTGGCCCCGTGGCAGGCGGTGCCCGGGGTGGGCGATCCGGCCCCGCTCGCCGGCGTCCTGGCCGAGGGCGGCGCGCTGGCCTACCTGAGCGAGGACCAGGGCGGTGCGGGTACGGCGCTGGCGGCGTCGGCGCTGAGGGCGGCGGGCCGGCGGGTGCTGGGCCTGGACCTGGCCCGGCTGGCGGAGGACCCGTCGCCCGCCGAGGCGGTACGGGCGCTGGTGCGGGAGGCGCGGCTGACCGGGGCGGGCCTGGTGTGCGCGCCGCTGGACGCGGTGGCCCGGGAGCGCCCGGGGCTGCTGCGGCTCCTCACGGCGACCCCGGTCCCGACGGTCCTGGTGGGGCGGGCGCCCTGGGACGCGTCGTGGTCGGCCGCCCCACCGCTGCTGCTGCACGCGCCCCGGGTGGAGCCGTCGGCGCGGGGGGCGCTGTGGCGTGAGGCGTACCGTCTTCGGGAGGATGCGCCGCTCCCGCCCGCCATCGCCCCGGACCACCTGCTGGCCCCCTTCCTCCTCACCCCGGAACAGATCACCGGAGCCGCCCGCTCCGCCGCCCAGGCGGCCCGTCTGGCGGGCGGCGAACTCACCGCGGACCACGTACGCCGTGGGGCCCGCGCTCAGAACGCGGCGGGCCTGGACCGCCTGGCCCGCCGCATCGAACCCACGGTGACCTGGGACGACCTGGTTCTCCCGCCCGACACCCACACCCAGCTCCGCGAACTCACGGCCCGCGCGCGGCACCGGGACCGGGTGCTGGGGGAGTGGGGCATGCGGCCGGGCGG
>MUNB01000666.1 GCA_002154345.1 Streptomyces griseus
CCGGGCGAGGCCGAACGGCTGGAGGGCCGGACGGCCGCGAAGGACGAGCAGGAGGGGGCGTCACCGGGAGCGGGCGGCTACTGGTCGGAGGCCTTCCAGCGCCTGGTCTCCACGCTGCGGCTGCGCGCCACGATGGAGGCGGAGCTGATGACCTGACCAGGACGCGCACGTCGCGCCGAGCCGGCCCACCACCCCGCAGCCGCCCGCGGCCGGCCGCGGGCGGCTGCGGGGTGGTGGGCCGGCTCGGCGCGACGTGCGCGTCCTGGTCAGGTCATCAGCTCCGCCTCCATCGTGGCGCGCAGCCGCAGCGTGGAGACCAGGCGCTGGAAGGCCTCCGACCAGTAGCCGCCCGCTCCCGGTGACGCCCCCTCCTGCTCGTCCTGCGCGGCCGTCAGGACCTCCAGCCGGTCGGCCTCGGCCGGATCCAGGCAGCGTTCCGCGAGGCCCATCACTCCGCTGAAGCTCCACGGGTAACTCCCGCCGTCCCGCGCGATGTCGAGTGCGTCGACCACCGCACGTCCGAGCGGCCCGGCCCAGGGGACCGTGCACACCCCGAGCAGCTGGAACGCCTCCGACAGGCCGTGCGCGGCGATGAACTCCGCGACCCAGACAGCCCGTTCGTCCTGGTCCAGGATCGCGAGGAGCTTCGAGCGCTCGGCGATCGAGGCCGTCCCGGGGCTGCTCGCCGGGGGAGCCGAGGGGCGCCCGAGCAGGGCCCTGGCCCAGCGCGGATTCCGCTGTCGCACCGCCGCCCGGCACCAGGCGGCGTGCAGCTCCCCGGCCCAGTCGTCGGCGACGGGCAGGGCCACGACCTCCTCGGCCGGTCGCCCGCCGAACCGCTGCTCCCAGACACCGAGCGGGGTGGCCTCCACCAACTGCCCGAGCCACCAGGACCGTTCGCCCCGGCCCGTCGGCGGCACCGCGGCGACGCCGTCACGCTGCATACCCGCGTCGCACTCGTGCGGCGCCTCCACGGAGATGGAGACGACGTCTCCCGTACGGTCGGGGCTGACGCAGGACATCGCGCGGTCCGCCATCCGGCCGGCGAGCGCCGACGCGGGCAGGGCGGACAGCAGTTCGGCGGCGGTGGCGCGCACATTGCGGCTGCGGTCGGACAGGGCCTGCTCCAGGAACGGCTCGTCGTCGGCCCCGAGACCGGACCGCAGGGAGTCCAGGAACATCAGCCGGTCCTCGGCCCGTTCCACCGACCACGTGGTGGCGAGCAGGGCCAGTCCGGCGGGTGGATCCTGCGCCCGTACGGCGTCGAGCAGCGCGACCCGCTCCGCGAACAGCCCCTCCTCCCACAGCCGGCCCACCGCATCCGGGTCCTCGGTGTCGGGCCGGAGCGTGCCGCTCGCGGAGCCCCGCAGGGCGAACTTCCAGTCCGGATTCAGCGCGGCCAGCCACAGACCGCGCGGCCCGGCGAACGCGAGCGCCTGCGGGCGCAGGTCCGTCCGGGCGCGGGCGGCGTCCAGCAGCGGCGGCAACAGGGCCGCCGGGGCGCGGAACCCCCTGCGGTTGGCGGTGGCTAGCCACTGCGGAATCAGCTCGGTGAGGTCGGGCGCGGTCCCGCGCCGCCCGCCGCCCGAGGGCGCGGCCCGATCGGCGAGCAGATGGGCGAGCCGGTGCCGGGCGGCCTCGGGGAGCGCCGGGCGCGGATCGGGGGCGGCGGGCTCGGGCCGGGCCGCCGGAACGGCGGGCAGCAGCCCGGCCCGCCGCCGCACGGTGTGCAGCGCGACGGCGTCCAGCAGGGCCGTCGGAACAGCGGCGGGCGGTACGGGGCCGCCGCGCGGCGTCGGAGGCCGGCGGTCGGTCCCCAGGAGCGCCGAGGTGACCAGCTCCTCCCAGGGGAGGGCGCCGACCGATGCGGAGACGGGCGCGGATACGGATGCGGATGCGGGAGTGGTGGTGCGAGGCATCTTTACCCTCCGGTGGGGATGGTGGGCGGGCGGGAACGGTGGTGGTG